>NZ_KV839086.1:0-82360 GCF_001838845.1 Staphylococcus sp. HMSC36A10
AGAAACGGAATATGAAATTAATAAAGTTAAAGAAGTAGAGAAGTGTATTAAAGAGCAAGAGTAGCAGACATGTTATAGAAGGCTGTGCAATTTTACATTTGATTCAAAGAAGAAGGTAAACGATAAGATTATTTGCAACTTAAAAAGTCTATTAGCTTCTCGGTATCCATACATCATATGTATAAATGAGTTTAACTAATTAATAAATCACGATATAAATTTAAAATTGCCATTAATTGAAAAGGTTATTGTAGTGTATTTTATAAAGTTGATGCACATCGACTTATTTTTTAAAACTTATATCAAAAAAATATGAGAAAAGTATATACTATTAAAATGTTTTTTACTATAATTATAAATAGTTAAATATTTGGGAATTGAATAAATATATAGGAGGCAATTTTTAGAGATACATAGCAATGTAAAGGTATCAAATAGTTATTGCATAATTTATTATGATGACATAATTTTCAGTAGATAGTTGTAAATTAACACTGAAATAGATGTTTATATTAAGAAGACTTTAATATCATAATTAATCAAAATCTTGCGTCAAACATTTAAACGAATTTTAAGTTGATAACAATTGGCAAAACATTGTTCAAACATCACAATGATAAAGCATATTATCAGTATTGTAGTGTGTGGAAAATGACAGCCATCTAAGGAGAAAAATGATGAAAAGAATATTGGTAGTATTTTTAATGTTAGCAATTATATTGGCAGGTTGTTCTAATAAAGGTGAAAAGTATCAAAAAGATATTGATAAAGTGTACAAAGAACAGAATCAAATGAATAAAATTGCCTCGAAAGTACAAAACACTATTAAAACAGACATTAAACAAGAAGACAGTAATACACATGTTTATAAAGATGGTAAAGTCATTATTATTGGTATTCAATTGTATAAAGATCGTGAAAAAATGTATTATTTCGCATATGAAATAAAAGATGGTAAGGCAGAGATCAATAGAGAAATAGACCCAATTAAGTATATGAAAGACCATAAAGCAGATTATGAAGATGAAAATGTAGAAGTGGAAAAAGATTAACGTAGGCTTTCTTTAAAACTTTTAACCAGTTTCAAAAAGTAAATGAGCTTTAGCGACAATAATTTTTAAAATAAACACGATATAAATTTAAACATTTATATATAAGAACACAAACGCAAGTTTGTAAATAATAATAATAAAGGAGTAAGACAATGGAAAAATCGATCAAAATAATGACAATAATAGGAATTGTTGTTCAGGGTTTAGCAACGGTATTTAGTTTACTATTGATGGTTTTAGCAGCATCAGGTGTAATGACTACAGATGTGTCAACAACAGTTAATGGTGAGGTTGACCCAGTTGATGCAGAAACAGCAGCAGCAATTTTCACTGTATTATTCTTATCCCTATTCATATTTGGAATCATTTCAATTATTTTAGGTGCAATCGGTATGTTTAAAGCATCTAAAAACAAAAAAATGAGTGGTATATTGTTGATTATTGGAGCTGTAATAAGTGGTAACATAATTACATTTGCTTTATGGTTAATCAGTGGTATTAAACTACTTACTAATAACAAGCCTAAAGATGAAATAAGCGACTTATCATAAACATCGTATATTGAAATTTCAAGATTTCTTAACCGATTAAATAAAGTGCTCTCTTAGAAGTAGATTTTCAGTCAATAACTGCTTTTAAGAGAGCATTTTGTATTTGATAATGCTCATAGCATCGGACAAAAACCATTGACGAACTTAAAAAAATACGTTAGACAATGCACTTCTAAATATTAAAGGCATCGACTAACGCATTGTTCAAATATAGTTAATTATTTTTATAAAATTGATGATGATCATTCAAGTAAGCATAGAATAAACCTATAATGAGTCCGCCTCCAATATAGTTACCGATAAAAGCCGCAGCGATATTCGAAATAGCTGGTATGAAGTGCAATGTATCAACTTGATAAATTAAACCACCCATAAATAAGCAACTGTTGTAAACGACGTGTTCATAACCCATAAAGGCGAATATGGTAACACCGAACATCATGACAAACATTTTTGCGAGTACATCGTCAATTTGCATGGCAATAACTAATGAAATATTGATAAAGAAATTGGCGAATATCGCTTTCATTAATATACTTACAAAACCAGTAGACAACGTTTTATGCTCTATAACTGCTGATAACTGATTTAACATATCTGGCGTCATTACATTTGAAAAACGCATGAAACTAAATAAAATGGCAGCACCTAAAATATTTCCTGCAAAGCACAATAAAAATATTTTCAATACTCTAGTCGGTTTAATTACTTTATAATACAGGCCTACAGTAAAGTACATGAAGTTACTGGTTAGTAGTTCGGAGTTTGTAAATAAAATGAGTACTAACGCAAAGCTGAATGTAATGGCGCTGGCCATATTCACTATACCTGGTGGTAAATCTGGTTCGTGTGTTGCTTTAACTGATAGCACGAAGACCGTAATAATACCGATAATAAATCCTGCCATCATCGCGCGTAATAAATAACGTTTTAAATAAACGCTTTGTAATATATCTTTTGTTCTTATTGTTTCGACTACGTTATTTACCCAGTCGTCCCCATAAAATATTTTATCCCATTTAATATGTTTCTCCTTCACAATGACATCCTCACTTTTCATTTGTTAATCAGAGTATACTATGAATCGTCTTATTTGTGAATAATTTCACAAAATTAATTTTAAAAACTAATATTTTTGAATAACAGCTAGGATTTTTTAACAAATCATTTATTTTAAAATAATTAATCGTCAGTTAGTATCAATGAATAAATACAGATTTTCATACAAAAAGCCTAGTAACGATGGGTCAATCATTACTAGGTAGTGCGCATTTATTAAGTTGTAGCTTGTTTCGGACGGCGTATAAATACATCGATTATGAAACCGATAATAGCAAAGAGCATGAATGGTACAAGCCAAGCTAAATCGATATCTGCTAAAGGTAACATCATAAACGATTTCAAAATAACACCGTGTAATAAGTTAAAACTATTTAGTATTTGTAAAATTGAAATAATCAATGTAATAACAGTTGCGAGTCGATAGGCCCAACTGAATCTGAATGTGCTAAACATGTTAGCAAATGATATCAGTACAAGTGCAATAGACACGGGATATATTAATGTCAATAATGGGACAGCAATTTTTAAAATCATTTCTAAACCAAGTGTTGTAAATAAGAACCCTATGATAGAGAAAATAAGTGCAAATATTTTATAAGAAAACTTAGGTACGTGTTTCTTAGTAAATGTGGCGCAAGCATTGACGAGTCCTATACATGTTGTTAAACATGCAAGTATCACTGTCATACCAAATACTATGTTGCCAAATGAACCAAATACTCGTAATGAGTTGTACGTCAATATATCTGTACCATCTTTAAAGTTTCCTGGAGCTGTTGATGCCCCAACGTATGCAAGTGCAAAGTAAATCATTCCAAGTAATATGGCTGCAATAAGACCTGAAAAGCAGACATATTTTAAAATTTTCATGCGATCTGTGAGGCCTTTAAACTTATAGCCATTGACAATGACTACGGAAAAAGCTAACGCAGCAACAAGATCCATTGTAAAATAGCCTTCCAAACTTCCTGAAATGAAAGGATGTGTTATATATTTATCCTTAGGTGCACTTAGTGCAGATTCAGGGTTGAAAATGACAGCAATACTTAATAGAGCGACCATTAATAGTAATAATGGTGTTAATAATTTACCTAAATTATCAACGATTTTCGATGGATTTAAACTAATCCAGTAAACGATGGCAAAAAAGACTGCTGCGAATATAATTAAAGTCCATTGGTTGTGCACAGGTAAAATGTGTCTTGTACCAATTTCGTACGCGACATTTGCAGCACGTGGAATACCGTAAAATGCTCCGATAGACATGTAAATCACGACAGCAAAAATAAACCCGAACCATGGATGTATACGATTGCCTACACTTTCAACACCTTCATCATAAAATGCAACAACAATAACAGTAATAAAGGGGAGTAATATGCCTGTAAGAGCAAAGCCTAGCATACCAATCCACATATTTTGACCCGCTGTATGGCCAAGCATGGGCGGGAATATTAAATTTCCGGCTCCAAAAAATAGTGAAAATAACATGAGGCCCGAAATAATAACTTGTTTTTTCAATGTAATTTCCTTCCTAAAACTAGATATTCATAATAATTTAAAAAATCTGAAAAATAAAAACGTTCTTACTTTATCTTTAAATGACAATACTATGATTCTATTATTTTATAAAAAAGATTGCAATAATAACGTCTTGCTATTATTGGATAATGACAATTAAAGTGTCGTTTTTATGAATTAAAATAAGTGAAAATAAGTTGGAAATACGTTGGAGCGTTGTGATTTTTATGAGAAATTGTATGAGTGAGGACTGCTATTTATAAAAGGTAAACTATGGATGAGTTTATAGTTGTTCCAATAGGTAAATAAGAGATAGCACACTGTACACATAATGATACGTGGATGAGTGAATATGTCTGATAGGAAGGCCTAGTCACTCAAATGAATTTAAGTTTATTACGTGATAAATCACAAATCTCTCTCATGTGATAGGTCTCCCATTAAATCATGCTTATATGAAATGTTCACATATTTGTTAGCTTTTCAAGAAATAATATTAAATATCTTTTCATAGTATAGCAATATTAAATAAATGCATTTATAATTTTAACTGTATTTTAAATATTAATCATGAGGTGATAAGATGAATAAAATTTCAAAGTATATTGCAATAGCATCATTATCGGTAGCGGTTACAGTTTCAGCGCCACAAACGACAAATTCTACAGCGTTTGCCAAAAGTTCTGCTGAAGTTCAACAAACGCAACAAGCTTCTATACCAGCATCACAAAAGGTGAATCTTGGTAATCAAAATATTATGGCAGTGGCTTGGTATCAAAATTCAGCTGAAGCAAAAGCATTATATTTACAAGGTTATAACAGTGCGAAAGTTCAACTAGATAAAGAGATTAAAAAGAATAAGGGTAAACATAAGTTAGCTATTGCTTTGGATTTAGATGAAACAGTTTTAGATAATTCTCCATATCAAGGCTATGCATCAATACATAATAAATCTTTCCCAGAAGGTTGGCATGAATGGGTACAAGCTGCTAAAGCTAAACCTGTCTATGGCGCAAAAGAATTCTTGAAATATGCTGACAAAAAAGGTGTCGATATCTACTATATTTCTGATAGAGATAAAGAAAAAGATTTAAAGGCAACACAAAAGAACTTAAAACAACAAGGTATCCCTCAAGCTAAGAAGAGTCATATTTTACTAAAAGGTAAAGATGATAAGAGTAAAGAATCACGCAGACAAATAGTTCAAAAGGATCATAAACTTGTCATGCTATTTGGAGATAATTTATTAGACTTTACAGATCCAAAAGAAGCTACAGCTGAATCTCGTGAAGCATTAATTGAAAAACATAAAGACGATTTCGGTAAGAAATATATCATTTTCCCTAACCCAATGTATGGTAGTTGGGAAGCTACGATTTACAACAATAACTATAAAGCAAGTGACAAAGCAAAAGATAAATTACGTAAAAATGCTATTAAGCAATTCGATCCTAAAACAGGCGAAGTTAAATAATATATGAATTGGACGTCTACATGTACTTAAAGGTATATGTAGGCGTTTTTAAATTGATCCTTAATTTTAAATGTACCGTACAAAAATAATAGACAATTAATTGCATTTTCCATAAATTTGCTTTTAATATAAAAAGTTCGGGTATAATGAAGGATAAGTGTATGTATAACATTACAGAGCGCAACACGACGTACGTGCATCTAAGAATATAAACAATGTTTAAATCATAGTAGTAGGGAGAGAAATGCATGTTTTTAGCTTGGAATGAAATACGGCGCAACAAATTGAAGTTTGGACTAATTATTGGTGTGTTAACGATGATTAGTTACTTGCTATTTTTATTATCTGGATTGGCGAATGGTCTTATCAATATGAATAAAGAAGGCATTGATAAGTGGCAAGCAGATGCCATTGTTCTAAATAAAGATGCCAATCAAACTGTGCAACAATCTGTTTTTAACAAGAAAGATATTGAAAATAAATACAAGAAACAAGCTACATTGAAGCAAACAGGAGAAATAGTTTCTAATGGTCATCAAAAAGACAATGTTTTAGTGTTCGGTGTTGAAAAGTCATCACTTTTAGTTCCGAGTTTAATAGAAGGGCATAAAGCGACTAAAGATAATGAAGTGTTAGCTGATGAAACACTTAAAAATAAAGGATTTAAAATTGGCGACACATTATCACTATCTCAATCAGATGAAAAATTGCATATCGTAGGTTTTACAGAAAGTGCAAAATATAATGCGTCACCAGTCATTTTCACGAATGACGCTACCATTGCCAAGATCAATCCTAGATTGACTGGAGATAAAATTAATGCAGTTGTTGTACGTGATACAAATTGGAAAGACAAAAAATTAAACCAAGAGCTTGAAGCGGTAAGTATTAATGACTTTATTGAAAATTTACCAGGTTATAAACCACAGAACTTAACATTAAACTTTATGATTTCATTCTTATTTGTCATTTCAGCTACAGTTATAGGCATTTTCTTATATGTCATGACATTACAAAAAACAAGTTTATTTGGCATATTAAAGGCTCAAGGATTTACGAATGGCTATTTAGCGAACGTAGTTATTTCGCAGACGCTCATATTAGCATTATTTGGTACGGCATTTGGCTTACTGTTAACAGGCGTTACAGGTGCATTTTTACCTGATGCAGTACCTGTCAAATTCGATGTACTAACATTGCTCGTATTTGCAATTGTGTTAATGATTGTCTCTGTATTAGGAAGTTTATTCTCCATTTTAACAATTAGAAAAATAGATCCGTTAAAGGCGATCGGGTAGGAGGTGTAGCAAATGTTGAAATTTGAAAATGTAACAAAGTCATTTAAAGATGGGAATCGTAACATTGAAGCGGTTAAAGATACAAATTTTGAGATAAATAAAGGTGATATTATAGCATTGGTTGGACCTTCTGGCTCTGGTAAAAGTACATTTCTAACTATGGCAGGTGCTTTACAAACACCGACATCTGGGCACATTTTAATCAATAACCAAGATATTACGACAATGAAGCAAAAAGCATTGGCAAAAGTTAGAATGTCTGAAATAGGTTTTATTTTACAAGCTACAAACCTTGTACCATTTTTAACGGTAAAGCAACAATTTACATTATTGAAAAAGAAAAATAAGAATGTTATGTCTAATGAAGACTATCAGCAACTTATGTCACAATTAGGTCTAACATCATTGCTTAATAAGTTACCTTCAGAAATTTCAGGTGGTCAGAAACAACGTGTGGCGATAGCCAAAGCGTTGTATACGAATCCGTCGATTATTTTAGCGGATGAACCTACCGCGGCGTTAGATACTGAAAATGCGATTGAAGTTATTAAAATTCTACGTGATCAAGCCAAAAAAAGAAAGAAAGCATGTATTATTGTTACACATGATGAACGACTTAAAGCATATTGTGATCGTTCATATCATATGAAAGATGGCGTCCTTAATTTTGAAAATGAAACAGTAGAATAGTTTTATTAAGCCGGTACATCATGTGCCGGTATTTTTATGTTTATGTATTATTTGAATAAACTTTCACATTCAATTAATAATAATTATTATCGGAAATTAGAAATATTCCGTGAAATATAATATTTTTTGTAGTAAAATGGCCTCTAAGTATTCAATATTTAAATATGGGGATTGAATATAAAATTATCGTAATGGGGGTCAATGGTTATGGATTTATTGATAGGTACTTTATTTTTATTTTTGGTCTTAGTGATTTTTACATTATTTACATATAAAGCGCCTAATGGTATGCGTGCCATGGGAGCATTAGCTAATGCAGCAATCGCAACATTTTTAGTAGAAGCATTTAATAAATATGTTGGTGGCGAAGTATTCGGTATTAAATTTTTAGAAGAGCTAGGAGACGCTGCGGGAGGTCTAGGTGGTGTCGCTGCCGCTGGATTAACAGCATTAGCTATCGGTGTGTCACCAGTATATGCATTAGTTATAGCAGCCGCGTGCGGTGGTATGGATTTATTACCAGGTTTCTTTGCGGGTTATATGATTGGATATGTGATGAAATATACAGAGAAATATGTGCCGGATGGTGTCGACTTAATTGGATCGATTGTCATCTTAGCACCATTAGCTCGTCTTATTGCAGTATTATTAACGCCAGTAGTGAATAGTACATTGATTCGAATTGGTGATATTATCCAAAGTAGTACGAATACGAATCCAATTATCATGGGTATCATTTTAGGTGGTATTATCACGGTTGTCGGCACAGCGCCATTGAGTTCAATGGCATTGACAGCATTATTAGGTTTAACGGGTGTACCTATGGCTATTGGTGCCATGGCAGCATTTAGTTCGGCATTTATGAATGGGACGCTATTCCATCGCTTAAAATTAGGTGATCGTAAGTCTACGATTGCAGTAAGTATTGAACCTTTATCACAAGCAGATATTGTATCAGCCAATCCAATTCCAATCTATATTACAAATTTCTTTGGTGGTGCGATTGCTGGTTTAATTATTGCTATGTCAGGTTTAATTAACGATGCGACAGGTACAGCTACACCGATTGCAGGATTTTTAGTAATGTTTGGATTTAATCATCCAATGACTATTGTAATTTATGGTGTAGTAATGGCGATTGTAGGTGCGCTTGCAGGTTATCTTGGTTCAATCGTATTTAAAAAATATCCAATTGTTACTAAGCAAGACATGATTAATCGAGGTGCAGTTGACGCATAGCATCATCATATTGAATAGTAAAAACAAATAAAACATAGTAACGTGATTCAGTCGATGAAAAAATCGATAATGAGTCACGTTTTTTTATAGAAAAATATAAGACATAAAAATGTCATAATTTATTGTCGACAAATATCATACTGTATAAACATTTATCATTTTCTCAAGTACCTTTTACACGATGGAATGAACTTACTTTTTACGAAATTATGCGTATTTTATAAACAAATATCATTGATATAACGGCAAATGTAAGCGTTTACAACAGAAATAACAGCATGCTACGATATTTTTGTAAATTCACTGATTCAAGTATTTTAAGTCAATATGAGGAGGGATGTTATGAGCGATTCTGAGAAAGAAATTTTAAAAAGAATTAAAGATAATCCGTTTATTTCACAACGTGAACTTGCTGAGGCAATTGGATTATCTAGACCCAGCGTAGCAAACATTATTTCAGGATTAATACAAAAGGAATATGTTATGGGAAAGGCATATGTTTTAAATGAAGATTATCCTATTGTTTGTATTGGCGCAGCGAATGTAGATCGTAAGTTTTATGTGCATAAAGATTTAGTTGCAGAAACATCAAATCCTGTAACGTCAACACGCTCTATTGGTGGCGTAGCAAGAAATATTGCTGAGAACTTAGGTAGGCTTGGCGAAACGGTCGCTTTTTTATCTGCTAGTGGACAAGATAGTGAATGGGAAATGATTAAACGATTGTCCACACCATTTATGAATTTGGATCATGTTCAACAATTTGAAAATGCGAGTACAGGTTCATATACAGCTTTAATTAGTAAAGAAGGCGACATGACATATGGCTTAGCAGATATGGAAGTGTTTGACTACATTACGCCTGAATTTTTAATTAAGCGTTCACACTTATTGAAAAAGGCTAAGTGCATTATTGTCGATTTGAATTTAGGCAAAGAGGCATTAAACTTCTTATGTGCCTATACCACGAAACATCAAATCAAATTAGTTATCACCACGGTTTCTTCCCCAAAAATGAAAAATATGCCTGATTCATTACATGCTATTGATTGGATTATCACGAATAAAGATGAAACAGAAACATACTTAAATTTAAAAATAGAATCTACTGATGATTTAAAAATAGCTGCTAAACGCTGGAATGATTTAGGTGTTAAAAATGTTATTGTGACAAATGGCGTGAAAGAACTCATTTATCGAAGTGGTGAGGAAGAAATCATCAAGTCAGTTATGCCATCAAATAGTGTGAAAGATGTTACAGGTGCAGGCGATTCATTCTGTGCTGCAGTAGTATATAGCTGGTTAAATGGGATGTCTACTGAAGATATATTAATTGCTGGTATGGTTAACGCAAAGAAAACGATAGAAACGAAATATACAGTTAGGCAAAACCTAGATCAACAGCAACTTTATCACGATATGGAGGATTATAAAAATGGCAAATTTACAAAAGTATATTGAGTATTCTCGAGAAGTTCAGCAAGCACGGGAGAACAATCAACCGATTGTAGCATTAGAATCAACAATTATTTCGCATGGTATGCCGTACCCACAAAATGTTGAAATGGCAACAACAGTAGAGCAAATTATCAGGAATAATGGTGCCATTCCAGCAACCATAGCCATTATAGATGGCAAAATTAAAATTGGTTTAGAAAGCGAAGATTTAGAAATAATGGCAACTAGTAAAGACGTTGCTAAAGTATCTAGAAGGGATTTAGCAGAAGTTGTTGCGATGAAGTGTGTTGGTGCTACTACTGTAGCGACGACGATGATATGTGCTGCAATGGCTGGTATTCAATTTTTTGTTACAGGAGGTATTGGGGGCGTCCATAAAGGTGCAGAACATACGATGGACATTTCAGCAGACTTAGAAGAACTGTCTAAAACAAATGTCACTGTTATCTGTGCAGGTGCCAAATCAATTTTAGACTTACCTAAGACGATGGAGTATTTAGAAACAAAAGGCGTTCCAGTTATTGGATATCAAACGAATGAATTGCCAGCATTCTTCACTCGCGAAAGCGGTGTTAAGTTAACAAGTTCGGTTGAAACGCCAGAACGACTTGCTGACATTCATTTAACAAAACAGCAGTTAAATCTTGAAGGTGGCATTGTTGTTGCTAATCCAATTCCATATGAGCATGCCTTATCAAAAGCATATATTGAGGCAATCATAAATGAAGCTGTTGTTGAAGCGGAAAATCAAGGTATTAAAGGTAAGGACGCCACACCGTTCTTGTTAGGGAAAATTGTAGAAAAAACGAATGGTAAAAGTTTAGCAGCAAATATAAAACTTGTTGAAAACAATGCGGCGTTGGGTGCTAAAATTGCTGTCGCTGTTAATAAATTATTGTAGGTGATGATACATGAATATTTTATTCGCTATCACAGGGATAGCATTTGCACTATTTGTTGCGTTTTTATTCAGTTTTGATCGTAAAAACATAGACTTCAAAAAGACGTTAATAATGATATTTATTCAAGTGTTGATTGTGTTATTTATGATGAACACAACGATTGGTTTAACAATCTTAACTGCATTAGGCTCATTTTTTGAAGGGTTAATAAATGTTAGTAAAGCAGGTATAAACTTTGTTTTTGGAGATATACAAAATAAAAATGGCTTTACGTTCTTTTTAAATGTGTTACTGCCATTAGTGTTCATTTCTGTATTAATAGGCATTTTTAATTATATTAAGGTATTACCATTTATTATCAAATATGTAGGTATCGCTATTAATAAAATAACGAGAATGGGGCGCTTAGAAAGTTACTTTGCTATTTCAACAGCAATGTTTGGACAACCAGAAGTATATTTAACAATAAAAGATATTATTCCAAGATTATCTAGAGCGAAATTATATACAATTGCGACGTCTGGTATGAGTGCTGTTAGTATGGCAATGTTGGGTTCATATATGCAGATGATTGAGCCCAAGTTCGTAGTTACAGCTGTAATGTTAAATATTTTTAGTGCGCTTATCATCGCCAGTGTAATCAATCCCTATAAATCTGATGATAGTGATGTTGAAATTGATAACTTAACTAAATCAACGGAAACGAAATCAGTGAATGGAAAAACAGGAAAACCTAAGAAAGTTGCCTTTTTCCAAATGATTGGTGATAGTGCGATGGATGGGTTTAAAATCGCTGTTGTAGTAGCCGTGATGTTGTTAGCGTTTATTTCATTAATGGAAGCAATCAATATCATTTTTGGTAGTGTTGGTTTGAATTTTAAACAGTTAATTGGTTATTTGTTTGCACCTATCGCATTCTTAATGGGGATTCCTTGGAGTGAAGCTGTTCCAGCTGGCTCTTTAATGGCTACAAAATTAATTACAAATGAGTTTGTAGCAATGCTAGATTTTAAAAATGTTTTGGGTGACGTATCAGCTAGAACACAAGGTATTATCTCAGTTTACTTAGTGAGTTTTGCTAATTTCGGTACTGTTGGTATCATCGTTGGTTCAATTAAAGGAATTAGTGATAAGCAAGGAGAAAAAGTTGCATCCTTTGCAATGAGGTTGCTACTTGGTTCAACTCTAGCTTCAATCATTTCAGGATCAATTATTGGCTTAGTATTGTAAATTAATCGAAGTATCTAAATTAAATTCATGGCAAAGCTAAACCCCGTCACCAAGTTGGCGCAACAGCGCATCATAACTTAGTGACGGGGTTTTATCATAACAATCTACTTTTTCGTAGCCGTTTTTGAAATGTATGTTGATGGTTTATCTTTTTCAAAAATTGTTAATCCCGTTATATCTTTTTTATGTTTTGAAGGGACAATGAAGCTAAGTATATAAGCAAAGACAAAAGCAACTGTAAATGAAATGGTAGATACATAGAAAGGTGAGTTACCTTTGCCAACATCATTATAGACGTAAGCAAAGATGATACCCAATATTAATCCACAAATAACACCGAATGTATTCGTACGTTTAGTGAAAATACCAACTGCAAATACACCAGCCAATGGAACGCCGAATAATCCAGTCACAAACAAGAATAAATCCCATAAGTCATTTGAATTAGAAGCAATTAAGTATAGTGACATTCCAAAACCGAAAATACCTGCAATGATGATGACCAAACGAGCAAAGTTAACTTCGTGTCGCTCGCTACCTTTTCCGAAGAAGCGTTGCTTAATGTCGATTGAAATACAAGCAGATATAGAATTTAAACTAGATGAAATGGTAGACTGTGCAGCGGCGAAAATGGCTGCAATAAGTAATCCTGCTACAAATGGTGGCATCTCAGTCAAAATGAAATATGGCACTACAGATGATGTATTGAAGCCTTTTGGTAAAACAGCTTCATGTGTATAAAATGAATACAGCATTGTACCCATACCATAAAATAAGGGTGCTGAAATTAAAGCTAGGATACCATTTGTCCATAACGATTTATTTGTTTCTTTTAAACTATCAGAAGCTTGATAACGCTGCACGACGTCTTGACTCGCTGTGTATTGATACAAGTTGTTGAAAATATTTCCTAGGAAAATAATTGGAATGGCAGCTGCCGCAGTGTTTAGCTTCCAATTATCTGCACTAATTAATTTTTTGTGCTCAATCGCATCTGCAAAGACAGTGCCAAAACCGCCTTTAATGTTCATAACACCTAGAATAATAATAACTAAAGCGCCGCCTAATAAAATGACGCCTTGAATGAAATCACTCCAAACCACACCTTCGAATCCACCTAAAAATGTATATAAAATACATAGTAAACCAACGAGTGATGCAACGATATAAGGGTTCATGTCTGATACAGATGTGATTGCTAATGTTGGTAAGTAGATAACGATTGCAACACGCCCTAAATGGTAAACGACAAATAATAATGAGCCAATGACACGTATGCTAGGGCCAAATCTAGCTTCTAAATATTCATATGCAGATGTTACCTTTAACTTTTTAAAGAAAGGGACATAGAAATAAATAAGTAATGGAATAATTGCTACGATAGCGATGTTACCTGCAATATATGACCAATCTGTTAAAAATGCTTTCTCTGGTGTCGACATAAACGTAATTGCACTTAATGTAGTAGCATAAATTGAAAAGCCAACTACCCAAGATGGCAAGCGACCACTTGCAGTAAAGAAACTATTCGTACTTTGACTCGCGCGCTTGGTAAAATAAACGCCAATGAGTAACATAGCTAGTAGATAAATGATAACGGCAACCCAGTTTAGTGTGCCAAATCCAACTTCTTTCATGGGAAACATCCCCTTTACAATGTATTGATTCTTTGATGTCTATAAATCGTATTTTGCAATGAGTTGATCTAATGTTTGTCGATGTGCTTCGTTAAAAGGTTTGAAAGGTCTTTTCGGTAATCCTGCATCAATGCCACGGTGACGTAGTATTTCTTTCAATGTTGGATAAATCCCCGTTGATAACACTGTTTCGATGATGTCGTTCGAATCATGTTGTAGTTGGTAAGCTTCTTGAATTTGACCTTGTCGTGCTAAGTCGAAGATTTTTCTAGCACGGCGACCATTAACGTTATATGTAGAACCAATTGCACCATCTACGCCAGAAATCGTAGCTTGAACTAACATTTCATCAAAGCCAGATAAGATTAATTTGTCTGGGAATGCTTTTCTAATACGTTCGAGTAGGAAGAAGTTCGGCGCTGTATATTTAACACCAACAATTTTTTCGTGATTAAATAGCTCGCTGAATTGTTCAATAGAAATATTCACACCTGTTAAATCTGGTATTGCATAAATAATCATATTGTTCTGTGTTGCTTCGATAATATCGAAATAGTAATCTCTAATTTCTTCAAAAGTAAATGGATAGTAGAATGGTGTTACGGCAGAAAGTGCATCATAACCGAGTTCTGTGGCATATTTCCCAAGTTCAATGGCTTCATTTAAATCTAACGAACCTACTTGAGCAATCAATTTCACTTTATCCCCAACTGCCTCTTTGGCAACTTTGAAAACTTGCTTCTTCTGCTCTGTATTTAATAAAAAGTTTTCGCCTGAGCTACCATTTACATAAAGACCGTCTAATTCTTCAGTTTCAATGGCATTTTGAGCAATTTGTTTGAGTCCTTGTTCATTTACTTGACCATTTTCATCAAAAGGAACGAGTAACGCAGCATATAAACCTTTTAAATCTTTGTTCATTATGAAGTCCCTCCAAAAATCATTTGATAATATAGTTTACAGCTATAATTGTAAACGCTATCATAAAATGTAACAATATCTTTTTGAAAATTGTAGTCATATTTATGTATAATTAATGAAAATGTTTTTCAAAATCAATAGAAATGGAGTGAGTAAGGTGTATTACATCGCAATCGATATTGGAGGCACTCAAATTAAATCGGCAGTTATTGATAAGCAATTGAATATGTTTGACTATCAACAAATACCAACGCCGGACAACAAAAGTGAGCTTATTACTGACAAAGTATATGAGATTGTAACAGGATATATGAAGCAATATCAGTTGATCCAACCTGTCATAGGTATTTCATCAGCAGGCGTTGTTGATGAACAAAAAGGCGAAATTGTATACGCAGGGCCAACCATTCCGAATTATAAAGGTACTAATTTTAAGCGATTATTAAAATCATTGTCTCCTTATGTCAAAGTAAAAAATGATGTAAACGCTGCATTACTAGGCGAATTGAAATTACATCAATATCAAGCAGAACGGATCTTTTGTATGACGCTTGGTACAGGCATTGGGGGTGCGTACAAGAATAATCAAGGTCATATTGATAATGGTGAGCTTCATAAGGCAAATGAAGTTGGGTATTTATTGTATCGTCCAACTGAAAATACAACGTTTGAGCAACGTGCTGCAACGAGTGCATTGAAAAAGCGCATGATTGACGGAGGATTTACGAGAAGCACACATGTGCCAGTATTGTTTGAAGCAGCTGAAGAAGGTGATGATATTGCAAAACAAATATTGAATGAGTGGGCAGAAGATGTAGCAGAAGGGATTGCCCAAATACAAGTCATGTATGATCCAGGGCTTATATTAATTGGTGGCGGTATATCTGAACAAGGAGACAATCTCATTAAATATATCGAGCCGAAAGTTGCACACTATTTACCAAAAGACTATGTTTATGCACCAATACAAACGACTAAGAGTAAAAATGATGCAGCATTATATGGCTGTTTGCAATGATAGTTGAAAGAAGGAGTCATTCTAAAATAGAATTTGAAACCGTTACGAGAGATGAGAGCTGTTGTTAGTTCCACACATCACACTCTATCTAGGACCAATCTAAACTATATCAACCAACAGTGTGCCACGGGCATATTAAATTGAAGACGGTTGAACGTATAGATCTCAAAAATGTAAAAAAGTATTTGGTATTGAAATTAAAAAAGCACCTAGCAACTCGTTAGGACAATCACGATGATTGTCTACAGTTGCAGGTGGATTTGAATATACTACTAGTTATTTGTTGTCTAGGATAATAGATTTAGTATGTTGATAAGTTTGACTCAGATTCGTATTTTCTAATAAATGATAACTCACGATATCGATTAAAAAGAGTGTCGCAATTTGTGTGTTGATAAATTGATGGTCGGTATTACGCGATTGATCCGTTGTTAAAAGTACTAAATCTGCACAATCTGTAAGTTTACTACCTTCGAAATTTGTGATGGCAACGACATATGCACCATGAGATTTGGCGACTTCCGCTGCTGAAATTAATTCCGAAGTATTACCACTATTTGACATAGCAATAAACATGTCCGAATGAGATAGTAGGGATGCCGATATTTTCATTAAATGTGAATCGGTAGTAACATTACCTTTTAGCCCCATACGAATCATACGATAATAAAATTCAGTCGCTGATAAACCAGAGCTACCTAGTCCAGCAAAGAGTATATGCCGACTTGATTGAAGTTTGTCGATAAAGGTTTGGATAATGTCGTTATCAATAAATTCACCAGTTTGTTGAATGATTTGTTGATGATATTTATGAATTCTTTGAATGATTGGGCTATTTTCAATAACTGTCTCTGTCATTTCTTGTTGAATATTAAATTTTAAATCTTGGAAATTCTCATAATCCAGCTTATGACTAAAGCGTGTCATCGTTGCTGGTGATGTACCAATCGCATGGGCTAAGGAGTTAATCGTTGAAAAGGCATCGCTATAACCATTTTGTCTTATATAATTGACGATGCGTTTATCAGTTTTTGTAAATAAATGTTGATAACGTTGAACACGATTCTCAAATTTCATTGTGTCACCCCTTCATCTTAATGATTACTATTATATATGAAAAATATTTTCAAGATAGTAAAAAGCATTGATAAAAATTATCTTAATGATATATTGTAAATGACTTTACGTGAAAAAACGACTTATGGAGTGAGGAATAATGTTACCACATGGATTAATAGTATCTTGTCAGGCACTACCAGATGAACCATTGCATTCATCTTTTATTATGTCGAAAATGGCATTAGCTGCGTATGAAGGTGGTGCTGTTGGTATTCGCGCAAATACTAAGGAAGACATTTTAGCAATTAAAGAAACGGTAGAATTACCAGTTATTGGCATTGTGAAACGTGACTATGATCACTCAGATGTTTTCATTACTGCAACGTCAAAAGAAGTTGATGAACTGATAGAAAGCCAATGTGAAGTCATTGCATTGGATGCAACGTTACAGCAACGTCCGAAAGAAACGTTAGACGAATTAGTATCATATATTAGAACACATGCACCGAACGTTGAAATCATGGCTGATATCGCGACCGTTGAAGAAGCTAAAAATGCCGCACGACTTGGCTTTGATTATATTGGCACGACGTTACATGGCTATACTAGTTATACGCAAGGACAATTACTTTATCAAAATGACTTCCAATTTTTAAAAGATGTACTACAAAGTGTTGATGCAAAAGTTATTGCGGAAGGTAATGTCATTACACCGGATATGTATAAACGTGTGATGGACTTAGGCGTTCATTGTTCAGTCGTTGGTGGTGCGATAACACGACCAAAAGAAATTACGAAACGTTTTGTTCAAATTATGGAAGATTAAATGATAACGATAAAAAAACGAGATGACCATCATTAATTAAAGGCACCTAATTATCTTAGGTGGCTGAATGAATGTAATGGGTTCATCTCGTTTTGTTTGTTTATGATAGTGATTTTATTTTCAACTTTATCCAAAAATAAGTAAAGCGACGGGGATGGTGATTAATAGCGACAACGCCACGCGTAAAAACCAAATGATGATGAGTTTCCAGACAGGTATTTTAATTTCAGTTGCTAGTATACATGGCACTAATGCTGAGAAAAAGATAATGGCTGATACGCTTACTACACCGACGACAAATTTAGTACTCATTGCAGCTTTAGTTACTAACAAAGATGGTAGAAACATTTCTACAATAGAAATCGCTGACGCTTTTGCAAGTACAGCCTGATCAGCAATTGGGAAAATATAAATAAATGGATAGAATATATAGCCAAGCCAATCAATGAATGGTGTATAGTTCGCTACAATCAGTCCTAAAAAACCAATCGATAATATAGAAGGTAAAATACCAACAGTCATTTCTAAACCGTCTTTCAAATTGTCCCAAACGTTCTTCACGAGAGATGGTGTTAATGCATTTTGTTTCATCGCCTCTGCATATGCAGTTTTCAGTCTGCTTCCTTCAATAGCAACTTCTTGTTCTCCTTCTTGTCCGTTATAATATTCTGTTGATTCATTGGTGATTGGCGGTAGCCATGCAGTAATTGCAGTCACGACAAATGTGATGACTAAAGTTATCCAAAAGTATAAATTCCAATGCGGCATTAATCCTAAAGTTTTAGCAACGATAATCATAAAAGTTGCTGAAACTGTTGAAAAGCCAGTCGCAATAATCGTGGCTTCTTGTTTGTTGTACATCCCTTGCTTATAGACACGATTAGTAATCAATAATCCTAAGGAATAACTGCCGACAAACGAAGCCACTGCATCGACAGCGGATTTTCCTGGTGTTTTAAAAATAGGTCTCATAATAGGCTCCATATAAACACCGACAAATTCTAATAAGCCATAGCCCACTAATAAAGAAAGCGCAATTGCACCTACTGGAATTAAGATACTTAATGGCATCATTAATTTTTCAAACAAAAACGGACCATAGTTAGCTTTAAATAGTATTGATGGACCGATTTTAAATACATACATTATACCGATCATTGCACCTGCAACTTTAAATAATGTAATGACCAAGTTTGTGATTGAAGTCATAAAAGTACGTCTCACTATTGGTAACGCTGTACCAATTAAAATCATAATCAGTGCAACATAGGGCATAAGTGGACCTATGATTGAGCGAATGGCTAGATGAACATGATCGACGAAAATAGTGTTGTTACCATTAATCGTAAAAGGAATAAAGAAACATAGTATGCCCACTAAACTATAGACAAAAAAACGCCATGCACTTGGTTGTTGTGCATTAGAATGATATTGATTCATTAAAGCAACCCCTTTGTTTAAATGAATACACAAAACTGTATGATGCATCTTCCCCTTAATGAGATGAATCATTATTTTAATTTAGAAAAATCTGAAAACTTACTATAATTGTATAGTTTGAATTATTTTTATACCAATACAAATTAACTAATTATATATAGATTGAAACTATATTACTTAATAAAATATTTATCTTAAATGTTGTTGTGTTGATTCAACACCACAACTAAAAGTGTTTATAAATTATTTGGAAATACACATATTTGTAAATGATTAGTATCGATTTAATATCGTATTATTAAATTTTTATTAATTTTGTAGTCTTAATCAAAAAATAATATATGTCATGTTATATTGAAGGTGCAGTTGTTTTTCATTCTCAAGAGGGGGTCAAAAAAATACTTTTGAGGTGATTATATGTTAAGAGGACAAGAAGAAAGAAAGTATAGTATTAGAAAGTATTCAATAGGCGTGGTGTCAGTGTTAGCGGCTACAATGTTTGTTGTGTCATCACATGAAGCACAAGCCTCGGAAAAAACATCAACTAATGCAGCGGCACAAAAAGAAACACTAAATCAACCGGGAGAACAAGGGAATGCGATAACGTCACATCAAATGCAGTCAGGAAAGCAATTAGACGATATGCATAAAGAGAATGGTAAAAGTGGAACAGTGACAGAAGGTAAAGATACGCTTCAATCATCGAAGCATCAATCAACACAAAATAGTAAAACAATCAGAACGCAAAATGATAATCAAGTAAAGCAAGATTCTGAACGACAAGGTTCTAAACAGTCACACCAAAATAATGCGACTAATAATACTGAACGTCAAAATGATCAGGTTCAAAATACCCATCATGCTGAACGTAATGGATCACAATCGACAACGTCACAATCGAATGATGTTGATAAATCACAACCATCCATTCCGGCACAAAAGGTAATACCCAATCATGATAAAGCAGCACCAACTTCAACTACACCCCCGTCTAATGATAAAACTGCACCTAAATCAACAAAAGCACAAGATGCAACCACGGACAAACATCCAAATCAACAAGATACACATCAACCCGCGCATCAAATCATAGATGCAAAGCAAGATGATACTGTTCGCCAAAGTGAACAGAAACCACAAGTTGGCGATTTAAGTAAACATATCGATGGTCAAAATTCCCCAGAGAAACCGACAGATAAAAATACTGATAATAAACAACTAATCAAAGATGCGCTTCAAGCGCCTAAAACACGTTCGACTACAAATGCAGCAGCAGATGCTAAAAAGGTTCGACCACTTAAAGCGAATCAAGTACAACCACTTAACAAATATCCAGTTGTTTTTGTACATGGATTTTTAGGATTAGTAGGCGATAATGCACCTGCTTTATATCCAAATTATTGGGGTGGAAATAAATTTAAAGTTATCGAAGAATTGAGAAAGCAAGGCTATAATGTACATCAAGCAAGTGTAAGTGCATTTGGTAGTAACTATGATCGCGCTGTAGAACTTTATTATTACATTAAAGGTGGTCGCGTAGATTATGGCGCAGCACATGCAGCTAAATACGGACATGAGCGCTATGGTAAGACTTATAAAGGAATCATGCCTAATTGGGAACCTGGTAAAAAGGTACATCTTGTAGGGCATAGTATGGGTGGTCAAACAATTCGTTTAATGGAAGAGTTTTTAAGAAATGGTAACAAAGAAGAAATTGCCTATCATAAAGCGCATGGTGGAGAAATATCACCATTATTCACTGGTGGTCATAACAATATGGTTGCATCAATCACAACATTAGCAACACCACATAATGGTTCACAAGCAGCTGATAAGTTTGGAAATACAGAAGCTGTTAGAAAAATCATGTTCGCTTTAAATCGATTTATGGGTAACAAGTATTCGAATATCGATTTAGGATTAACGCAATGGGGCTTTAAACAATTACCAAATGAGAGTTACATTGACTATATAAAACGCGTTAGTAAAAGCAAAATTTGGACATCAGACGACAATGCTGCCTATGATTTAACGTTAGATGGCTCTGCAAAATTGAACAACATGACAAGTATGAATCCTAATATTACGTATACGACTTATACAGGTGTATCATCTCATACTGGTCCATTAGGTTATGAAAATCCTGATTTAGGTACATTTTTCTTAATGGATACAACGAGTAGAATTATTGGTCATGATGCAAGAGAAGAATGGCGTAAAAATGATGGTGTCGTACCAGTGATTTCGTCATTACATCCGTCCAATCAACCATTTGTTAATGTTACGAATGATGAACCTGCCACACGCAGAGGTATCTGGCAAGTTAAACCAATCATACAAGGATGGGATCATGTCGATTTTATCGGTGTGGACTTCCTGGATTTCAAACGTAAAGGTGCAGAACTTGCCAACTTCTATACAGGTATTATAAATGACTTGTTGCGTGTTGAAGCGACTGAAAGTAAAGGAACACAATTGAAAGCAAGTTAAATTCATCTTCTGAATTTAATATGCTATGTAAATCGTGCTGTTATCATGGCACATCAGATATAAGTAGCATCACAGTGTTGAATTTAAAAATAGTAAAGTGAAATAAAGCGCCTGTCTCATTAGCGAAAACTAAAGGGACAGGCGTATCTGTTTATGAGCTTAATAAATTGTATGAATAATATGGTTGATCGAATAACTGTTTATCATGATGATAAATTGAGTTTTTTAAAATAATGATATATTACATCATTGTTATAGCGTTTAAGAAATCAACAACTTTACGATAAATAGTGATTGCTTCGTCATTAGGTCTACGATCAAAATCATGCTCGTTTTTATTCACGCGTTCAAATGTTGAATGTGGAACATGATTCATGATATGTTCGCTTTCCTCAACGGGAACATCATAATCGCCATTACAATGCGCAATGAAAACAGGTGGAAGTGTTTTAAGTTCATCTGGTGCAATATTATATTTTGAATCAGTATAATCAGCAATGTTAATCATATTTATCCATTTACCTGTGCCACGTGCATAAACGTAGATTAAAAAACGTTGTGCGATTTGATCTTGAACAACCGGTGTTGGTGAAGTGAGTTGTGCAATCATTGTTTCGTTTACGCTTTGAGCTATTTTTGCGTAATAACTATTAGTTGTTTTAAAAGGTTCAGTGTTGATGCGACTATAACCATAAAAATCAATAACACCATCAATATCTCTGTCTCGTGCAATTAATAGACTTAAATATGCACCTGATGATCTGCCAAAGGTAAAAATAGGGCAATTAGAATATTGTGATTGAATCGCATCGAATGATGCGTAGACATCCTCAATAATGCAATCGAGACTTACTTCTGGTAATAAACGATAACTTAGTTGAATTAAATCGTAATGTTCCGTAAGGATATCGATATACTGTGGGGATAAATCGTTAGCTTTACCGAACATTAATCCACCACCGTGGATGTAGACAATAGCGCCTTTTGTTGGTTGATTTTTTGCTTTAATAATTGTGTAAGGTAATGCAAATGCATCTTTAGTAATTACTTTATCTTTAATTTCAGTCACGATTTAATAGGCTCCTTATTTTTGATATTGATGTCATTATAACACTGTCTTAAATTTCCATGAAAAATAGTCTTAAGACGATGAGTCATGATAATTCTGTTCCAATTGACGTAAAGCGTCACGGGTATGCTTCTTTAGACCTTCCCCATAATCCATCATTTTAACAATATCTTTAAAAGCAGCATGTGGAATGGCTAAATCTTCTAAATCTGCCATAGAAAATTCAAGATTGATATCATGTGGTCGCTGTTCAGCAAGTTTATGCACAAAGTCAGGTTCTGTGACAAAAGGCGAAGACATGCCGACCATATCTGCATGTTGTAAAGCATCTAAAGCAGACTCTGGAGAATTAATCCCGCCACTTGCAATTAAAGGGATACGACCTGCTAAATGTTCATAAACAATTTGGTTAACTGGTCGACCGAAATGATCACCTGGTGTACGAGACGTATTTTGATAAATATGTCGACCCCAGCTAGCGATTGCTAAGTATTGGATGTTTGAAACGTCCATGACCCAATCGATTAATTGGTTGAACTCGTCAATGGTATATCCTAAATCACTGCCTCTGGTTTCTTCTGGCGTTGCTCGAAATCCTAAAATAAAATTGTCAGATGCTTCTTTATCAATCACTTCTTGTACCGCACGCATAACTTCTAAACATAATCTTGCACGATTTTTTAATGAGTCGGCACCGTAATGGTCTGTACGTTTATTCGAAAAAGTTGAGAAAAATGTTTGAATCAGCAAACGTTGTGCAATCGAAATTTCCACACCATCAAAACCTGCTTTAATCGCGCGTAATGTAGCATCGCGATACTGCTGAATGATGCTATTGATTTTCTCATGAGACATGGCGATAACATCGTGTTCAATCGGTGAATGCAAAGTCATAGGACTTGGTCCATACACCTTTCCAAAATTTAAAATGGCTTGATTTGAAAAACGACCAGCATGCGCTAGCTGGATAATAGCGAGGCTACCATGTTGTTTCATCGTAGATGCCATGTTAGTTAATCCAGGGATACAAGCATCATGATCAATATTAAAGCCATATTCAAACAATTGACCATAAGGTTCAATGTAAGCAGCGCCGGTGACTTGCATTCCAGCTGAATTAGAGCGACGTGCAGCATAAGCCAAGTCTGCTTTTGTAATATAGCCTTCTTTTGTTGATGCGTTTACGGTCATTGGTGATAATACAAAGCGATTCGAAATTTTGATGCCATTAGGTAAGTGGATTGATTGTAAAAGTGGTTTGTATCGGTACATACTATGATTCCTTTTCTATTCAATATTGTTTTCAAAGTACCATGGAAAGAATGAATAATCAATGATGAACAGTCTTGATAGAATAGAATTGGTACATGGAAAGCATTTTTAAAATTAAACTAATGAATGGCATTTGTAGGTCTGAAAATATGAATATGAAAAAGAAAAATAAAGGCGAAAAGATATAAAAGTTAATTGAAAAACGTTATCATATACGTGGGTATATGAAGAGGGAATGATATTAAGAACGTTAAAATGTTATGTCGGTTTGACATGGCAGGATAAGTTTGGAGATGACGGATTGGTTAAATTAAGCGTATTAGACTATGCCTTAATAGATGAAGGTAAGGATGCAGAAAAGGCATTGCAAGATTCAGTGACACTTGCAAAATTAGCAGATCGACTTGGCTTTAAGCGAATTTGGTTTACGGAACATCATAATGTACCAGCGTTTGCGTGTAGTAGTCCAGAACTTTTGATGATGCATACATTGGCGCAGACAAATCACATACGAGTTGGCTCTGGTGGTGTGATGCTGCCGCACTATCGACCTTATAAAATTGCTGAGCATTTTAGAATGATGGCAGCGTTATATCCAAATCGTATTGATTTAGGTATTGGTAATAATCCAGGTACTACTATGGTAAAGCAAGCTTTAGATGGAATAAATCCTACATATGATAGTTACGATGAATCGATTTCGTTATTACGTGATTATCTTACAATAAAGGATAAACCAAGTGCGCATACGTTAGGTGTCCAACCACACATTGATCATTTTCCAGAAATGTGGTTATTAAGTAGTAGCGCAACATCTGCCAAAATAGCTGCCGAACTAGGTATAGGGCTTTCTGTTGGCACATTTTTGCTACCAGATATAAATGCGATACATGCAGCGAAGGATAACATTGATATTTACAAAAAACATTTCCAAGCATCAACGATTAAAATGGACGAAAAGGTGATGGCATCTGTATTTGTCATTGTAGCTGATAATGAAGCGGAAGTAGCAGCATTGCAACATGCCTTAGATGTTTGGTTATTAGGTAAATTACAATTTGCAGAATTTGAACATTTTCCATCGGTAGACACAGCACAAAAGTATAAGCTTAATGATCGAGACAAAGAGATGATTCAAGCACATCAAGCACGCATCATTGCAGGTACACAAGAACAGGTTAAAACACGATTAGATGATTTCATTGCTACGTTTGAAGTTGATGAGGTGTTAGTAGCACCGCTTATTCCAGGCATTGAACAGCGTTGTAAAACATTAAAATTACTCGCGGAAATCTATTTGTAGCATTTTAAATAGAAGAGAAAGGATGAAGATAAGATGAAAAAGTTAGCCAATTATTTATGGGTAGAAAAAGTAGGAGATTTGTATGTGTTTAGTATGACACCTGAATTGCAAGATGATATTGGGACAGTAGGTTATGTTGAATTCGTAAGTCCAGATGAAGTTAAAGTGGATGATGAAATTGTGAGTATCGAAGCATCGAAAACGGTCATTGATGTGCAAACGCCATTGTCAGGAACGATTATTGAGCGAAACACAAAAGCGGAAGAAGAACCGACAATTTTAAACTCTGAAAAACCAGAAGAAAATTGGTTGTTCAAATTGGATGATGTCGATAAAGAAGCATTCCTAGCATTACCGGAGGCTTAAATGGAAACGTTAAAATCAAATAAAGCGAGACTTGAATATTTAATCAATGATATGCGTCGAGAGAGAAATGACAATGACGTATTGGTAATGCCATCTTCATTTGAAGATTTGTGGGAATTATATCGAGGCTTAGCAAATGTCAGACCGGCATTACATGTAAGTGATGAATATTTAGCTGTACAAGATGCTATGTTAAGTGATTTGAATCGTCAACATGTTACGGATTTGAAGGATTTGAAGCCGATAAAAGGTGACAATATCTTTGTTTGGCAAGGTGATATCACGACGTTAAAAATCGATGCTATTGTTAATGCTGCAAATAGTCGTCTTCTAGGATGTATGCAAGCTAATCATGACTGCATTGATAATATTATTCATACAAAAGCGGGTGTTCAAGTTCGACTTGATTGTGCAGAGATCATTCGACAACAAGGGCGCAATGAAGGTGTAGGTAAAGCCAAAATAACACGTGGATATAATTTGCCAGCAAAGTATATAATTCATACGGTTGGTCCGCAAATACGTCGATTGCCTGTTTCAAAGATGAATCAGGACTTGTTAGCTAAATGTTATCTTAGCTGTCTTAAATTGGCTGATCAACATAGTTTAAATCATGTCGCTTTTTGCTGTATATCTACAGGTGTATTTGCTTTTCCTCAAGATGAAGCAGCAGAAATTGCTGTTCGAACAGTAGAAAGCTATCTCAAAGAAACAAATTCAACATTGAAAGTCGTGTTCAATGTATTTACAGATAAGGATTTACAACTGTATAAGGAGGCATTGAACCGTGATGCAGAGTAGTAAATGGAATGCAATGTCTCTTTTAATGGATGAAAAGACAAAGCAGGCTGAAGTATTGCGTACTGCGATTGATGAAGCAGATGCGATAGTGATTGGAATTGGTGCAGGCATGTCTGCATCTGACGGATTTACATATGTTGGAGAGCGTTTTACGGAAAATTTCCCAGATTTTATTGAAAAATATCGCTTCTTTGATATGTTGCAAGCGAGTTTACATCCTTATGGCAGTTGGCAAGAATATTGGGCATTTGAGAGTCGTTTTATTACATTAAACTATTTAGATCAACCTGTAGGTCAGTCTTACCTCGCTTTAAAATCCTTGGTGGAAGGTAAACAGTACCACATTATAACTACGAATGCAGATAATGCTTTCGATGTAGCTGATTATGATATGACGCATGTATTTCATATACAAGGGGAGTATATACTGCAACAGTGTAGTCAGCATTGTCATGCTCAAACGTATCGCAATGATGATTTAATTCGTAAAATGGTTGTTGCGCAACAAAATATGCTTATACCTTGGGAGATGATTCCAAGATGTCCAAAATGTGATGCCCCAATGGAAGTGAATAAACGTAAAGCGGAAGTTGGGATGGTTGAAGATGCTGAATTTCATGCGCAACTACATCGTTATAATGCTTTTCTAGAGCAACATCAAGATGATAAAGTGTTGTATTTGGAAATTGGAATTGGTTATACTACACCACAATTTGTGAAGCATCCTTTTCAGCGTATGACACGTAAAAATGAAAATGCACTTTATATGACGATGAATAAAAAGGCATATCGCATTCCGAATTCAATTCAAGAACGTACCATACATTTAACTGAGGATATCTCAACATTGATTACAACAGCACTCCGGAACGATAGCACAACGCAAAATAACAACATTGGAGAGACAAAAGATGTACTTAATAGAACCGATTAGGAATGGAGAATATATTACTGATGGTGCGATTGCACTCGCTATGCAAGTTTATGTTAATCAGCATATCTTTTTAGATGAAGATATTTTATTCCCTTATTATTGTGATCCAAAAGTGGAAATTGGACGTTTTCAAAATACTGCTATAGAAGTGAATCAAGATTATATAGATAAACACAGTATTCAAGTAGTTCGCCGAGATACTGGTGGTGGCGCTGTGTATGTTGATAAAGGTGCCGTTAATATGTGTTGTATTTTAGAACAAGACACTTCAATTTATGGTGATTTTCAACGATTTTATCAGCCAGCTATAAAGGCGGTGCATACATTAGGTGCAACAGATGTGATACAAAGCGGTAGAAATGATTTAACATTGAATGGTAAAAAAGTGTCAGGCGCCGCAATGACATTAATGAACAATCGTATTTATGGCGGTTATTCGCTATTACTTGATGTTAATTATGAAGCAATGGATAAAGTGTTAAAGCCTAATCGCAAAAAGATTGCATCGAAAGGGATTAAATCTGTGCGCGCACGTGTTGGTCATCTTAGAGAAGCACTGGATGAAAAGTATCGTGGTATAACCATTGAAGAATTTAAAAATTTAATGGTGACACAGATTTTGGGAATCGATGACATTAAAGAGGCAAAACGATACGAATTAACGGATGCAGATTGGGAAGCGATTGATGAATTAGTTGATAAAAAGTATAAAAATTGGGATTGGAATTATGGCAAGTCACCCAAATATGAATATAATCGAAGTGAAAGATTATCATCAGGTACTGTAGATATTACCATTTCTGTTGAACAAAATCGTATTGCAGATTGTAGAATTTTTGGTGATTTCTTTGGACAAGGTGATATAAAAGATGTGGAAGAAGCATTACAAGGAACAAAAATGACAAGAGAAGATTTAACGCATCAGTTAAAGCAATTAGACATCGTTTATTATTTTGGTAATGTTACGGTTGGATCATTGGTTGAGATGATTTTAAGTTAATATTGTTTAGGCGTTAATGTCGCACCCTCAATGAATATGTGTATTTGCTTTTAAAATGGTGACTATGTAGTTATGTAATTTGAACATACGATTGAAAATGAATTTAGTTAATTAGCAAAGACATCATATTTATAGCGTTTGTGTTTCTAAATGATTGGGTATTTGAAAATGGTTAATGATAGTTTTTAAAGGAATAAATTCATTTTCATTTATATAAGTAAGATTAAATACTAGCTACTAAAGTCTATTTATATACGTCAAAATATAATGACTGCTATAATGAGTAATCAATAGACACAAAGAGGAGATTATGTGATGAATAATAAAGTATTAGTAACCGGTGGTACAGGGTTTGTTGGCATGCGAATTATTTCACGATTATTAGAACAAGGTTATGAGGTACAAACAACGATACGTGATTTAAGTAAAGCTGATAAAGTAATTAAAACAATGCAAGACAATGGCATTTCCACAGAGCGATTAATGTTTGTCGAAGCGGATTTATCACAAGATGAACATTGGGATGAAGCAATGAAAGATTGTAAATATGTCTTGAGTGTAGCATCTCCGGTGTTTTTCGGTAAAACAGACGATGCAGAAGTGATGGCGAAGCCTGCCATTGAAGGCATACAACGTATTTTAAGAGCTGCAGAACATGCTGGCGTGAAGCGTGTGGTGATGACTGCAAACTTTGGTGCAGTTGGTTTTAGCAATAAAGATAAAAATTCAATCACAAATGAAAGTCATTGGACAAATGAAGATGAACCAGGCTTATCAGTATATGAAAAATCAAAATTGTTAGCTGAAAAGGCAGCGTGGGATTTTGTTGAGAATGAAAATACAACAGTAGAATTTGCCACAATCAATCCAGTTGCAATTTTTGGGCCATCATTAGATGCACACGTTTCAGGAAGCTTTCATTTATTAGAAAATTTATTGAATGGTTCAATGAAACGTGTACCGCAAATTCCATTGAATGTTGTTGATGTGAGAGACGTAGCTGAACTACACATTTTGGCAATGACAAATGAACAGGCTAATGGCAAGCGATTTATTGCTACAGCTGATGGACAAATTAATTTGTTGGAAATTGCAAAATTAATTAAAGAAAAGAGACCTGAAATAGCTCAAAAAGTTTCTACTAAAAAATTACCAGACTTTGTTTTGAGTCTAGGTGCTAAATTTAATCATCAAGCTAAAGAAGGTAAACTTTTATTAGATATGAATCGAAATGTAAGTAACGAACGTGCAAAAATACTTCTTGGTTGGGAACCGATTGCGACACAAAAAGAAGCAATTTTAGCAGCTGTCGATAGTATGGCTAAGTATCATTTAATATAATACAAAACACCGTCCATAAGTAAGTGGCTTTCCTCTTGATAAAAGAGGCATTCACTCAATATGTGACGGTGTTTTATATATTTACGTTAACACTATTGCTGTGGCTTTTGACGGCCTTTTAATAAAATTGCTGTCGCACCTACGATAATAATAAATAGAATCGCACCAAATAATCCCATATATTTTACTGCGTTACCGAACACGATACCGACAGTTAAAAAGTCTGTATCTGAGAATGTTGTTGCAGCACCACCTAATTCGCCTAAAAATGGCAAGAATAATAATGGTAAAAACGTGATTAGGATACCATTTAGAGCGGCGCCAGCAACAGCACCTTTAATACCGCCTCTTGCATTACCGAATACAGCAGCCGTTGCACCTAAGAAGAAGTGTGCAACTACGCCAGGTAAAATGACGACGCCACCAAATAAGAATAAGATAAACATACCGATGACACCTGTAATAAAGCTGACAAAGAATCCAATTAATACTGCATTTTGTGCATAAGGGAACACAATAGGGCAGTCTAATGCAGGTTTAGAATTTGGTACAAGCTTTTCAGAAATTCCTTTAAATGCTGGGACGATTTCAGCTAAGATTAAGCGAACGCCCGTTAAAATAATAAATACACCAGCAGCAAATGTCACACCTTGAATTAATGAAAAGACAATAAAGTTTTGACCATCACTAATAGATTCGTGTATATAACTAACGCCCGCAAATAAGCATGCGATGAAGTAAAGTAATGCCATCGTAATCGAGATACTAATTGTACTTTCTCGTAAGAAACTTAAGCCTTTTGGAAATTTAATCTCTTCCGTTGATTTAGACTTACCTTTGAATAATTGACCTACAGCACCTGCGGCAAAGTAACTGATTGAGCCAAAATGACCTAAAGCTACTTGGTCATTCCCTGTAATTTTTCGCATCGTAGGTTGGAGTAATGCAGGTAATACTGCCATGATTAATCCTAATACGAGTGCGCCGATAACAATCGTTAGCCAGCCTTTAATATGACTGACTGTTAAAATGATTGCTAAAAACGCAGCCATGTAAAATGTATGATGACCTGTTAAAAAGATATATTTTAAATTAGTGAAGCGGGCAATTAAAATATTAACAATCATGCCACAGACCATGATGAGTGCAGCTGTTGTTCCAAAATCTTTTAAGGCTAGTGAGACGATAGCTTCGTTGTTAGGTACGATACCTTGCACACCGAATGCGTGTTGGAATATTTTGCCAAATGGCTCAAGAGATCGAACGACGACATCAGCACCTGCACTTAAAATTAAGAAGCCTAATATCGTTTTAATGGTTCCTGAAGTGATCGTTGCGGCAGGTTTTTTCTGAACGATTAAACCTATAAAGGCAATCAGTGCAACAAGAATGGCTGGTTGACTTAAAATATCGACTATAAAATTAAGGATTGCTTGCATAGGTCGTACCTCCTTTAAATCATGTTAAGTTGTTGTAATTTTTCTGAGAGCTTTTGTTGTAATTCAGCTTTATCTAAAATATTATCAAGAACTAAGACATCCCCTAGACGTTCGGCATTTTCAGCTAAATCTCTACCACAAATAAACAAGTCAGCCATCTCTGGACTTGCTGTCATAATGTCACTATGTTCAACTTCGATATCAGATGGTGCATTAAGTTGCCTAAGTGCTTCTTGTGCGTTCATTTCTACCATAAAACTACTTCCTAAACCGTGGCCACATACTACTAAAATTTTCATATTAATCATGCTCCTTTAAAATGTTTTTAATGTCTTGTGCATTTGTTGCAGTTAATAGTTGCTGGACTGTTTGGTTATCGCCCAGTACGGTTGCTAAATTTTGTAATACAGATAAGTGTGAATGATTGTCGATGGCACTCAATACAAAAATGAGAGATGCGTAGTGATCTTCATCACAAAATGCCACATGTTGATTCAACTTTAATAGACTTAAACCAACTTGATGTACGTCATTGTTCGGTCTTGCATGTGCAATTGCAATTTCAGGTGCGATAACGATATAAGGTCCAAGTTCATTAACGCTATCAATCATTGCTTGAACATAGCCTTGTTCAATAATTTGTTCTTGTAGTAATGGCTGAGAAGCTATAGTTATAGCTTCAGTCCAATCATTTACTTGTTCTTTTACAATGATGCGTGTTGTTGACAAAATGTCTAATGACACGTTATTAAGCCTCCTTTGTCATAGTTAAAGCAATGTGTTGTTTAATTTTAAAAATATTCCCATCTAAGAAATCTTGTCGATATAAGTCGTTGCTTAAGCATTCGCTTAACTGTCCCAATGCCTTTAAATGTGCATTGGGGTGGTCCGTTGCTAATGTAATTACAAGGTGAACGGGATCGTTAGCTTTACTACCAAAGATAATCCCTTCAGTGAAATATGTTAGTGCGAAACCTACACCATTCTGTACATAATCAGTACCAGCGTGAATAAGTGCAATATGTGGACTAATGACCATATATGACCCGAATTGTTCAAATTGTTTTAAAATTGCAGCTGTATAATTTGAATAGACAATGCCATCATTGATTAAAGGTTGCACAGCCACTGCAATTGCGGATTCAATTGATAATGGTTGTTTATTTATAATGATGCGATGTTCAGGCAATAAATCTGCGAGTGACTTGCCATCAGTTGCCATTTTCATGACTCGTTGTTCTCTTGAGTCATTGATAATTTGATTCAATTTTTGACGAGATTGTTGATTGATAAATGGATCGACATGAATAACTGGTACAGCTGATATTTCACAAGGTACTGTTGAAATGACATAATCAATGTTATCTTGCAATAATCGACTTTCTTCCAATTGATAAATGGAATAGGCATCCCAAATGTGAAACTCAGGATACAGGTGATTTAGTTTTGATTTTAAAAGTTGTGACGTGCCTATACCAGAACCACATAGTAAGACAACCTTAATCATTGATTGTTTATGTGTTGCAACACGCTCTATACTTGATGCGAAGTGAATTGTAATGTATGTTAATTCATCTTCGTTGAAGCGAATAGCAGCATCTTGTTCAATTGGACTAATATGCTTGCTAACGGCTTCAATGATTTGAGGATAGCGACGCATAACTTCTTGCCTCAAAGGATTAGGTTGTAGCATATCGTATTTAATACGATGTATAGCTGGTTTGATATGTGTGATCAGACTGGTATGTAACTTGTTGTCTTTTGACATATCAATGCCTAATTCTTGGCTAACACAAGTGATCAATTCATGTATATTTTGCGATAAATCATGGTATTCAAAGGTAATTGAAGATGCTGTATGTTCAGTCATTTTAGAGCCTAGTAAATGTAACGTGATAAAGATAATTTCAGACTCTGGAAATGTGACATTACAACTGCGTTCTAAGTTTTCTATCATTTTTGAAGCAATAGCATACTGATTAGTATGTCGCCATTTATCAATTTCATTGATAGGTATATCGAACGAAAAATTTTCATTTAAACGCTGAATGGCAATGAGTATATGATAGATTAAGCCATCGATAGCCGACTGAACTAAATGATAATTTTCACTATTTAATGTCTTAATAATGGCACGGCGAACCAATGCGATTGATTCTGAATTAAAGATATCCGCCTCTATAAAAGGTGCAGCTTGTTTCATATATTGATGTATAAAGTGTGCATACGCTTTACGATAATGATCTTCCTCACCAATAATATTGAATCCTTTATTGTGGACATAATTTAACTTTAAATGGTATTGATCTAGTTGGGCTTGAATCATTTTAATATCATCTGCAATTGTCCGACGCGAAACATTAACATCTTGCGCAAGTTGCTTTGTTGAAACAGGATCGGTTGTTTCGAATAACTTTAAAGCGATATGTGTGAGTCGTTCATCTTTTGAAAAATGAATTTGATTTGTTAGATTGTGCTCTAATTCATTTAATAGTGTCGCGTGAGCTGTTGTTACTTTGATGCCTGCAGCTTTATTACGGCTGACTTGGTAATGATAAGTTTCAGCATATTGCTCAATATATGCTATATCATATTGAATGGTACGAGGTGATACACCAAGTTGATTAGCAATGGTATTGATTGGAATAAACGTTTGCTCATGAATTAAAAGATACAAAATTTCGATTTGTCTATAACTTAACAACGTAATATCCTCCTATTTGTAATTGTAAGCGATTTCTTAAAAACGTAGATATGCAATCTCTTTCATATTTTAATCCGAAAAATTGCATATCAAAATGTTTATGGCGCAAGATTTTATAGGAACTTTTAAAATAAATTAGATATTCATGTTGACAATTTAAAAATGTCGCAGTATATTTAGTTAGACATCTAACGAAATGGTGGTGCAATAAATGGAATTCACTTATTCGTATTTATTTAGAATGATTAGTCATGAGATGAAACAAAAGGCTGATCAAAAGTTAGAGCAATTTGATATTACAAATGAGCAAGGTCATACGTTAGGTTATCTTTATGCACATCAACAAGATGGACTGACACAAAATGATATTGCTAAAGCATTACAACGAACAGGTCCAACTGTCAGTAATTTATTAAGGAACCTTGAACGTAAAAAGCTGATCTATCGCTATGTCGATGCACAAGATACGAGAAGAAAGAATATAGGGCTGACTACCTCTGGGATTAAACTCGTAGAAGCATTCACTTCGATATTTGATGAAATGGAACAAACACTCGTATCGCAGTTATCTGAAGAAGAAAATGAACAAATGAAAGCAAACTTAACTAAAATGTTATCTAGTTTACAATAAATGATAAGTGTGACTGGTAGAAATCAGTCACTTTGTCTTTAATATTATAGTTAGATATCTAATTGTTAGTAAGCTAATTATTGGAAAAGACAAGGAGTATTGAACAATGAAAGACGAACAATTATATTATTTTGAGAAATCGCCAGTATTTAAAGCGATGATGCATTTCTCATTGCCAATGATGATAGGGACTTTATTAAGCGTTATTTATGGCATATTAAATATTTACTTTATAGGATTTTTAGAAGATAGCCACATGATTTCTGCTATCTCTCTAACACTGCCAGTATTTGCTATCTTAATGGGGTTAGGTAATTTATTTGGCGTTGGTGCAGGAACTTATATTTCACGTTTATTAGGTGCGAAAGACTATAGTAAGAGTAAATTTGTAAGTAGTTTCTCTATTTATGGTGGTATTGCACTAGGACTTATCGTGATTTTAGTTACTTTACCATTCAGTGATCAAATCGCAGCAATTTTAGGGGCGAGAGGTGAAACGTTAGCTTTAACAAGTAATTATTTGAAAGTAATGTTTTTAAGTGCACCTTTTGTAATTTTGTTCTTCATATTAGAACAATTTGCACGTGCAATTGGAGCACCAATGATTTCTATGATTGGTATGTTAGCTAGTGTAGGCTTAAATATTATTTTAGATCCAATTTTAATTTTTGGTTTTGATTTAAACGTTGTTGGTGCAGCTTTGGGTACTGCAATCAGTAATGTTGCTGCTGCTCTGTTCTTTATCGTTTATTTTATGAAAAATAGTGACGTTGTGTCAGTTAATATTAAACTTGCGAAACCTAATAAAGAAATGCTTTCTGAAATCTTTAAAATCGGTATTCCTGCATTTTTAATGAGTATCTTAATGGGATTCACAGGATTAGTTTTAAATTTATTTTTAGCACATTATGGAAACTTCGCGATTGCAAGTTATGGTATCTCATTTAGACTTGTGCAATTTCCAGAACTTATTATCATGGGATTATGTGAAGGTGTTGTACCACTAATTGCATATAACTTTATGGCAAATAAAGGTCGTATGAAAGACGTTATCAAAGCAGTTATCATGTCTATCGGTGTTATCTTTGTTGTATGTATGATTGCTGTATTTACAATTGGACATCATATGGTCGGACTATTTACTACTGATCAAGACATCGTTGAGATGGCGACATTTATTTTGAAAGTAACAATGACATCATTGTTATTAAATGGTATAGGTTTCTTGTTTACTGGTATGCTTCAAGCGACTGGGCAAGGTCGTGGTGCTACAATTATGGCCATTTTACAAGGTGCGATTATCATTCCTGTATTATTTATTATGAATGCTTTGTTCGGCCTCACAGGTGTCATATGGTCATTATTAATTGCTGAGTCACTTTGTGCTTTGGCAGCAATGTTAATCGTCTATTTATTACGTGATCGTTTGACAGTTGATACATCTGAATTAATAGAAGGTTAAATATTTCGTACACTTCTGGCTGAGTATATTTCGGTCGGAAGTGTATTTTTCGAATAAAAAATAAATATATGATACGATTATGAAAAAAATAAAGTGAGAATGACATATGTATAAATCTAAAATACTGTTGAAATATATTTTTAGTGAAGAACCAGAAGTTAAAGATTTAACTGAAGAAAAATATAATCAAGATTACGAAGCATTAACATTTAGCTTTAAAGAGGAAACATATCAAAGTAGGTTAGCTAAGAAAACACCGACTAAAGCAGGGTATTTTGTTACATGTTGGACAAAAGACGAGAACAATTGTAATCAACCATACTCAAAAGAGGCATTTGCAGATTACTTAATGATTATAGTTATTGATGAAGAATTAAGCGGTTATTTTTTATTTCCTAGGGAATTATTGGTAGAAAAAGGTATCTTAACTACATTTGAACATAAAGGTAAGATGGCTTTTAGAGTTTATCCTAAGTGGTGTAATCAATTGAATAAAACAGCAGGGCAAACACAAAAGTGGCAATGTAAATATTTTTTTGAATACTAATAAAAAGTCATATGGTTGAACTTATAAGAGATGAATATATCATCTTTCGATAAGATAACCATATGACTTTATTTTTTATCATTTAATGATGAACGGTTTCTTGTCCTACTTTATTCCAAGTGAGGATAAAGCTCAACATTGCAAACACACTGATTGCTGTTAATAAAATAAAACCGACATCCCATCCGAATTTATCAACTACAGCACCTAAGACGATGTTGGCCATTACAGCACCAAACAGATAACCAAATAATCCTGTTAATCCAGCTGCTGTGCCAGCTGCTTTTTTAGGTACATAATCTAATGCTTGTAAACCAATTAACATAACTGGTCCATATATTAAGAAACCAATGGCAATTAATGAGACATTGTCTAACCAAGCATTGCCTGGAGGATTTAACCAATAAATTAATACAAATACTGTGACACCTAACATAAAGAAGAAACCTGCAGGTCCTCGACGACCTTTGAATAATTTATCAGAAATGTAACCACATAATAATGTACCAGGAATTCCAGCCCATTCGTATAAGAAGTATGCCCAACCTGATGCTTTTAAGTCGAAATGCTTTTCTTCACTTAAGTAGACTGGCGCCCAATCAAGTACACCATAACGCACGAAATAAACAAATATATTTGCAAAGGCAATTGCCCATACCCATTTATTGTTTAGTACATATTTAAATAAAATTTCTTTTGTAGTTAATTCTGTTTCTAATGTTTTCTTATCGCTTGTAGCAAAGTCGTTTTTATAAATTTCGATTGGAGGTAAACCTTGAGATTGAGGTGTGTCTCTAATCAATACGTATGAAATTGCGGCAATGATAAGTGCTAAGAGTGCAGGGTAAATGAATACACCTTCGAACCCTTTTAAATAACCAAAGTTGATAAATGCTGTTGTTGTAATACCCCAAGCAGCAATAGGTGCCATAATACCTCCACCAACATTATGCGCAACGTTCCAAAGGGCAGTCTTACTTCCGCGTTCACTTACACTAAACCAGTGAACGAGAACACGGCCTGAAGGTGGCCAGCCCATACCTTGAAACCATCCATTTAAGAATAATAGGACAAACATAATACCGATACCTGATGTAAAGAACGGTACAAATCCCATTAACAAATTGACGATAGCAGTGAGTGCTAATCCAAGAACTAAGAATATCCGAGCATTGCTCCGATCACTTACAGTACCCATAAAGAACTTACTAAATCCATATGCGATGGAAACAGCAGAAAGTGCAAAACCTAGTTCCGCTTTTGTAAAACCTTGCTCTTGCAATGCTGGCATCGCTAATGAAAAGTTTTTACGTAATAAATAGTACCCAGCGTAACCGATGAAAATACCAAGAAATACTTGGAGACGTAATCGTTTATAGGTATCATCTATCTGATTTTCTGGCAAAGGCTTAATATGCTTTGCAGGTTTAAGAAAATTCATAAAATCCTCCTTAATATGTATTTATATGCATTTTGTGCGATAAACTTATATTAGACATCTATGAAAGCGTTGTCAATATACTTTTGTGAAATCTTGCATATTTAGTTATTGAAGTATTTTATAAACATTTAGAAAAAATAAATTGCTACACATAAATTTATAATTATGCAATTATTATGTCGTTATACATACTAGCTGTGTATCTACGAATGAGTACAAACATATTTTTATTTGCAGAAAAGGGGTAAATGGCATATAACTATCTTTTTTATGTAAGTTGGTATAAAATTTATACTAATAGGAGGGATAGTATGAATATAGTAGGGCATCATCACATATCCATGTATACAAAAGATGCAAAACGTAATAAGGATTTTTACACAAATGTCCTTGGATTACGATTAGTTGAAAAGTCGGTTAATCAAGACAATCCTTCAATGTATCATTTGTTTTATGGGGACGAAGTAGGTACAGCCGGAACAATTTTAAGCTTTTTTGAAATTCCCAATGCGGGTCATAAGCAGCCAGGTACTGAAACGATTTATCGATTTTCTTTATTAGTACCAAATCAAGCGGCACTTCATTATTTTGAAAAACGCCTTGATAATAATGGTATTACGTCTGAACGTTTGTACTATCTTGGACAAGAAGGTGTTGTCTTTAAAGATGAAGACGACTTAGAAATCATATTGCTTGTTAATGATAGTTTTGAAGTACCACATCAATGGCAACATAACGTTTATAGTGAAATACCTCAAGCATATCAAATTTTAGGAATAGGGCCAGTCGAATTAAGAGTTAGAAATGCAGCGCGTACGGTAGAATTTTTGGAAAATGTCTTAGGTTATCGCAAAAGAGATAATAAATCATTCGATGTGCTGACATTAGCACCACAAGGTTTATATTCGGATTTTGTAGTTATTGAGCAACAGGGACAACGTGAAAGACCTGGACGAGGTTATATCCATCATATTGCAATTAATACACCACAAATGAGTGACTTAGATGCAATTTACAAGAAATTACAACAACAAACACAAAGTAATTCAGGTATAATTGATCGCTATTTCTTTAAATCATTATACTATCGCCATAATTCAATTATGTATGAATTTGCGACTGAAGCGCCTGGATTTACTATTGATACACCTCTTGAACAATTAGGAAGTCAATTGAACTTGCCTGACTTTTTAGAAGCAGAACGTGAACAAATTGAAAGTAAGTTACACGAAATATAAAGGAGAATGTTTAATGGCAAAATTAGAAATGAATAAAAATACACCTCTTGAGTTTGGTTTGTATTCCTTAGGTGATCATTTATTGAATCCATTGAAAGGTGAAAAAGTTAGTTATGAGCAACGTATTAATGAAATTATTGAAGCAAGTAAATTAGCAGATGAAGCAGGTATTGATGTTTTTGCAGTTGGTGAAAGTCATCAGGAGCATTTTACAACACAGGCACCTACGGTTGTGTTAGGTGCAATTGCCCAAGCGACAAAGCATATCAAAGTTTCAAGTTCTTCAACGATTATTAGTGCAACAGATCCTGTAAGAGTATTTGAAGACTTCGCGACATTAGATTTGATTTCTCATGGTAGAGCCGAAATTGTAGCTGGCAGAGCATCAAGAACAGGTATTTTTGACTTGTTTGGCTATGATTTAAAAGACTATGATGAATTGTTTGAAGAAAAATTAGGTTTACTTTTAGAGTTAAATAAAACTGAGCGTATTACTTGGTCTGGAAAATATCGTCCAGAACTTAGAAATATGAAAATATTCCCAAGACCAATCGATAATACATTGCCAATATGGCGTGCTGTTGGTGGTCCACCTGCAAGTGCTATTAAAGCGGGAAAACAAGGTGTGCCAATGATGATTACAACCCTTGGTGGCCCAGCAATGAACTTTAAAGGTTCTATAGATGCTTATCGTCAAGCAGCAACTGAAGCAGGTTTCGATGCTTCGCCTAAGTCTTTACCAGTAAGTATAGCGAGTCTGTTTTATACAGCTGAAACAACTCAGGATGCTATGAGAGAATTTTATCCACATTTGAATACAGGGATGTCATTTATTCGTGGCGTTGGTTATCCGAAACAGCAATTTGCTAATTCACCAGATTATAGAGAAGCGCTAATGGTTGGAAGCCCGCAACAAATTATTGAAAAGATATTGTATCAACACGAGTTGTATGGTCATCAACGTTTTATGGCACAGCTTGATTTTGGCGGTGTGCCATTTGAAAATGTTATGAAGAATATAGAGTTAATTGGCAACGACATTATACCGGCGATTAAAAAGCATTTATCAAAATAGGAGGGGCGTCATCATGAATATTGTATTATTGTCAGGTTCCACAGTAGGTTCTAAAACGAGAATTGCTATGGATGATTTAAAAAATGAACTAGAAGTCATCAATGAGGGACATCAAATAGAGTTGATGGATTTACGAGAACTTGAATTAGAATTTAGCGTTGGAAAGAATTATCTAGATACTACAGGAGATGTATATAAATTAACGACGTCGTTAATGCAGGCTGATGTGATTTTTATTGGTTTTCCAATTTTTCAAGCTTCCATCCCTGGTGCTTTGAAAAATGTGTTTGATCTACTTCCAGTCAATGCGTTTCGTGACAAGGTAATAGGACTTGTAGCGACAGCAGGTTCTAGTAAACATTATTTAATTCCTGAAATGCATTTAAAACCAATATTGAGTTACATGAAAGCACATACGATGCAAACGTATGTATTTATTGAAGAGAAAGATTTTTCAAATCAACAAATTGTCAATGATGATGTTGTATTTCGGTTAAAAGCGTTGGCACAATCCACAATGCGAACTGCCAAAGTACAACAACAAGTGTTTGAAGAAGAAAACAACCAATACGACTTTTAAAGTATAAAAATAAGACGCTCGGCACACTAAATTTGCAAGTGTTTGAGCGTCTTTTCATATTAACTATATAGCCAATGAACGACGATAAAGGCAAGTGATGACAAGCATATTGAGGTAATAATGATTGTCATAAGCGGTTTAAGTGCGCGATTTTTAAGATCTTTAAATGCAACATTTAACCCTAAAGCAACCATGGCCATTAATAAGCAAATTGTTGATACAGTATTTAAAATATTTAGCAATGCTGACGGAATAGTTACATATGTATTCACTAAGGCCATAATGACAAATCCAATTAAAAAGTATGGAATGCTTATTCGACCATTGCTAGATGATTCTGATGAACGGAAACGCATAATTAAAATAAGTACGATGGTTAATGGAATCAGTAAGAATACTCTGCCAAGTTTACCAAGAAGTGCAATTTTAAGTGCATCACTACCACCAAAGCCACCAGCTAGGACAACGTGTGCAATTTCATGAAGACTAACGCCAGACCAAGCGCCATAAACATTTGTCGTCATTGAAAAGATAGCATAGATAGCTGTATATATAAGTGAAAATATCGTACCAATCAATGCGATGATACCGATACTAATAGCTGTATCCTTTTCACGTGATTTGAATATTGGAGCGACTGCAGCAATAGCGGCAGCACCACAAACGCCTGTACCTACACCTAGTAATAATGCGATGTTTTTGTCACCATGCAACAGTTTGTTGACAAAGAGCATCATTACAATACTAAAAATAACGACACCTACATCGATGGCTAATAGTCTACTACCTTGACCGATAATATCGAATATATTGAGTTTAAGTCCATATAGGATGATTGCAAATCTTAATAAATATTTAGATGAAAACGTAATACCTGAGCTATATTGTTCAGGATATCCTCTAAAGTGACGATATAGAATAGCGATTAATATCGCGATAGTTAATGCGCCAACCTTATCTAAGATTGGCAATTTAGCAGCTAAAAAGCTAAATAATGCGACTATAAATGTTAATGTTAGTCCAATCATAAAATGCTTATTTTTCAATGATGCCATGAGCAGTGCCTCCTTTAATAGCATTTTAGCACTGTTTTGTCGTATTTTTAAATATAAATTTGGAATGGTTAATAAAGTAGAGATTAAATTAAGTTGTGTGATAGGAAACTTGGACATCAATCAAAGTAATAGGCACTACAACGCTTATTGGCGGGGCCCCAACAAAGAGAATTTCGAAAAGAAATTCTACAAGCAATGCAAGTTGGGGAAGGACAACAAATTTAAGATACAAGGCGTAATATTAATATGTTATTATTATGATAATTTACAAAATTATATGAAAAATAAATGAGGGTGTGATGGTATGTTTGGAATGAAAGTGAATGAACAAATAATATTAAAAATTTTAGAAGCCCATGACACAGAAGCGCTTTTCAATTTAGTCAATCGTTCAAGAAATTCACTTAGGGAATGGTTACCTTGGGTAGATGCAACTGAGCAACCATCAGATACGCGTGCGTTTATTAAAAGAGGACTTTTGCAATTTTCTGATGGTAATGGATTTCAGTGTGGCATTTGGTATGAAGGAACGCTAGTTGGTGTCATCGGTTTACATGAAATTAATCGCATGCACAGAAAAACTTCATTAGGATATTATTTAGATAAACAATTTGAGGGTCATGGGATTATGACACAAGCAGTTGAGGCATTGATAAAGTATTGTTTCGAAGAGCTTGACTTAAACCGAATTGAGATTAGTGCCGCAGTTAATAATGAAAAAAGCCGAGCTATTCCTGAAAGGCTGGGATTTACTAGAGAAGGTATGTTACGTGACAATGAATTACTAAATGGTATTTATTCATCGAGTTACATCTATAGTTTATTAAAATCAGAATACGACCAAAAATGACAAATTAGACTTACAAAAGAGTGATGACATTTAAAATGGCATCGCTCTTTCATTTAATTTTTTTAAAATAAAAGGTTGTTGACAGTATTATTTTATAACAATATAATGATTTTGATAATTATTATCAACTAGATAATGTTCATGGGAGGATGCCTTAAAATCATCATTTTAAGAGCCACGTATTATCTTGGCATTTAGGGAGTGTGAGATAGTACGAATGAGGGCATGTCTATGGGGATAATAGAATTTCTATAATGAGGTGTCAAAATGAAAAAGTTAACAACGCTATTATTAGCATCAACGTTATTAATTGCTGCATGTGGGAACGACGATAGTAAGAAGGATGATTCAAAGACATCGAAAAAAGATGATGGTGTTAAAGCAGAATTAAAACAAGCAACAAAAGCATATGATAAATATACTGATGAACAGTTAAATGAATTTTTAAAAGGTACAGAAAAATTTGTTAAAGCGATTGAAAATAATGATATGGCCCAAGCAAAAGCGTTATATCCAAAAGTTCGTATGTATTATGAACGCTCTGAACCAGTTGCAGAAGCATTTGGAGATTTAGATCCTAAAATTGATGCACGTCTTGCAGATATGAAAGAAGAGAAAAAAGAAAAAGAATGGTCAGGATATCATAAGATTGAAAAAGCATTATACGAAGATAAGAAAATTGATGATGTGACTAAAAAAGATGCACAACAATTATTGAAAGATGCAAAAGAATTGCATGCCAAAGCTGATACATTAGATATCACACCAAAATTAATGTTACAAGGTTCTGTTGACCTATTAAATGAAGTTGCAACTTCTAAAATCACAGGTGAAGAAGAAATTTATTCACATACAGATTTATATGATTTTAAAGCGAACATTGAAGGTGCACAAAAAATTTATGACTTATTTAAACCTATTTTAGAGAAAAAAGATAAAAAATTAAGTGATGATATTCAAATGAACTTCGATAAAGTGAATCAATTATTGGATAAATATAAAGATAACAACGGCGGTTATGAGTCATTTGAAAAAGTATCTAAGAAAGACCGTAAAGCATTTGCGGATGCTGTTAATGCATTAGGAGAGCCACTAAGTAAAATGGCTGTGATTACTGAATGACAAATTATGAACAAGTTAACGATAGTACGCAATTTTCAAGACGTACATTTTTGAAAATGTTAGGTATTGGCGGTGCCGGTGTTGCAATTGGCGCAAGTGGTGTTGGTAGCATGTGGTCTTTCAAATCAATGTTCAATACACCAGAAGATCCGGAAAAAGATGCGTATGAATTTTATGGTAAAGTGCAACCAGGCATTACCACACCCACGCAAAAAACATGCAATTTCGTTGCGTTAGATTTGAAGTCAAAAGATAGAGATGCAATTAAGGCAATGTTTAAAAAGTGGACGGTTATGGCTGATCGTATGATGGATGGTGATAAAGTTGGCAAGCCGAGTAACAATCCTTTAATGCCACCAGTAGATACCGGTGAATCGATAGGATTAGGTGCAAGCAAGTTAACGATTACCTTTGGGATTAGTAAGTCTTTGATGAAGAAAATTGGGTTATCTAGTAAAATTCCCGATGCCTTTAAAGATTTACCGCATTTTCCGAATGATCAGTTAATAGACGATTACAGCGATGGTGATATTATGATTCAAGCATGCTCAAATGATTCGCAAGTATCCTTTCATGCGGTTCATAATTTAGTTCGTCCATTTCGAGATATTGTTAAGGTACGTTGGGCGCAATCTGGTTTTATCTCTGCTAAAGGTAAGGAAACACCTAGAAATTTAATGGCATTTAAAGATGGAACAATTAATCCTAGAAAGAGTAATCAACTTAAAGATTATGTGTTTATTGATGACGGATGGGCGAAACATGGAACTTATTGTGTTGTCAGACGTATTCAAATACACATTGAAACGTGGGATCGTACTGCACTGGAAGAACAAGAGGCTACATTTGGTCGGAAACGACATAGTGGTGCGCCGTTAACAGGTGGGAAAGAGTTTGATGAAATTGACTTAAAAGCGAAAGATAGTCATGGCGAGTATATTATTGATAAAGATGCCCATACGAGACTAGCGAAAGAAGCAAATACGTCAATTTTACGTAGAGCCTTTAATTATGTTGATGGTACGGATGACCGCACAGGTAACTTCGAAACAGGCTTGTTGTTCATTGCTTTTCAAAAAGCGACAAAACAATTTATCGATATACAAAATAATTTAGGTAGTAATGATAAATTAAATGAATATATTACACATAGAGGTTCTGCTTCATTTTTAGTATTACCAGGTGTTAGTAAGGGAGGATACCTTGGTGAAACATTATTTGATTAAATTTGTAGCAATGCTAATAACTGCTGCTATGGTGTGTAGCTTTGGGTTACTGAAAAGTCAGGCAGCAAAACAACAAAGTATTAGTGATGTATATAGTGTGATAACGGATGCGAAATCTGCACTTTCTAATAATTCGATATCGAATGACAATAAGCAGAAAGCAATTGAGCAAGTGGTAAGTGCAGTTAAGAAATTATCGCTTGAAGATAATAGCGAAGGTAATGCTGTCAAATCAGATGTGAGAAAGCTTGAAGATGCAAAAGCGAATGATAATCAAAAAGATACACTTTCGCAATTAACGAAGTCATTAATTGCTTATGAAGAGAAATTGGCTAGTAAAGATGCGGGTTCTAAAATTAAACTATTGCAACAGCAAGTCGATGCCAAAGATGCAGTAATGACAAAAGCGATTAAAGATAAAAATAAAGCAGAGCTAGAATCGCTGAACAATAGTTTGAATCAGATTTGGACAAGTAATGAAACGGTAATTCGCAATTATGACGCAAATCAATATGGACAAATTGAAGTCGCATTACTGCAACTTAGAATCGCAATTCATAAGTCGCCATTAGATACAGCGAAAGTGTCACATGCTTGGACAACTTTTAAATCAAATATTGATCATGTCGATAAGAAAAGTGATACGTCTGCAAAAGATCAATACCATGTATCACAATTAAATGATGAGTTAGAGAAGGCGATTAAAGCTATCGACGACAATCAATTGTCGGATGCTGATGCTGCGCTTACACATTTTATAGAAATTTGGCCGTATGTTGAAGGTCAAATTCAAACTAAAGACGGTGCTTTGTATACGAAAATTGAAGATAAAATACCATATTATCAAAGTGTATTAGACGAACATAATAAAGCACATGTGAAAGATGGTTTAGTAGATTTAAATAACCAAATTAAAGAGGTTGTTGGCCATAGTTATAGCTTTGTTGATGTGATGATTATCTTTTTACGTGAAGGTCTAGAAGTGTTATTAATTGTAATGACATTGACTACTATGACGCGTAATGTCAAAGATAAGAAGGGTACTGCAAGTGTGATTGGTGGTGCAATTGCCGGACTTGTACTGAGTATTATCTTAGCAATTACGTTTGTAGAAACTTTAGGTAATAGTGGCATTCTTCGTGAAAGTATGGAAGCGGGATTAGGTATTGTTGCGGTCATATTAATGTTTATCGTTGGTGTTTGGATGCACAAACGTTCAAATGCGAAACGCTGGAATGATATGATTAAAAATATGTATGCCAATGCGATTAGTAATGGTAATTTGGTATTGTTAGCGACGATTGGTTTAATATCTGTGTTGCGTGAAGGTGTTGAGGTTATCATTTTCTATATGGGGATGATAGGTGAGCTAGCGACAAAAGATTTTATTATTGGTATTGCTTTAGCTATCGTTATATTAATTATCTTTGCGTTATTATTTAGATTTATCGTCAGATTGATACCTATATTCTATATATTTAGAGTGTTGTCGATTTTTATTTTTATTATGGGATTCAAAATGCTTGGCGTAAGTATTCAAAAGTTACAATTATTAGGTGCTATGCCGAGACATGTCATTGAAGGATTCCCAACGATTAACTGGTTAGGATTCTATCCAACTTATGAACCATTGATAGCACAAGCTGCCTATATTATGGTAGTTGCTATCTTAATCTTTAAATTTAAAAAATAAAAAACAGGCCGAGTGCCTGTTTTTTTGTTGCGATGTTGGAAATATTCGGTATTGCAGTATAACGATAATCACAGCATTAATTCTTATAAGATTAATGTGTTGGCGGTTTGCCTCGGTATGTAAATTTAACGATGAACGTACTGAACTCAAAGAGCAATATGAGTGGCAATGTGAGTAATATATTTAATGTTAAATCGGGTGGTGCAATGATACTTGCTAATACAAAGCAAGCGAAATAAATATATTTTCGATAATGCTTCAATGATGTGGTATCTATAAGACCGAATTTTGCAAGTCCTATGAATAATATTGGTAATTGAAATAGAATGCCAAATGTGAATAACCAACGTATAAGTTCAATCAAATATGCTTTAAAGCCAATGACAGGCGAAATGTTTAAAGTTAATGATAATTTTAACGCGAATTGAATGATCATTGGAAAGCCAACATAAAATGCAAAAGCGACACCAAAAATAAATAAAAGTACGCTAAAAAAGCTATATTTATAAATAAATTGGCGCTCATTATTATGCAAACCAGGCGCAACAAACGCCCACAATTGATAAAACATAACCGGTGAAATGAGACAAAACGCGATGAAAAATATAATCATCACGTATATTTGGATCATTTCTGTGAATGAAAATGCATGTAAGGACACATGTGCACGGGTAATATACGTTATGAATGGTGTCATCCACCAAAATGATGAAACATATACGACGATGACCGTAATGACGAACGACAATAAAATTTTTACTAACCGATGGCGTAGTTCGCTAAAGTGAACCATTAATGTATCATCAGTACTATTGCTCTCGCTGTTGCTTCGATTCCTTACTGGGTGTATCGTGAGACTCTTTATCTAAATCTTCTGTTGCAGATTTAAATTCTTTTAAAGTAGAACCGATAGCACGACCAAATTGTGGTAATTTTTTCGGACCAAAAATAATTAAAGCGATAATGCTAATGACGACAAGACTTGTTGGACCTGTGATGCCTAAAATAAAAGTGTTAGTTATCATGATAATCAACCTCACTCATAAGTAGTATATAGTATTTACTTTATACCGAACGATAATGATTATCAACAAATTTTATATAATAATTAAAATATTGCTATAAACACAACTTATTGAGGGATTAATTCTGAAATAACAGCTTGGTCTTGCAAGTCGATATAAGTACAAGTGCCCGCTTGAATATCGATATGCCATTTATAAATGCCAGCTTCAGCCATTTCATCACAAAATGTTTCAAAATCTGTTTGTCCTTGTTGATGTCTAGTTAATACATCTTGAACGATAGATTGATTTGATTTTTGAGCAACAGGAATCGTACTTTTCACAGATGACGTAACGATATCATCTTCTGATTGATGTACGTATGTTGCAGTGCCATCTTGAATGTTGACGATATTGTAAGTCATCCCCATATCTTTAAAAGCTTTGAATAGTTTTGGAAAATCAACACCAGTAAATTGTTGATGTGCTTGTTGAATTGCAGATAATGTAAATGCCATAATAGTCTCCTTTGAATCGTTTGATTTAGTGAAAATGCGTGCATCATACTAAAATTAGAATGCTGTTAATTATGCGGGAAGGTGTAACGAAAGTAAACAATTATGACTTGTAGGCGTTGAGGTGTTTGTTTCAAAATGTCATACATAGCTGGATAATCATATTTTTTGTACATATTTGACAAATATAGTTGTCAAAAAGACAAATATCATTTACAGTGTAATTAAGGAGTTGATGCGATGTGCGTAATCGATTGAAAGAATTACGAGCACGAGATGGCTTAAACCAAACGCAGCTTGCCAAACTAGCGGGTGTTTCAAGACAAACCATTTCGCTAATTGAGCGAAATAACTTTATGCCATCGGTATTAACTGCAATAAAGATTGCTCGTATCTTCAATGAAACGGTGGAAACTGTTTTTATTATTGAGGAGGATGAGGTATGAAAATACTAAGATATATCGGATATCTTTTACTAGGTGGACTTGTAGGGGGTATCATTGGTGGAATTTTAGGTAATTTTGATGGATTGGGTATTGAGAACTTGACGTTTGCGACATATACCAATGTCGTTGTAATATCGATTGTTGCGACGATTATTATCATATTGGTAGAAGCCATTGTTTTGATGAATCAAAGACGTGCATTGAAGTATAAGCGACTTGTAGATGAAGAGGTAGATATCGATGCAACAGATCAATATGAATTGCTTGCGAATCGTTATGTTTTAAATGGAAGTATATTAAGCGTTATACAGACAATTATTGCCTTTGTAGTGTTACTAATTTTTGTGGTAGGGCAAGCTGAAGCAAATGCAATGCTATTCTTTTTAATACCATTTTTTGCTAGTGCTATTTTCAATACACAATTTACACTGTTTAATAGAAAATTTGATGACAGAATGCCAAAAATTGCAGATAAGAATTACACTGAAAAGCGATTGGAAATATTGGATGAAGGTGAACGCCATATAGAATTAATTGCATTATTTAAAACATATGCGATCAACTTATCAATATTGATACTAGCCATTATTTTTATAGGGTCTTATTCAATTGCTACAGGAATTAATCAAAGCTTTAGTTTGCTACTTATCATTGCTATTTTCATATATAACGCCTTTAGCTATTTATTGAAGAGAAGACGTTTTTATTAAAATTAAACAAAGAGGAGCATGGATATGACAACATTGTTAAACGTAGATCGTGTGAACAAACAATACAAAGATTCGGATTTTAAATTGCAAGATGCATCTTTAACGATTTCTACTAATGAGACAGTTGGATTAATTGGGAAAAATGGCTCAGGTAAATCGACATTAATTAATATTCTAGTAGGCAATCGACATAAAGATAACGGTAGTATTGCATTTTTTGGAGAAGAACATGCTGCGGATGATGTCGAATATAAAGAACACATAGGTGTTGTGTTTGATGATCTGAGAGTACCTAATAAATTGACTATTAAAGATATTGATAAAGTATTTCAATCTATTTATACGACTTGGAATAGTCAAAAATTCTTTGATTTAATCAAATATTTCGAGTTACCACGACAAACTAAAATTAAAACTTTTTCAAGAGGGATGCGAATGAAGATAGCTTTAACGATTGCGCTTTCTCATGATGTGAAGCTATTAATCTTAGATGAAGCAACTGCAGGTATGGATGTTTCTGGACGAGAAGAAGTAATGGAACTATTAGAAGATTTTGTCGCTCAAGGTGGAGGCATCTTAATATCATCGCATATTTCTGAAGATATAGAACAATTAGCGGATAAATTAGTGTTTATGAAAGATGGACGAATGATTTTAACTGAACAGAAAGATATACTTTTAGCACAATATGGAATTGTTACGACAGGAGATAAAGATGTTGAAATTCCTAAGCATTTAATCATTGCTTCTAGATTGTCAAAGGGGAAATATCAAATTTTAGTTAAAGATTATGCAGAAATTGAAAATGCAGAGCCTTTAAAACACATTGATGACGCTACGAAAATCATAATGCGAGGTGAAGTATAATGAAAGGTATGTTCCTAAGTAGTTTTTATGCAACGAGAAAGCAAACATATATTTATTTTATAGTCGCTATCATAGCTGCGGGATACTTTGCAGTATTTAATCCGTTGATGAGTTCGGCAATGGCTGGGGTTATGTTAATCACACCCATTACTGATAATATTAAACATGAAAAAGACTCAAGATGGATGTATTATGTATCTACTTTACCGGTTAAACGTAGTGATTATATTAAGTCATACTTTGCCTTTTATTTAATCTTATTCGGTGCAAGTTTAATGATTGGATTAGTTGTGACTACGATCGTGACCCAAAGTGTGATGATTGGTATTATGTCAGGTTTAATGAGTTTTGGTATCATAGGGGCATACTCTATCATTTTCCCATTGACATTTAAATTTGGCGCTGAAAACTCTAATGTCATTATGATAGTTGCATCTATCCTACTACTTTTTTCTTTCGTGGTCTTTTTCTTTATATATGGTATGGTTAGTGGTGCATCGGCATTAGAATTTGAAAAAATTAGCACTGAAGGATGGTTAGTTGTCATAGTATATGCGGTCATTGGTATCGTTATAACAAGTGTTTCTTATATATTGTCTATTAAAATTTTTAACAAACAAGAACTATAATCAATATTCTTGGTGTGAAGCTAGTCATTGAAATAATATTTAGAGCAGGTGATAAATCAATACGATTATCATCTGCTCTTTTTGGTGTTGTGGAATGAAATGCGGGATGATAGGTTGAGGTGACATCTCTATATCATATCATTTGTTTTTAGAAGATTAGGTTGTGTGGGAATTGCATCCTTTTATAGTGAGGATTAACGTGTATATATCATTGAGTATGTTGCTGAAATTTATTTGCGTGTATCAATTGATGATGGTATATGCCAATGATTTCCTCGGAAATATAAAAACTCGATCATGTATCATAACTGATGATTGTCACAAAAGTATAATGTGAAGTTCGACACTTTTGGATTCAGTTCAAATACTTTGACCGAGGTGAATACTATTTATTCATGTTTATTACGTAGACGTTGATTTTTAAAATAAATCAGCATGATGCAGAAAGTCGCAACGGATACCGAGATAATCATTACTTGGTCATGCCCCTTAAAGATAAGGCTGATGATATATGATACTACAAGTATGCCTAGTGAAGAAGAAATATATTTTGCGTTTGTCAGTTCATTATGGAAATAAGGCGTGATTAACCATAATCCAATATAGAATATTAAAACACTGATATACATCATATTAATTTCAAACAAGTCATTTAGTTTATTGTTATTACTAAAAACAATTGCAGCATTAATCACACCTAAAGCGATATTGATTAATAGATGCGTATACGATAAACGGAAACCGATAGATGACAATTTATGATTAATGTAATTTTCAGTAATGATCCAATATACACCGAAAAGACTAATTAAAATCATAAATTGGAATATATAAATGTAACTAAAATGATCAATGCTAAATGATGACGAAGCTAAACCAACCAGTACCTCGGCAAAGATAATAATTGTTAGTAACGAAAAACGTTCTACTAAATGCATCATATTAACAGGTGATAATACAAGATATTTCTGAAATGGAATAAGTCCTGTCGCTGCAATGAATACGCCTAAAAATCCAGGGATGTAATGGATACTTTGTGGTAGTACTAATGATAGAAATGATAAAAATGAAATCACAAAGGCTACGCTCGCAAAAGCTTGACATGTACGCTTATCGCCATAATCTAAACCTGTACGTATATGTAATAAATACTGTAATCCGATACTTAAATACATAATTGCCACGCATAAGAAGAATGGGAAGAATGTCTTTTCAAAGTCCGGATATAGGCTGTTAGATAGGAAGACCATGATGAACATATTAAACATCATAAACGAGACGTCTTTGAATGTAACTTGACCAAATCGATTTGTAAAAAATGTTTGATGAGACCACATTAACCATAAGAACAAACTCATGACGATGTATTTGAAAAATAAATCAGCTGAAATGGAACCGTTTTGTGTTGTTAAAATCACATGTGCAATTTTTTGAATGGCATAGACGAAAATTAAATCAAAGAACAACTCATGGAATCCTGCACGCTTTTCAGCTAAATGTTTTGGTGTTAATGCATTAACCATAAAATTTTAACTCCTTTAAGATGTGTAATTAATTTACTAAGTATACTATTTATTTTTTCTAGTGAATAGGGGCAGATTTGGCGATGAAGTGGAAGGAGAGGTGACTGCATGGTAATTGCGGAATTAACAATCATCAGCGATTTAATATTTGACTAGAGACGTAATGGTAATAAAAAATTGATGAGAAATTGATGGTGAAACCAGCTGTGAATAGCGATGCAATGATAGATAGAATTTAATTAGAGTCATTACGCGAAATGATTAATGATAATTTGTGGTAAATCAAAGCATAATTTTGTACTATAGATGAGGATGATAGAGCATATTTAAGAGTGTGAAATGTTAAAGTGAAACCGTTTACGTTTCCGATTGCCCAAACAAATTACATCATTGTATAATATGATTTGTTAAATGCATAACAAGAATGAAAATGTAACATACGTAGCAATTGGTTTCATAAATTGGATGTTAGTGGCGTATTGGTTCATTAGACGTATTAGTAATAAAATTGTATATATCATAAGGAGATGAATATGACATGACGAGAGTCGTATTAGCAGCAGCATACAGGACACCTATTGGCGTTTTTGGAGGTGCGTTTAAAGACGTGCCAGCCTATGATTTAGGTGCGACTTTAATAGAACATATTATTAAAGAGACGGGTTTGAATCCAAGTGAGATTGATGAAGTTATCATCGGTAACGTACTACAAGCAGGACAAGGACAAAATCCAGCACGAATTGCTGCTATGAAAGGTGGCTTGCCAGAAACAGTACCTGCATTTACAGTGAATAAAGTATGTGGTTCTGGGTTAAAGTCGATTCAATTAGCATATCAATCTATTGTGACTGGTGAAAATGACATCGTGCTAGCTGGCGGTATGGAGAATATGTCTCAGTCACCAATGCTTGTCAACAACAGTCGCTTCGGTTTTAAAATGGGACATCAATCAATGGTTGATAGCATGGTATATGATGGTTTAACAGATGTATTTAATCAATATCATATGGGTATTACTGCTGAAAATTTAGTGGAGCAATATGGTATTTCAAGAGAAGAACAAGATACATTTGCTGTAAACTCACAACAAAAAGCAGTACGTGCACAGCAAAATGGTGAATTTGATAGTGAAATAGTTCCAGTATCGATTCCTCAACGTAAAGGTGAACCAATCTTAGTCACTAAGGATGAAGGTGTACGTGAAAATGTATCAGTCGAAAAATTAAGTCGCTTAAGACCAGCTTTCAAAAAAGACGGGACAGTTACAGCAGGTAATGCATCAGGAATCAATGATGGTGCTGCGATGATGTTAGTCATGTCAGAAGACAAAGCTAAAGAATTAAATATCGAACCATTGGCAGTGCTTGATGGCTTTGGAAGTCATGGTGTAGATCCTTCTATTATGGGTATTGCACCAGTTGGCGCTGTAGAAAAGGCTTTGAAACGTAGTAAAAAAGAATTAAGCGATATTGATGTATTTGAATTAAATGAAGCATTTGCAGCACAATCATTAGCTGTTGATCGTGAATTAAAATTACCTCCTGAAAAGGTGAATGTTAAAGGTGGCGCTATTGCATTAGGACACCCTATTGGTGCATCTGGTGCTAGAGTTTTAGTGACATTATTGCATCAACTGAATGATGAAGTTGAAACTGGTTTAACATCATTGTGTATTGGTGGCGGTCAAGCTATCGCTGCAGTTGTATCAAAGTATAAATAATAAGAAAACAGGTTATCACAACAGTATTAATTACATGTTGGCATAACCTGTTTTTATTTGTTTATGGATTTATTGGGTAATATTAGTCATTTGATGGTTTAATTGCAAATGCTCTAACAGGGAACCCAGGTGCATCTTTTGGTTTAGGGCTGATAGCGTAAATGATGGCGCCACGAGTTGGTAATTGATCTAAATTAGTTAATAACTCGACTTGGTATTTATCCTGACCAAGAATATAACGTTCGCCAACTAAATCACCATTTTTTACAACGTCCACAGATGCATCGGTATCGAATGTTTCATGACCAACAGCTTCAACACGACGTTCTTCAATTAAGTACTTCAAAGCATCTAATCCCCAACCCGGTGCATGTTGTTGTCCGTTCGCATCTTTGTTTTCAAACTTTTCAATATTAGGCCAACGTTTTGACCAATCGGTACGAAGTGCAACAAAAGTGCCAGGTTCAATAGTACCATGCTCTTTTTCCCATGCTTCTATATGCGCACGTGTTACAATGAAATCATTGTTGTTCGCTACTTCTGTTGAAAAGTCTAATACAATTAACGGCAATACCAATTCTTTTAAATCAATGTCTTCTAAATAACGTTTATTCTCGACAAAGTGAATTGGTGCATCAATGTGAGTACCATATTGCGTTACAATATTCCAACGTTGCACATAGAAACCATGATCTTTAACCGTGAATAAAGTTGAAACTTCGCCTTTTTCAAACTCACTAAAACGTGGTATTTCCGGATCAAATGTATGCGTTAAATCAACCCAAGTTGCTTGTTTTAAAGTATTTAATTGTTGCCATAAAGGATATTGTGTCATAAAATCACCCGTTTTTAGTTTATTATATGATAAATGCTGCGATTATTCTTGGCGTTTAGCTTTAACAGCATTCACAAGCACAGTCAATGCATCTTTAACTTCTTCTTCTTTTCGCGTTTTCAAACCACAGTCAGGGTTTACCCAGAATAATGAGCGGTCGATTTGTTGTAGTGAACGATTGATTGCTGTAGTAATTTCTTCTTTTGTTGGAATACGTGGACTATGAATATCATACACACCTAGACCAATACCTAAATCATAATTAATATCTTCAAAGTCTTTAATTAAATCACCATGGCTACGAGATGTTTCAATTGAAATAACATCAGCATCTAAGTCATGAATAGCATGAATGATTTGACCGAATTGAGAATAACACATATGTGTATGGATTTGAGTTTCATCACGAACTGAAGACGTTGCAAGTTTAAATGATAAAACAGCATCTTTAAGATATTGTTCGTGATATTCAGAGCGTAATGGTAAGCCTTCACGTAATGCAGGTTCGTCAACTTGGATAACTTTGATTCCTGCAGCTTCAAGTGCTAATACTTCTTCGTTGATTGCTAAAGCAATTTGATCTTGAACGACTTTACGTGGTAAATCAACACGTTCAAATGACCAGTTTAGAATTGTTACAGGTCCAGTTAACATACCTTTAACTGGTTTATCTGTTAAGCTTTGTGCATAAACTGTTTCATCAACAGTTAAAGGCGCTGTCCATTTTACATCACCATAAATGATTGGTGGTTTTACGGCACGTGAACCATATGATTGCACCCAACCGAATTTAGTTACTAAGAAACCTTGTAATTTTTCTCCGAAGAATTCAACCATGTCATTACGTTCAAATTCACCGTGAACTAATACATCTAAGCCAATGTCTTCTTGAATTTTAATCCATCGAGCAATTTCATTTTTTAAGAATGTTTCATATGCTTCGTCTGTAATGCGTTTGTTCTTCCAATCTGCACGGTATTTTCGAACTTCTCGGCTTTGTGGGAATGATCCAATAGTTGTTGTTGGTAAATCCGGTAAGTTCAAACGTTTTTGTTGTTGTTCAATACGTTGCGCGAATGGTGATTGTCTTGAAGTACGCACGCTTTCGAAATCATAATCTAAGTTTTTGAATGATTGATTTTGGAAACGCTCATAACGTGCTTTTAATTTATCATATTTAACACTATCGTTTTGATTAAATAGGCGACGCAATGCATCTAATTCGTCTAATTTTTCAGTTGCAAAGCTTAAGCCTTCGCCAACACTTGTATCTAATGTTTCATCATCTAAAGATACTGGAACATGTAATAATGAAGATGATGGTTGAATGACAAGTTCATTAGTGTGTGCTAACAATTTATCGATTAAGACTTTTTTAGCTTCAATGTCACTTGCCCACACATTACGACCATCAATAATTCCAGCGTATAATGTTTTTGATTTATCAAAATCTCCAGCTTCAATTTGTTTAAGGTTATAGCCATTATCATGGACAAAGTCTAAACCTAAACCACCAACAGGTAAAGAACTTAAGAATTTAAGATGTGCACGTTCAAAGTATGTTTGAATGACTAATTTTTTAGCAACACCAGCTTTTTCGAAATAGTCATAAGCTTCACGTGTAATATTTTCATAGCTTTCGCTGTCGTCTGTAACTAAGATTGGCTCATCAACTTGAATGTACTCAGCACCTGCATCAATTAATGATTCAAACACTTCTTTATAAAGTGGTAATAACGTTTTAACTTTTTCTTCAAAAGTTTGGTGACCGCCTTTTGATAATTTAACAAAAGTAATCGGACCAACAATGACAGGGTGAGCGTTAACGTTTAAAGATTGGGCGTATTTAAAGCGATCTAATAATACATTGCGACTCACTTTAGGCTCAACATTGTCCCATTCAGGTACGATGTAATGATAGTTAGTGTTAAACCATTTTATAAGTGCACTTGCAACATGGTCTTTATTACCGCGAGCAATATCAAATAATAAGTCATCATCGATAGTTCTACCTTGGAAACGTTCTGGGATGATGTTGAATAATAATGACGTATCTAAAATATGGTCATATAAAGAGAAATCACCAACTGGGATGCTATCTAAGTGATAGTACTTTTGTAATAATAAATTTTCTTTATGTAGATCAGTTAATGTTTGATCTAATTCTTCTTTAGAAATCTTTTTTGCCCAATAACTTTCGATGGCTTTTTTCCATTCTCTTTTTCTACCTAATCTTGGGAATCCTAAGTTTGATGTTTTAATTGTTGTCATAATATTGCCTCCTTGTGAGCAGTAATAGATTTTGAGTATGCTGCAAGTTCTAATGAATCTTCGACATTTTGAAACGGTGTGATAATGTATAAACCATTAAAATATTCATGAACAGTATCGATTAAATCCTTTGAAAGCTTAAGACTTAGCTCTCGTGTTTTGGCGTTATCATCTTTAACTGCTTCAAATTGTTGTAAAATTTCATCTGACATCTTGATTCCTGGCACTTCATTATGCAAAAAGAGTGCGTTTTTGTAACTTGCGATAGGCATAATGCCTATGAAAAATGGTTTGTTCAAGTGCTTAGTGGCATGGTAAATTTCAATGATTTTCTCTTTGCTGTACACGGGTTGTGTTATAAAATAAGACATTCCGCTTTCTATCTTTTTCTCTAATCTTTTGACGGCACCATCTAATTTTCGAACATTAGGATTAAAGGCGCCAGCGATGTTGAAGTGTGTACGTTTCTTCAGCGCATCACCGTCAGTGTTAATACCTTGATTAAATCTTAGAGCGAGTTCAGTTAATCCTTTAGAATTAACATCATAGACATTGGTTGCACCTGGTAAGTGACCAACTTTTGAAGGATCACCAGTTATGGCTAATATTTCGTTAACGCCAATGAGCGATAATCCAAGTAAATGGGACTGCAAGCCGATTAAGTTTCGGTCTCGACATGTAATATGTACGAGTGGTTCAATATTGTAATATTGTTTAATTAAGCTTGCAGCAGCAATGTTGCTAATTCTGACAGTTGCCAATGAATTATCTGCGAGTGTTACCGCATCTACATTAGCTTTGTCAAGTTTAGCGATATTTTCAAAAAATCTATCCGTGTCTAAATGTTTCGGTGTATCCAATTCGATAATAACGGTTGGACGTTCTTGAACCTTAGATGTTAATGATTGTCTAACTTTATTTTGAGATGGATTGAAAAGTGCTTTCGTTGGTATCGGAATCACTTTTTTGTCATTAACAGGTTTAAGTGTCTGAATAGATTCTTTAATAAATTTGATGTGCTCTGGCGTTGTACCACAGCAACCACCAATTAAACGAACACCTTCGTGAATTAAATTTTGAGCAACTTGGCCGAAATATTGTGCATTGTCACTATACTTAAATTCACTATTTTCAATATCTAATAAGCTGGCATTTGGATAGCAAGATAAGTATGCGTGCTCTGGTAATTCAATATGTGTGAAAGACTCTTGCATATGGTGCGGGCCATGATGACAATTGAGTCCCACGATGTTGGCACCACATTGAACGAGTTGTTTTAATCCTTCATTGATTGCCTGACCATTAACTAAGTAATTTGTGTTTGAAGCGGTTAATTGAGCAATGATTGGAATGTCGTATTTCTTTCTCGTTCGTGAAATGACATTTGTTAACTCTTCTAGGTCGTAATACGTTTCGAAAAGTAGCGCGTCAACGCCTTCTTCAATTAAGGTGTCTATTTGAATTTCAGTATGATAAAGAATAGTTTGTAAGCTGATATCCTCTTGTTTGATACCTCTAAACCCACCAACTGTGCCTAATATATACGTATCTTTATTTGCTGCTTTTTTTGCGATGCGTACGGCGGCTTGATGTATAGCTTTAACTTTATCTTCAAGACCGAATCGTTTTAACTTTTCAAAATTTGCACCATAAGTATTGGTTTGAATGACATCAGCACCAGCTTCGATATATGAACGATGGATACGTTCAACTTTATCTGGATGGCTAAGATTATATGCTTCTGGACAGGTGTCTAATCCTTCAGAGTATAAAATGGTTCCAATAGCGCCATCAGCTACTAAAACATTATCTTTCAATTGTGTGAGGAATTGACTCATTGAATGCCTCCTTTAATGCGTATTTGATGTCTGCAATGAGTTCATCAGGATCTTCGAGACCAACACTTAATCGGAATAGACCGAAAGTGATACCACGTTCTTGTCTCACTTCTTCAGGTAGTGCAGCGTGAGACATTGTTGCTGGATGTGAAAGGATCGTTTCAACACCGCCCAGACTCACTGAAACGAGTGGTAATGTCAGTGCATCGACAAATTGTTGTGCTTTAGACTCATCAGCTAAACGAAAGCCAATAACGGCACCGCCATTTTTAGCTTGTTCTAAATGAGCAGTAGTGAGTCCCGGATAATAAACTTCTGAAATTTCATCTTGCTTTATTAAAAATGACACGATTTTTTGCGCGTTTTCGACAGATTGTTTAAATCTGATTGGAAATGTTTTTAAATGTTTAGCAAGTGTCCAGCTATCTTGAGCAGATAACATATTGCCTGTACCATTTTGTATTAAATAAAGAGCTTCACTAATTGCCTCATTATTAGTAATGACAGCACCAGCAATTAAATCGCTATGTCCACTTAAAAATTTTGTAGCACTATGAATGACAATATCAGCGCCAAGTAATAAAGGTGATTGGCCTAACGGTGTCATAAATGTATTGTCCACAGCTACCAGTAGTTCATGCTTTTCGGCTATTTTAGAAACAGCTTTGATATCAGTAATTTTAAAACAGGGGTTCGATGGTGTTTCGATATAAATTAATTTTGTGTTTGATTGAATGGCACCCTCGATTTGTTCGAGCTTGGTAGTATCTACGGTTGTAAATTCAATATTAAATCGATTCAAAATTTGCTCAGTGAGGCGAAAAGTACCGCCATATACATCATCGGGTAAGATGACATGATCACCAGATTTGAAAGTCAAAAGTACTGCTGAAATAGCAGCAATACCTGATGCAAAAGCAAAAGCGAATTTTCCCTGTTCTAATCGTGCTAACTTCTCTTCTAAAAGTTCACGGTTAGGGTTGCCACTTCGTGCATAATCATATTTAACATCGCCACCAAGACTTGTTTGATGGAATGTTGAAGAATCATAGAGTGGTGGGTTAGCTGAATGATATTCCACACCTCTACGCCAATCGAATATCACTTCTGTCTCTTTTGAAAGTGTCATACAATCTCTCCAATCTGAGCTTTATCTAATGCTTGGATGATATCGCGTTCGATGTCTTCATAATTTTCAACACCTAGTGATAAGCGGATTAAATACTCATCAATGCCACGTTTATCTTTTTCAGCATCTGGCATATCAACATGTGTTTGGGTGTAAGGGAAGGTCACTAATGTTTCAGTACCTCCTAAACTTTCTGCAAAAATGCAAATGTCTAAATTTTCTAATAATTTAGCGACGCTATAGGCCTTGTTAAGTCTTAAACTAAGCATGCCAGTTTGCCCGCTATATAGTACTTCGTCAATTGCTTGAAGTGACTGACATTTTTTAGCAAGTTTTCTAGCGTTTGATTGCGCACGCTCAATGCGTAAATGCAAAGTTTTAAGTCCACGTAACAACAAATAACTATCTATTGGTGAAAGTGTTGCGCCAGTCATGTTGTGAAAATCAAACAACTGTTGCGCGAGTGATTCATCTTTGACGGTTACGACACCTGCTAGTACATCGTTATGTCCGCCAATATATTTCGTGGCTGAATGTAAGACTATATCAGCACCTTCTGCTAGTGGTGTTGAAAGATAAGGTGTTAAAAAAGTATTGTCGATAATTGACAATAAGCCTTTAGCTTTACAAAGTTGATAGTATGGCTTTACATCAATAGCAATCATTTGTGGGTTAGATATTGGTTCAATGAATAATGCAACTGTTTTATCAGTGATTTCTTTTTCAACTTGTTCATAATCTGTAAAATCAACGTACTTAAATTTGATATTGTATTGTTGCTCATAAAATTCAAATAATCTAAATGTGCCGCCGTATAAATCGAATGAAACTAAAATTTCATCGTGTGGTTTAAATAAATTACATATTAATTGAATGGCTGACATTCCACTTGATGTAGCGAATGATGCAATACCATGTTCGAGTTTGGCAAAACAGGTTTCAAATGTTGAGCGTGTAGGATTTTTAGTACGTGTATAATCAAAACCTGTCGATTGTCCTAGTTTTGGATGCTTGTAGGCAGTAGATAAATGGATTGGATTCGCTATAGCACCGGTTGAATCATCGGTTAATGTGATTTGGGCTAACTGTGTATCCTTCATATTAAGACCCTCCTATAAGAAAAAATAAAAAAAGCTTCCGTCCTTCGTACCCGAATGAATCGGATAAAAAGGACGAAAGCTTATGTTTCGCGGTACCACCTTTATTTGTTATTCCATCGCTGAAATAACCTTATTCAGTACGCATTAAAAGTAAATATGCTTACTGAACAATTATCACAATTAAAGTCAGTAAGTAAGGATATAGTAATGTGCTATCCCATACTTATTAACAAAAAATCGTGCGTAAAGAATCCAGTACGCCATTTAACATCAATGTTAATACTGTATCGCTATAACGGGCGAACCCGTAGACACCTCATATTGGCATCAACACTCCAAGGCCATTTTCAAACACGCTTTCAAAATCTTCTCTCAGCTACTAAAGACTCTCTGTATAAGCAGGGTGTGTTTTACTTTCCTCTTTATTGTGTTTACGTTTCATTAAACTGTTATAAGATATTAATTAGCTTACAGAGTAAAAAAAGATTTGTCAACAATTATTCAGAAAATTTTGATTTAAAAGTTAATTTGTTTGTGAAATTGTAATTGGTATCTTGAAGTTGAAAAATGAATTATTTTTTAAATAAAGTGTGGTTAATGGTTGTCTGACTCATTTAGAATACATAAAATATATTTAACTGTTGTTATCAAATAAAAAGTGATGTGAGTGAATTGTCAAAAAGTGAAGATCAACGTATTACTAAAACAAAAGATGAACAAATTAAGCAAATAGATATATCGGATATCAAACCGAATCCGTATCAGCCCCGAAAAACTTTCGATGAAAATCATTTAAATGATTTGGCAGATTCAATTAAGCAATATGGAATTTTGCAACCAATTGTGCTTAGAAAAACAGTTCAAGGTTATTACATTGTAGTTGGTGAAAGAAGGTTTAGAGCTTCGAAAATTGCTGGTCTAAAATACGTATCAGCGATTATCAAAGATTTAACAGATGAAGATATGATGGAACTGGCGGTCATCGAAAATTTACAACGAGAAGACTTAAATGCGATTGAAGAAGCTGAAAGTTATCAACGTTTGATGACAGATTTGAAAATTACACAACAAGAAGTAGCGAAGCGATTGAGTAAGTCGCGCCCGTATATAGCGAATATGTTGAGGTTATTACATTTGCCGAAAAAGATTGCTGACATGGTAAAAGATGGGCGACTGACAAGTGCACATGGACGAACGTTATTGGCAATTAAAGATGAACAACAAATGCTTAGGTTAGCGAAACGGGTTGTTAAAGAAAAGTGGAGTGTTAGATATTTAGAAAACCATGTTAATGAATTAAAAAATGTTTCGTCAAAGTCGGAAACAGACAAAGTAGATATAACTAAGCCTAAATTTATAAAGCAACAAGAACGACAGTTGCGAGAACAGTATGGTACCAAAGTAGATATATCAATAAAAAAATCGGTTGGTAAAATCTCATTTGAGTTTGATTCACAAGAAGATTTTCTAAGAATAATTGAACAATTAAATCGTAGGTATGGTAAATAGTTACACAATTTTATATAATAACTCTTTGTGCAAGTGTAAATAAATTGTAATCAGTGAACATTTGATTCTAGATATATTGAGACTTTCGTAGGTTGGAAGTATATAAAAATATGAATACAATATTGATATATCATATAGAAGGGAGTAACGCTTATCATGAATCAAGTCATGAATATTATTTCATCTCTATTTGAGCCATTAACAAAAATAGAAACATATGAAAACATTGCAACTAAAATCTCTATGATTGTTATTTATATTATCGTAGCCCTCATAGTTATTAAAATACTGAATAAAATGATTGAACAGGGATTTAAGATTCAAAATAAGAGTAAAAAGAGTAACAAAAAGCGCTCTAAAACTTTAATATCTCTTGTTCAAAATGTAGTGAAGTATATCGTTTGGTTTATAGTTATTACGACGATTTTAAGTAAATTTGGCATTAGTGTTGAAGGTGTTATTGCAAGTGCTGGTGTCGTAGGTTTAGCAGTAGGTTTTGGTGCTCAAACCATTGTTAAAGACGTTATTACTGGATTTTTCATTATATTTGAAAGTCAATTTGATGTAGGTGATTATGTTAAAATAAACAATGGTGGTACGACTGTGGCAGAGGGAACGGTTAAATCAATAGGACTTCGTTCAACACGAATCAATACAATTTCAGGAGAATTAACAATTTTACCAAATAGTAGTATGGGTGAAATAACGAACTACTCAATTACAAATGGTACAGCTATCGTTAAAATTCCAGTGTCTGTCGAAGAAAACATTGATAATGTTGATAAAAAACTAAACAAACTATTTACTTCTTTACGTAGTAAATATTACTTATTTGTTAGTGATCCGGTTGTTATTGGTATTGATGCTATTGAAGATACAAGAGTAATATTGAGAATATCTGCAGAAACAATTCCAGGTGAAGGATTTGCTGGAGCTCGAATTATTCGCAAAGAAGTACAAAAAATGTTTTTACAAGAAGGTATTAAAACACCTCAACCAATTATGACTGCTTATAATCATAGTGAAAACGGTGTTTAGTAGTTTATAATACATGGAGGTCATATTTAATGGCGTCAAAATATGGAATAAATGATATAGTAGAAATGAAAAAACAACATGCGTGTGGAACAAACCGTTTTAAGATTATTAGAATGGGTGCAGACATAAGAATTAAATGTGAAAATTGTCAAAGAAGTATTATGATTCCACGTCAAACGTTTGATAAAAAACTTAAAAAAATCATCGAATCTCATGATGATACACAAAGATAGGAGAATGATTAATGGCTTTAACAGCAGGTATCGTTGGATTGCCAAACGTTGGTAAATCAACATTATTTAATGCAATAACAAAAGCAGGTGCTTTAGCAGCGAACTATCCATTCGCTACGATTGATCCTAATGTAGGGATAGTAGAAGTGCCAGATGCTAGATTACTTAAATTAGAAGAAATGGTTCAACCTAAAAAGACATTGCCGACTACATTTGAATTTACAGATATCGCTGGTATTGTGAAAGGTGCTTCAAAGGGAGAAGGGTTAGGTAATAAATTCTTATCACATATTAGAGAAGTAGATGCGATTTGTCAGGTCGTTCGTGCATTTGATGATGATAACGTAACTCATGTTGCTGGTCGAGTAGACCCTATTGATGATATTGAAGTTATTAATATGGAATTAGTACTAGCGGACTTAGAATCTGTTGAGAAACGTTTGCCTAGAATTGAAAAATTAGCACGTCAAAAAGATAAGACTGCTGAAATGGAAGTACGTATTTTAACAACTATTAAAGAAGCTTTAGAAAATGGTAAACCCGCTCGTAGTATTGACTTTAATGAAGAAGATCAAAAATGGGTGAATCAAGCGCAATTACTGACTTCTAAAAAAATGCTTTATATCGCTAATGTTGGTGAAGATGAAATTGGTGATGATGATAATGATAAAGTAAAAGCGATTCGTGAATATGCAGCGCAAGAAGACTCTGAAGTGATTGTTATTAGTGCAAAAATTGAAGAAGAAATTGCTACATTAGATGATGAAGATAAAGAAATGTTCTTAGAAGATTTAGGTATCGAAGAACCAGGATTAGATCGATTAATTAGAACAACTTATGAATTATTAGGATTATCAACATATTTTACTGCTGGTGTGCAAGAAGTACGTGCTTGGACATTTAAACAAGGTATGACTGCACCTCAATGTGCTGGTATCATTCATACTGATTTTGAACGTGGATTTATCCGTGCCGAAGTAACAAGTTATGACGACTATGTACAATATGGTGGCGAAAGTGGCGCTAAAGAAGCGGGCAGACAACGATTAGAAGGTAAAGAATATATTATGCAAGATGGTGATATCGTTCATTTCAGATTTAATGTATAAACGATAGAGTGAAGTTAATTAAATAGTATATATGGAGAAGAGGCGGAATCAATTGTTCGCCTCTTTTAATTATGCGTATAATTTATTAAAAGAATGGAATAATTTTACTCGCGTTAATAATATCTTGAGTGCTGAAAAATTGTTTGCCTTCGCCAGTATAAGCAGGCTCTAAAACAAGATTAGCCTTTGCACAATAAAGCCATTCAGGATGAATGCCACTATTAAGTATCTCTTGGAATTCTTGAAAATCTTTAGACCAATCAATATTTAAATTCATTCCTTACCACCTCACAACTATTATAGAACACGTGTTCGCTTTTGTGGAGTGTATTTTTAAAAATATCATAGAAAATTTCAAATGAATTAATGTCAAAAATGATATGAAGAGTAGTTTGAATTATTATTGTAAAAAGTAATGGCGCATGATATAATTCTTTATTGTGAGTAATGAAAATTATTCCTTGCTTATCTGTTTTAAGATTGATAAGCCGTATAGACCACAAGGAGGTGCAAATATAAAATGAGAACATATGAAGTTATGTACATCGTACGCCCAAACATTGAGGAAGATGCTAAAAAAGCGTTAGTTGAACGTTTCAACGGCATCTTAGCTACTGAAGGTGCAGAAGTTTTAGAAGCAAAAGACTGGGGTAAACGTCGCCTAGCTTATGAAATCAATGATTTCAAAGATGGCTTCTACAACATCGTACGTGTTAAATCTGATAACAACAAAGCTACTGACGAATTCCAACGTCTAGCTAAAATCAGTGACGATATCATTCGTTACATGGTTATTCGTGAAGACGAAGACAAGTAATAATTAGAGGGGGCGTTTAAATGCTAAATAGAGTTGTATTAGTAGGTCGTTTAACGAAAGATCCGGAATACAGAACCACTCCCTCAGGTGTGAGTGTAGCGACATTCACTCTTGCAGTAAATCGTACGTTCACGAATGCTCAAGGGGAGCGCGAAGCAGATTTTATTAACTGTGTTGTTTTTAGAAGACAAGCAGATAATGTAAATAACTATTTATCTAAAGGTAGTTTAGCTGGTGTAGATGGTCGCTTACAATCCCGTAATTATGAAAATCAAGAAGGTCGTCGTGTGTTTGTTACTGAAGTTGTGTGTGATAGTGTTCAATTCCTTGAACCTAAAAATGCGCAACAAAATGGTGGCCAACGTCAACAAAATGAATTCCAAGATTACGGTCAAGGATTCGGTGGTCAACAATCAGGACAAAACAATTCGTACAATAATTCATCAAACACGAAACAATCTGATAATCCATTTGCAAATGCAAACGGACCGATTGATATAAGTGATGATGACTTACCATTCTAATAAAAATTAACGAAATTAAAGCGAAAAAATTATCAAAGGAGGCACACAATCATGGCAGGTGGACCAAGAAGAGGCGGACGTCGTCGTAAAAAAGTATGCTATTTCACAGCAAATGGTATTACACATATCGACTACAAAGACACTGAATTATTAAAACGTTTTATCTCAGAACGCGGTAAAATTTTACCACGTCGTGTAACTGGTACTTCAGCTAAATATCAACGTATGTTGACTACAGCTATCAAACGTTCTCGTCATATGGCATTATTACCATATGTTAAAGAAGAACAATAATATATAATTTATTGTCAAACCCCGTAGGCATAGGCTTACGGGGCTTTTTGTGTTTTGGGGTATAGAAAAAGGGCAAAAAAGGATGATGTGAATGTTTTGTGTTCGGAATTTGCACAAAGATATGTTTATATTGCAAAAATAATATGAATTTAGATGCATAAAAAAAGAACTACGCATTTTAAATAAAATGCATAGCTCTTCTTTTTCTTGCATACGAATTAAAATAACTCGCGAGACCTATAAGTCTCTTTCCTCACTAGATAGTTTATACTTTTGGTCTGTTGAAGTCAATAATTTTATCTAAAGCTATAAAAAATCTTTTGATAGCTAATGCATTATTATAATAGCTTTCGTTTCTTTTATATCGCTTTTGAAGTTGGTCCAAATCGTGATATCTTGCTTGGATAATTGCATTACTACAAACTTGATTATGTAATTCTAGCGTAGCGAAAGTATCTATGAAATTTTTTATTCCGAACATGTTTCTAGATATGCCTATATTATTCCCTTTTTCAAATAAATATTGAGGAGATCTACTGTCATAATTTAGATTTGCTATGATGGGTTGGTTATGAGCTGATTTGTTTCTTATATTTTTAACTAAAGGCATTAAAATATTAGCAACTCTCAATTCTTCGTCATTGTACTTCTTGTAATAGAAGTTGAGAAACGAAACGAATTGACCTAGTTGCATGAATTCAATGCAAACCCATGCGGGTGGATTTTGATAGTATTTATTCAACTTCTCGGGTAGTTGTCCTCGTTTATTCATATGCTTGAATATTTCGTTTTTATTTTTGATTTTGGTTTCCATAACTTCTTCTGGTGTTCTTGAATTTGTGTCAAAATTTGAATTGCTATATGATTTATCAATACATAAGAACTCATCTATTATTTTATAACCATCTTCTTGGTTATTTTCTGTTATTAGTTTTAAGACTAGACACTTTAAACTATGTTCAATATCTAAAGTTAAATGCAACATTGTGTATCTTAATTTCATATCTATAGTTGCTAAATCTGATAAATAAGCAAATTCTATGAAATAGCCGCCATTCTTTTTTTCGAAATTTTTTCGGAAATAAGCTAGTTTGAAGAAGTGATTATTTTTTCTAAGAATTTCATTTGCTTTTTCGGTGTCAATAATATTAAAAAATATATTCATCTGTTTTAATTTCGCTATTTGCTCATCAAAATTGAGCATAGGCTTAATTTCTGCTAGTGTATCATCTTTTTCCAATTTTAACTCCCCAATCATTCAAATTTATTCATCATATCTTTCGCCATCTGATTAGTAACATGTGTGTATATCTCTAGATTTTTTTATAATCTGAATGACCTACATGCTCTTGCATTGCTTTTAAGTTAATTCCTAATTGAGCAAGTGTAGATATATGCGAATGATGTAATGTATGCGTCGTTACAGGTTTCTTAATAGAACTAATCTCAGTTGTCTCTTTGATAGTGCCCCCTTTAATAATGTTGCTAATTTTGTTCGAGTCGATAGGGCCACCAGCTGCATTTGTGAATATGTACCCTATATTAATAAACTTATCATTACAAGCATAAGTGTTCTTAGTAAGTCGATGCTATGGATAGTGAGGCCTATAGCCCTATAGCTGTTACTTGTTCTAGTTGTCTCTTTTACTCCGGATGCTCCCGTCATTTTTCAGTTATCCAATTAACTTTACCGTCGATATCTAGCGTTTTATCTTCATAGTTTATATTTACTCTCTTTATTGCAAGTAGCTCACCGATACGCATGTCATTAGCAATTTGAAACTGTACCATAGCTTTTACCATTTTATAATTACGTTTTGTCGTTGGATATTTTTATACTTAATTACATAGTCGAAACAATCCAGTAACTCCTTATCTTCATTATCTTCTAAAGTGTTATTACGTTTAGCTAGTAACGCATCACTATAGGGATATCTATTTTATCTATTACACATATAACTTTGAATTGCTTACTATTTTAAATTAACAAATTCTATTCTCTTAGATTTAGTCCAATTATGTGTAGACGATTTATAGTTATTAAATTCAGAGTGGTAGCAAATTAAAGTTAATCAAGAGTTAAGATGAATTTAATTCATGAGCACGTCTATTATTTTTATAATTGAAGAAAATAAAGTTTTACTTCAAGGAGGTAATTAAATATGTTCAAAAAAAATGACTCGAAAAATTCAATTCTATTAAAATCTATTCTATCGCTAGGTATCATCTATGGGGGAACATTTGGAATATATCCAAAAGCAGACGCGTCAACACAAAATTCCCCAAGTGTACAAGATAAACAATTCCAAAAAGTTGAAGAAGTACCAAATAATTCAGAAAAAGCTTTGGTTAAAAAACTTTACGATAGATACAGCCAAAATACAATAAACGGAAAATCTAATAAATCTAGGAATTGGGTTTATTCAGAGAGACCTTTAAATGAAAACCAAGTTCGTATAAATTTAGAAGGAACATACAGAGTTGCTGATAGAGTATATACACCTAAGAGAAATATTACTCTTAATAAAGAAGTTGTCACTTTAAAGGAATTGGATCATATCATAAGATTTGCTCATATTTCTTATGGCTTATATATGGGAGAACATTTGCCTAAAGGTAACATCGTCATAAATACAAAAGATGGCGGTAAATATACATTAGAGTCGCATAAAGAGCTACAAAAAGATAGGGAAAATGTAAAAATTAATACAGCCGATATAAAAAATGTAACTTTCAAACTTGTGAAAAGTGTTAATGACATTGAACAAGTTTGAAATTAAGTTGAATTAGTATATACAGTGTTTTATTGCTAATACTTTGAAAGTTAGGTATCTAAAGGTGCCTAACTTTCTTTGTTATGATTAGCACCATCATATAGAAAATTCTTTAATGACGTTTATGCCGAAATCTACAAAAATAATTTCTCTTTTATGGTTAATCAATATGTTTTTACATTCGACAACCTTAAAATTAACTTCTTTCAATTCCATAATAAAGTCTCTATAAAATAACTTAGTTTAAAAACGATTCATATCTTTCAGATTCAAATACCATCATTTTCTACTAATACTTACACTTTAATTACAATTATGTAAGTTGTTTTCAGAGACATCCTATTTTATATTTTGTCAGAGGTGATCTTTTGAAAACGATTTTAAAAACAATAACATATCTAGCACTTACTATCATTGGCGCTTATGCTGCTTTATTCATTTTAAAAACAATAGACTCTCATGGTATAACAGATCAATTTAACCCATTAGTAAAGGAAGATGTTTCTTATGTTAAAACGACTGAGGTGTCTACTAGAATGGATGATCAACTCCGAAGTTATAGTCAAAGTGCTTTTAATAAAGAAGGGAAAGAGACGCAATTAATGTATACTGCTACATTTGATGTTAAACCGCATAGATACTTGAAAATTACACATAAAGGTCATCACGTAGAAACTTTTGAAGAAGTTGAAAAGGGGCAAGTACCTAAAAAAAGCATTAGACAAATTGAGTCGATTATAGCGTGCTTATATTACATGGTTCAATTATAAAATGAGTACGAACGAAAGTAACACATGATGATTAATTTAAAAATATTTGTAATAATTATGAATAAAATTAAAAACAAGGGGTAATACAATCTATATAGCATATAAGCTTTTGTTATGAGTTTCAAAAAAGGAAGAGAGAGTGATATTATGAAATTAAAATCATTAGCAGTGTTATCAATGTCAGCGGTGGTGCTTACTGCATGTGGCAATGATACTCCAAAAGATGAAACAAAATCAACAGAGTCAAATACTAATCAAGACACTAATACAACAAAAGATGTTATTGCATTAAAAGATGTTAAAACAAGCCCAGAAGATGCTGTGAAAAAAGCTGAAGAAACCTACAAAGGCCAAAAGTTGAAAGGAATTTCATTTGAAAATTCTAATGGTGAATGGGCTTATAAAGTGACGCAACAAAAATCTGGTGAAGAGTCAGAAGTACTTGTTGCTGATAAAAATAAAAAAGTGATTAACAAAAAGACTGAAAAAGAAGATACAGTGAATGAAAATGATAACTTTAAATATAGCGATGCTATAGATTACAAAAAAGCCATTAAAGAAGGACAAAAAGAATTTGATGGTGATATTAAAGAATGGTCACTTGAAAAAGATGATGGCAAACTTGTTTACAATATCGATTTGAAAAAAGGTAATAAAAAACAAGAAGTTACTGTTGATGCTAAGAACGGTAAAGTATTAAAGAGTGAGCAAGATCACTAAAAAGATTCGTTGCATTAACGCTTGTAAAATGTCTTAATTCATATTAATTATTAAAATACCCTCACAACGCAATGTAATATATCCAGTATAGATTTGAAAGGATATATGCCTAACGTGTTGTGAGGGTTTATTTGCATCTATTTATCCATGCGAATATCGACTTCTTCTAAATGTTTCTGATATTCTTTAACCTTACTTTCTAAAAACATTTCATATGGTGCATCAAAGAAATCAGCTAAATGCATGGCGTCTTTAAATTTAGGTTCATGGTGATGATTCTCCCATTCCCAAATTTGATGTGCTTCATATTTAGTACCATATTTCTCATTTAATTGTTGTGCTAATTCGTCAATTTCTAAATTATGTTTAGTTCGTAAGTTATATAAAATATGCATATTCATTGTTCATTAACCTCGCTTCTTGATTTAAAATTCAAAGATGCTCTAATAATATGTGTATATTCTAGTCCTATAACATAAAATAATCAAGCTATGAATTCGGCAGAAAAAATAATGTATATGATATTGCCGGTACAGAGACTTTAAATAACGATAGCTACATTGAATAAAATTGATATTCAATTACTACTTTTAAAAATATTTGGATAAAAATAATTTGAATTTGTTTTAGAATTGTAAATAAGGGGTACTACTTAGAATAACGCAAAATAAATAGAAAAAGGAGACTGAAAATTATGTTTGGATTTATTGGAATGTTAATTATCGGTGGCTTAATTGGATGGGCTGCTGGTGCTATTATGGGTAAAGATATCCCAGGTGGTATTTTAGGCAATATTATCGCAGGTATTATTGGATCATGGGTAGGTGGCAAACTATTCGGACAATGGGGTCCTGAATTAGGAAGTATTTACATCTTGCCAGCATTAATTGGTTCAATTATCTTAATTGCAATCGTAACGTTAATTTTAAGAGCTATGCGTAAATAATAAAAAAATTCAATTGGAAATTGAAATAAAGATGGCATTCAGTTGTCATCTTTTTTATTTGCGTGAAAATGGTCAATATGTATTATAATATTTGAAAATGTAGATAAGATAGGATTAAAAAGTAATAAATTAATATGAGGAAATTTTGGAAATAAAAAAGCGAGTATTTGACAAATAAAAAAAGGATGACGTTGGGTTGCGCCATCCAGGAGTATTATGTTCATGAATATAAAAGACTGTGTAGTCATTTAAGAACTACACCCATATAGTAACACATCACTTGATTAAAGACAATACTATTTTTAGAGTCATTAATTTAAAATATGAATTAATTCTTTTTTTAGAATAGAATATTAAGATTGATATCGAATTAGTAGTCAAAGTGTTATGGTAGATATGAAATACATAAGGTAAGGAGTAATATTATGACGATTTATTTAGTTAGACATGGCGAATCAAAATCGAATTATGATAATAAACATTTTCGATCTTATTTTTGTGGACAATTAGATGTGCCGTTAACGGATACTGGCACAAAAAGTGCAGACGATTTATGTGATTATTTTAAAGAGAAACAGATTAAACATGTATATGTTTCAGACTTATTAAGAACACAGCAAACGTTTGAACATATTTTTCCATATGACATTGCATCAACGACTACGCCTCTATTAAGAGAACGTTCACTTGGCGTATTTGAGGGTGAATATAAAGATGAAATCAGTGCGAATCCGAAATATGAAAAATATTTCAATGATCCAAACTTTAAAGACTTTCGTCATAGTTTTTCACAAAAAGCGCCTGAAGGAGAAAGTTATGAAGATGTATATCAACGCGTCGAACATTTTATGAATCATGTTGTCAATGAAGATACACAAAAAGATGATATCGTCATTGTTGCACATCAAGTTGTCATTCGTTGTTTGATGGTTTATTTTAACAAAGTTTCAAGGGAAGAAGCTGTGGATTTAAAAGTTGAAAATTGCAAACCATATATCATTGAATAGAAGTATAGAGGTTCTGAAAAGCTGTGTTTTATAGCTGCCTTCAGAACCTTTTTTGTATTTGGAATTTAATGGAAGTCATTCTTATCAACAGACTTACCACCAATAGCTAATGTGATAATTGCGCTTACGAACAAAATAATTGAAGTTATAAATGACGCTAATGTAAAAGGTGTAAATTGTGTGAGCGATAATATCAATGATAAAAAGAACCAAGAGATAGCCCCTAGAAATTGTAAAATAGCAGAAGAAATTCTAAAACTCATATAATCATATATAGCTAAAACAAGTGAAGGTAATGCGACTAATACCATTATAATGATGTTGAGGGTGAATAAATATGGCTGTTCAAAAGTTACTGTGTTTGGTCCTGTTGGATGCATTGCTGTTAAGAACAAGCAAACAATCGTCGATAAAATTGCTAAAATAATAAAAGTAATTCGAACTTTCATCATGATCATCCTTTGTTTATAGAGTCAATATAAGTATGGAATATGTTAGGTATATAGTCAAATGCGTCAACTAATGGGAATTTTAGGATGGATAGTGAATTTAAGGCAATTAAAAAAGCATCAAACAGTAATATGCTGCTTGATGCCCAAATGATGACTTTAGCTAAATTGATTAGTCACTTTTAAAGATAAAGAATTGTCATGAATTAAAGCACATGTAATGATGTGTTACATGTCGCAATGATGGCTTTCAGTTATTTATCGATAACATCACTCTTGATACCTTTAGATTTTAAGAAATCTTTAATTTTATCTTGTTGCTTTTTATTAACATCACCGGCATATTTTGTTGGCACGTCGACAACATTGATTTTATTTTGCGGTTGATAGCTAAGCTTTTCAATATCTTCATCAACATTGGCGATTGTACTATTTAAAGCTTTGAAGTAATTCATCATTAATTCAACGGGTTTCTTATATTCTTTAGGAATATTGTTTTCAGTGACAAATTTCTTGAAATGCAAATCGTTTTTAACAGCTAAGTTAGATAAGTGGCTAAGTGTTTCTGCTTGTTTTTCAGTCACTTTTGTTTGACTGTCAATTTGTTTATCTAGTTTATGTTGCATAATATATTTGTTATCAAGTATATCGCTATTTACAGACAAATACTTTTCTATAGCTTGCTTCATCTCTGCATCACTAATATCACTATTTTTCTTATCTGAGTTAAAGATATCTTTTGTTTCTAATTTTTTAGCGCTTTTAGGTGCATGGATGCCAGTACTTGTATGATGATCTTCGTTATCAGATTGATCGGACGCGCAACCTGTAAGAATTAATGTCGATGCTAAAAATGTACTTAGTAGTAATCTCTTTTTCATAATGTAATATAACTCCTTAGTTTATCTTTAATTGAAAAAATATGTATTCATGTTTAATAGAGTAACATTGAATTAGTTTGGAATGTCACGATGACCTTGCAATGACCATAGACGTAAATGATTACGTGCATGAGTTGCTTTTTCTATCAATAATGCATCATTTTGGACGTTGTTAAGGATAGCTTTATCTATAAATAACTGCATAATTGGTTGTACTAATTTAGACGTAGGTATCGTACGTAAAAGCATAATAATTTCGTTCACATACTTTTCTTTCTCAATATCATTTTTCATATTGATTTGTTTGCGTAGATAACTGGTAAACTCTTTAATTGCTTGATCAGATTTCAAATAGTGATGTCTATCATAATAGATTAATTCTTCAACCGAAGCTGGTACATAATATCCATCATCAGAAATATCAATGCCAGACGCCTCAGACTCGACAACATCAAATAACACAGGATGAAACACGAAGTCATCGTCAACATAATATAGCTCAGTACCAGCTAAAGTATCTAAGCTATATTGTAACTCTTCTTTACTAAAAGTAGCGTCATAAAATCTTTGTAAAAGATATAGTAGATGATTAGTTGATAAAATACCATACAAGTTTACAGAACCAAGTATAATACGAAGAGGTAAAATATCTTTTTTATCTATTAATCCTTTCTTAATCTCAGAAATCAATTGAGTGATTGCATCACTTCTTAAGCTATCGGTTGTACCAAAATCTTCAAAGTCATCATCTTCAAGTAGCATATCTAAGTCAACTTCGTCTTCCATAAATGATAATTCTAACGCGTTTTTAAACTCTGCTAAACTATTCTCAATTGTTTGCTCATTAACAAATTGATTTACAGCTTTCTCAAAATCACCATTGCCGACTTGATTCACGAAATTTTCAATATGTTTACGCACATCATTTGGCAAAATAAGACAATCATATTCAAAGTCGTAATAATAATAAAAATGAATAGTTAAAAAGTTATCAAAATTTATTAATTGCAGCTTTTCAAATTTAGTTAGTTCATTGTTTAATCGGTAGTTATCATCACTTTCAAGTATGCTAGAAAGAATATCAAACTCAAATAGAGTAGCATTAGAAAACACTTGTTCAATGATGTGATTATTATTGAAAAATGCTGTCATAATTAATTCAACAAGATTTTGTTTGTTTTTATTTGAGAATCCTTTGATACCATACTGCCTGCATATTGTTTTTAGCTCGTCATTAGTTTTTAACAGTAAAGCATGTTCTAATGTGACATCGTTTAAGCGCGTATGTTGTCTTACACGTAACACTTCTTCATTTAAATTCATATGGTTTATTGTATCTAACGATTCGAATTCACCGTATGCATTATCTAGTACCTCTGAATTGATATATCTTAAAAAGAAATTATTTACAAAGAACTCATCTTCGTTAAGTTGATAAACAAAACCTAGGTGATTTGTTAGCTTTAACATATTAACATCACGGCTATTTACGATTGTGACAGGGTTACCATTAGATATAAGTGTTTCTATAAATTTTTGTTCTGTCTTATCCATATCATGATAAATTTTATGTATATTTTCAGGGCGTAAAGCATGCATCGTGACTTCAAATCCTTCTTTTTGGGTCGGTAAATTAAAATATTCGCATGCGTTTTGTAATTTTCTTGGGTATATAAAATGAACATCAAGCATTTTTGCACACCTCGTTGTATATATTAAGTTTATCATAACATGATTTTATGTCGGGATAAAAAAATAACAGCATCTTAACAAATGTAAGATACTGTCAGTGAAACTGTGAAAACTTTAGTTTCTGATAATATAGTCAAAGGCATTTAATGCTGCATTTGCACCAGCGCCCATTGAAATGATAATTTGTTTGTTCTTCTGATCTGTGACATCGCCAGCAGCAAATATTCCAGGTACGTTAGTATTATTGTTACGATCAATAACAATTTCACCACGTTCGTTTAATTCAACAGCATCTTTTAACCATGATGTGTTTGGAAGTAAACCAATTTGAACAAAGATACCATCTAAGTTAAGTAGATGTTCTTCGCCGGTGCTCATGTCTTCGTAACGTATACCTGTAACATGGTCTTCTCCGACAACTTCAGTAGTTTTGGCATTTGTTTTGATATCAACATTTGATAAAGAACGTAAACGATCTTGTAACACGTTGTCTGCTTTTAATTCGCTAGCGAATTCGAATAATGTAACATGATTAACGATACCAGCAAGGTCAATTGCTGCTTCAACCCCAGAGTTACCGCCACCGATAACTGCTACGTCTTTATTTTCGAATAGAGGTCCGTCACAGTGAGGGCAGAATGCAACACCTTTATTAATCAATTGCTCTTCACCTGGAATGTTTAGCTTACGCCAACCTGCACCAGTAGCAATAATGACTGTTTTGCTTTCTAAGACAGCACCGTTTTCTAACGTAACTTTAATTGCTTCGTCAGTCTTTTCGATATCTGTAGCACGTATACCTGTCATTGCATCAATGTCATATTGATCAATGTGCGCTGCTAAGTTAGAAGAAAATTCAGAACCAGTTGTTTCTTTAACAGTAATGAAGTTCTCAATACCAGCAGTATCATTAACTTGGCCACCGATACGATCAGCAACTATACCAGTACGTAAACCTTTACGTGCTGTGTAAATCGCTGCACTACCACTAGCAGGACCACCACCAACGATTAAGACATCATAAGGTTCTTTATTTTCAAACTCAGATGCATCTGCCGTACTGCCTAGTTTCGAAAGAATATCTTGGATTGTCATACGACCATTGCCAAATTCTTCACCGTTTAAAAAGACAGCAGGGACTGCCATGATGTTTTCAGATTCTTCACGGAACACTGCACCATCAATCATAGAATGCGTGATGTTAGGGTTGATCACACTCATTAAGTTAAGTGCTTGAACGACATCAGGACATTTTTGACACGTTAAACTAATGAATGTTTCAAAATGGAATGAACCTTCTAAGTTTTTAATTTGGTCAATAATTGACTGTTTTTCTTTAGGTGCACGACCACTAACCTGTAAAATTGCTAAAACAAGTGAGTTAAACTCGTGACCTAATGGAATTCCTGCAAATGTTACACCTGTTTCTTCGCCAGGACGGTTGACTGAGAAACTTGGTGTACGTTTTAAAGACTTTTCAGAAAGTGAAAGTCTAGGTGACATATCAGAAATTTCTGTTAATAATTCTTTGAGTTCCTTAGATTTTTCATCTGAACCAAGGCTGGCAACGAATTCAACGTTGCCCTCCATTAGTTCTAATAATTGTTTAAGTTGTTGTTTTAAATCAGCATTAAGCATGGTTGTAATGCCTCCTTAGATTTTACCTACTAAATCTAAACCAGGTTGCAATGTTTTAGCGCCTTCTTCCCATTTAGCTGGGCATACTTCGCCAGGGTTTTTACGAACATATTGAGCTGCTTTGATTTTGTGAGCTAATGTACTAGCGTCACGGCCAATTCCGTCAGCGTTAATTTCAGATGCTTGTACAACACCGTCTGGGTCGATAATGAATGTACCACGTTGAGCTAAACCAGTAGCTTCATCTAATACATCAAAATTACGAGTGATTGTTTGTGATGGGTCACCAATCATAGTGTAAGTGATTTTGCTAATTGCATCTGAATGGTCATGCCATGCTTTGTGTACGAAGTGAGTATCAGTTGATACTGAGAATACATTTACGCCTAATTTTTGTAATTCTTCATATTGGTTTTGTAAGTCTTCTAATTCAGTTGGACAAACGAATGAGAAGTCAGCAGGATAGAAGCATACTACGCTCCAAGAACCTTTTAAATCTTCTTGTGTAACTTCTTTAAATTGATCTTTTTTTGGATCGAAAGCTTGCGCTGTAAATGGTAAGATTTCTTTGTTAATTAATGACATAAATATCTTCCTCCTAAGAATTTAAGTATGAATTAGAACTATCAATTGATTGCGCTTAATTATAATAATTCTAATCTCTTAGTTAGCATTATTACATTTTGATCCAGAATAGTCAACTGGATAACTTTGTAAAGTGAATGATTACTTTTAAAATAAAGAAAGATAATATAAAGTGCTTTGATAATGGATTTTGTAGTTGATGATTTAAAAGGTTGTGTCTATATTTAATATCTTGATTTTAATGTAAAAAATGTAAAAAAAGAAGATTTGTATTCTCAACTAAGTCAACCTTATTGATAATGGTGTGAGAATATTTGTTCGAGATGGATGAAGGTAATGAGTGAGAAACTGGATTTTTAAAGTATGAGACAATATTTTAAAAAGTTCAATTATTAACTTATAAGCAAATAATTGCTATAAAAAAGTTTGGACGTGTACAATTGCAATATGAAGATTTTAAATTAATTGTAAAGTATCGAGGAGTGGGTAACGTGTCAGAACATGTATATAATCTTGTGAAAAAGCATCATTCTGTTAGAAAATTTAAGAATAAACCTTTAAGTGAAGACGTTGTTAAGAAATTGGTAGAAGCTGGACAAAGCGCTTCGACGTCAAGTTTCCTGCAAGCATACTCAATTATTGGTATCGACGATGAGAAGATTAAAGAAAATTTACGAGAAGTTTCTGGACAACCTTATGTTGTAGAAAATGGCTATTTATTCGTCTTTGTTATTGATTATTATCGTCATCATTTAGTTGATCAACATGCTGAAACTGATATGGAAAATGCATATGGTTCAACGGAAGGTTTGCTAGTAGGTGCAATCGATGCAGCATTAGTTGCCGAAAATATTGCGGTAACTGCTGAAGATATGGGGTATGGCATTGTCTTTTTAGGATCATTAAGAAATGATGTTGAACGAGTTCGAGAAATTTTAGACTTACCTGACTATGTCTTCCCGGTATTTGGTATGGCAGTAGGGGAACCCGCAGATGATGAAAATGGTGCAGCCAAGCCACGCTTACCATTTGACCATGTCTTCCATCATAATAAGTATCACGCTGATAAGGAAACACAGTATGCACAAATGGCAGATTACGACCAGACAATCAGCGAGTACTATGATCAACGTACAAACGGGAATCGCAAAGAAACATGGTCGCAGCAAATTGAGATGTTCCTAGGAAACAAAGCAAGATTAGATATGTTAGAACAATTGCAAAAATCAGGCTTAATACAGCGATAGCAAGATACCAAAATAACCCGCCCCCTCTAGCTTAAAATGATAAGTATAGCTAGAGGGGGCGGGTATTTCTTGCAATGAATTAGTGTGAAGTTAATGCAGCATTATCATTTGAATCGAAAGTATCTTTATCCCAATGTTTAGTTAACTTGGCGGTACCTGTACCAGCTAGCATTGAATCGTTCACGTTTAATGCTGTTCTACCCATGTCAATCAATGGTTCAACGGAGATGAGCACGCCGGCTAAAGCGACTGGCAAGTTTAACGTTGACAACACCAATATGGATGCAAATGTAGCCCCGCCACCGACGCCAGCAACGCCGAATGAACTAATAATCACGACAGCGATTAACGTTACAATAAATTGTAAATCAATTTCTACATTAGCGACGGGTGCGACCATAATTGCAAGCATGGCAGGGTAAATGCCTGCACAACCATTTTGTCCAATCGACAATCCAAATGTCGCAGCGAAATTGGCAATACCTTCTGGCACGCCTAGACGTCTTGTTTGTGTTTGTACATTCAATGGTAAGGCACCCGCGCTTGAGCGTGATGTGAATGCAAAGATTAATACTTCCAAAGTCTTTTTAACATAGCGAATTGGGCTAATACCTAACAGGCTTAAAATAATTAAGTGAATGATATACATCGTAATTAATGCAGCGTACGATGCGATTAAGAATTTTCCTAAAGTCCAAATGGCGCCAAAGTCACTTGTCGATAATGTGTTGGCCATAATTGCTAATACACCGTATGGCGTTAAACGTAAGACGAACGTCACAATCGCCATTACTAGTGAATAGATAGCGTCAATCGCACGCTTAAGCAATTCACCATGATCAGGTTGTTTGCGTGCTACGCGTAAATAAGCAAATCCTATAAACGAAGCAAATATCACGACAGCAATCGTGGAAGTTGCACGTTGTCCAGTGAAATCTAAGAATGGATTTTTAGGCAATAATTCCAAAATTTGTTGTGGTAACGTATGTGCTGTTAAATCTTTCGCTTGTTTAGCAATTTCGCTTCCACGTGCTTGTTCAGCGTTACCAAGGTTAATTGTTGATGCATCTAAACCAAACACCAAGGCATAAACAACACCAACAATTGCAGCAATGGTGACAGTGCCAATTAAAAAGATAAAAATGAGACTACCAATTTTAGCAAACTTTTCTCCGATTTGAATTTTAGTGAATGCAGCGACAATAGAAATGAAAATTAAAGGCATCACAATCATTTGCAACAATGCAACGTAACCTTGTCCGACAATGTTGAACCAGTCACTTGTTGATGTAATAACATTCGAATGTGTTCCATAGACAAGATGTAATAACACGCCAAATACAATGCCGATACCTAAAGCTGTAAACACACGTTTCGCAAAAGATATATGTTTGCGAGCCATCATGTGCAATATTACGATGAAAATCACCAATACAATAATATTAATCAGTGTAAGAAAAGCATTCATGAACGTCACTCCTCAAATTTTTGAATATAATTCCGACTAGTATGCTAAGAATAATATTAATTTTAAAATATTTCAAGAGGGCATTTGCAATTAAATGTAAACATGATGAAATTCGACCGTTGGCATAAGGGAATTTGTAAACAAATCGTTTTGAATTTAGTAGAGAAAGGTGAAAAGGGTTAATAGTGTTATGACCTAGTCGATTAAAGTTGATATTTGAAAATGAAGCAGGGAATTAAACGCAATAAATTAAATAAGTTGTCATTACAGCGTTAATAATAGAAATGATTTTAACGGGAAAAAAGTGATGAATATTTGGAAAAGATATATATCGTGTACTGTCATGAGAGATAAGATATGAGAAAACAAATGTATCCTTGAATCGAGATGTGGCTATGGCGGTTTAATAAAAATTGCTAACCTCATATTTATTGAATAAAAAGATAATAAATGATCAACCTTGAAAAGACACTTCGAACAAACACGTTGTAAAAAATTCTGTCGAATCAAAATTAGCATCTTTTGAGGGTTCGTGTGTGCAGGTGGTAGTTCAAAAGCTACCGTAAAACAAATATTTTTGTTTGAGCAAAAAGGCGTTTGTAGAAAATGTGAATATGAGTGTGCCCTTGTGCGATTCGTCAGTTACTAACACAGCCAAACATTTAAATTGAATGGGCTTATAAGATGAATTAATTTAGGAATACACAGAAGCCATCCCATTTAAAAGTAACATACTACAAAAATTTATTCAAAATTCAATATTAATCATAATGAATAATTAAAAAACCTGAAACAAATTAGTTTGATATGCTCTCTTCAAAGTAGATATTGAAAGGAGTATATCAGCTTGTTTCAGGTTTTATGAATTGAGTATTACAGGCTGGGACATAAATCAATGTTCTATGCTCTACGAAGTTATATTGGCAGTAGTTGACTGAACGAAAATGCGCTTGTAACAAGCTTTTTTCAATTCTAGTCAACCTTGCCGGCGGGGCCCCAACAAAGAGAAATTGGATTCCCGATTTCTACAGACAATGCAAGTTGGGGTGGGACGA
>NZ_KV839086.1:82460-92233 GCF_001838845.1 Staphylococcus sp. HMSC36A10
TTTTGCGAAAATATCATTTCTGTCCCACTCCCTACAAGTTGAATAAACGTGCGAAGAAACCTTTTTTCTCTTCTTGAGGTTTTGGTTCTGACATTTCAGACTGTGAAGCTGTGCTGTCATTTTCTGCTTTCGCTTCCAATGAATCGTTCGAAGTAGCTTGTTTAGAAGCTTCTGCATGGGCTTCTGCTACTTGTTGTTCAGCATCATGTTGCGCTTCTGCATCTATTGTAGCTTCTTTATTTGAAGTCTCAGCTGCATTGCCATTTTTAGACTGCTCAACGCTGGCTTTTTCAATTGCTTCAGTTGCAGAAATTTGATCCTCTTTATCTACTTTAGTAGTAGTGCCATCGCCTGCATTGTCTGCTTTAGTATCCGTCTTAGCGTCTGTTGACGTATTCACTCCAGCAACCTTCGAATCTTTACTGTCAGCTTTATCTTCAGTAACAGCATTCTTTTCAACTTTATTTGTTGATTCAGCCAATACTTTAGCTTGAGATGCTTGTGCTTCTTGGATAGCCTCTTGTGATGTTTGGATAGCTTTTAAGGATTCGCTATTTGAATCGATTTTAGATGTAAGTTGATTTTGAAGTTCTTTTAATTCTTGTTGTTGCTGATGTACTTGATTCATCATTTGACCAAGTAGGTGACGTTCTTCGCGCATTTTCTGGATTTCTAGGCGTAAATCTTCTACTAATTGAGCGACATTTTGATTAGTAGGTAAGTTTTTGTCATCGTTTTTGACAATGACTTGCAGGAAGTCTTTTTCTTTTTCTAATTCATCAAACGCTAGATCATAACTATTTGTTTGTTTTACTTTGTCGGCAATGTCTTTGAAAAGCTCGATATCTTCTTCTTTGAAATCAGTTGCTTCACGACCACGATATTCAGTCTTGCTTAGTTGGTAACCACGTTCTTCTAAATGTTGAACAATTTTACGGACTTGCTTCTCACTTAGTTCTACGCGTTGTGCAAATTCTTTAGTTAACATACTTTAAAGTCCTTTCTGCATATGCTTTATGTATACTGACGTTTGTCTACGGGCAGTGAAACGTCAGTCTTGCTTCATACATAGTTTAAACGTTATTGTTAGTGATTTCAAGTTTGTTTAAAATGGTTTACGTAAATCCATTTCTTCTAATAAAGCATAAATAATTTCACGTGCGATACCATTTGCAAATACATACTTCAAAATATAATTTGATTTAACACTTGTACCGTAGATATCCTTTGTCAGTTTAATATTTTTCTTTAAAAATAAGTCCACTTTTTTAGTGTGACCATCATTAGTTGGATGAATGTAATCAATTTCAGTTTGTCTTTCAAATTGATGTTCGTATAAAAACTGTCTACGGTGTTCAATAATGAGTCCATTATCTTGTGTTAAATCTGCAGGTTCTTTAGGGACTTCCATCATTAAAAAGTTAATACTTCTAGAATGAACAAGGTTTGATAATAAGTTTAGTTCATGTTCAATTTGATGTAATGTTTGCGTCATTAACTCATCATGGTTGGGTAGGTCTTTTGCGAATAAATAAATTAAAAATGCTGAATTGGTTGTGGCTTCATAATGTGCAGTTGCTAGACTGACAACAACATCGTTTTCTAAGCCTACGATAAAGACATAATCGTTTTCGGTTTTGTTGTTTTCTAATGAGCGTTTGATGATACGTTTATCTTCAGTTAAAGATAAATTTAACTTAGTATCGTAAAGTTTAAGTGCTTCGTTGTAATGTGGATCTTTGACAGATTGAATGGTTTTAAATTCCATAAGAACACCTCCCCAATTTAAATAATATTATAGCATAATCGCCTGCTGTAAAAGACTGTTCATAAACTTTTAAATGGTATAAAAAACTGTACTATCTTAAATTAGACAGTACAGTAATCTCATTTTGAATTCAGTGTGATAACTAAGCTTTGGGACCTTTAGATGCTTCAGCAAAATGTGTAATATCAATCTCTTCATAAGCTGAATTATTTTCATGCACTTCTTGATGTGATGATTTGTCACGAACCGCTACAACTAACATTTTATCGTCTAAAATAAGTTGTTTATATTTTTCTAATTCATCAGGCGCTAAGTTGTAACGTGATAAAACTGCATGTTCACCATCTTCTCCTGTTAACAGTTTAGTCATTCTATCACTAAATGTTCCACTTGTTGAGATAAGGGAGATTTCAGAGTCGTGTAAGTCATTTAGGTGTAATTTACTTTTACTAATAATTGTTAGCTCTGATTCTAAATAACCTTCAGATTTCTTTTGATTGATTACGTTGTATAATTCGCCAGTGTCATTTACTACAGTAATATCTGCCATAGTTGTCGCCCCTTTAAAAATTTGTTTATTTAATCTTTTACCCTTCTTATTATAAAGTAAAACCCTTACATTATTAAGTTATAAGTCTTCATTCGCATTAAACGTCTCTGTACATTTATAAAACTATTAAAAGATTACCTAAGCAGTTATTGAAAAAATGCCGAAAATTTGCTATTATCGTTAAATAATTTACATAAACTCATATAATCTAAAGAATATGGCTTTAGAAGTTTCTACCATGTTGCCTTGAACGACATGACTATGAGTAACAACACAATACTAGGAGTAGCTTCAGCCATTAAATTGTAACCATGGTGGGTGATTTATATCATTTTATATGATGGTCACAGTTTATTTGATGAAACTTCTTTTACATTGATTGCATGACAAATTCGTTATGCATGTTCGTTCACTCATAAACCCTGAAACTATTATTTAGTTTGGGGATTTTTTTGTATCTAGCACCAATTTAAGAGCAAAATGTTTCACACAAATCTGAGGAGGTTTTAAGAGTGGAGTTACTAGGACAAAAAGTAAAGGAAGACGGCGTTGTCATTGATGAGAAGATTTTAAAAGTCGATGGATTTTTAAATCATCAAATTGATGCAAAGTTAATGAATGAAGTTGGTCGCACTTTTTACGAGCAATTTAAAGATAAAGGGATTACTAAAATCTTAACCATTGAAGCTTCCGGTATCGCACCTGCAATCATGGCTGCACTGCATTTTGATGTGCCATGTTTATTTGCGAAAAAAGCAAAACCTAGCACTTTGACGGATGGTTATTATGAAACATCTATTCATTCATTTACTAAAAATAAAACAAGTACGGTCATTGTTTCAAAAGAATTTTTATCAGAAGAAGATACTGTACTCATCATCGATGACTTTTTAGCAAATGGTGATGCTTCATTAGGATTATACGATATCGCACAGCAAGCGAATGCTAAGACAGCTGGTATTGGTATTGTTGTTGAAAAGAGTTTCCAAAATGGGCATCAACGTTTAGAAGAAGCAGGTTTAACAGTTTCTTCTCTCTGCAAGGTTGCTTCACTAGAAGGAAACAAAGTGACATTGGTGGGAGAAGAATAATGAAAAATTTAATCCTAAGTGTTCAACATCTTTTAGCTATGTACGCAGGTGCCATCTTAGTTCCAATCATTGTTGGTACAAGTTTGAAGTTTACACCTGAACAAATCGCTTACTTAGTTACAGTAGATATATTTATGTGTGGGGTTGCCACATTTTTACAAGCCAATAAAGTAACAGGAACAGGATTACCAATCGTTCTTGGATGTACATTCACGGCTGTTGCGCCCATGATTTTAATTGGTCAAACGAAAGGAATAGATGTACTTTATGGTTCGCTATTTTTATCAGGGATATTAGTTATTATCATCGCGCCTTTCTTTTCACATCTTGTAAAATTCTTCCCACCAGTAGTAACGGGTAGTGTTGTTACTATCATTGGTATCAATTTAATGCCAGTAGCAATGAATTACTTAGCTGGAGGTCAAGGTGCAAAGGACTATGGAGATGTTAAGAACATTTTGTTAGGTTTAATGACATTAATCATTATTCTTGTTTTACAAAGATTCACAACTGGATTTATTAAGAGTATTGCCATATTAATTGGACTCGTTTTAGGAACGATAGGTGCTGGCTTACTTGGGATGGTCGATATTAATCAAGTCAATCATGCCGGTTGGTTAGGCATCCCAGTGCCGTTTAGATTCTCTGGATTTAGCTTTGATGTGACATCGACGTTAGTGTTCTTTATTGTAGCTATCGTTAGTTTAATTGAGTCGACAGGTGTCTATCATGCGTTAAGTGAAATTACCGGTAAGAAGTTAGAAAGAAAAGATTTTCGTAAAGGTTATACTGCGGAAGGTCTAGCGATAGTGTTAGGTTCTATATTCAATTCATTTCCGTATACAGCCTATTCGCAAAATGTAGGACTTGTTTCTTTATCCGGCGCTAAGAAAAATAATGTTATATACGGCATGGTCGTGTTATTACTTATATGTGGTTGTATACCTAAGCTTGGTGCATTAGCAAATATCATACCGCTACCTGTGTTAGGTGGTGCGATGATAGCTATGTTTGGCATGGTAATGGCATATGGTGTTAGTATATTAGGACATATCGATTTTAAAAATCAAAACAATTTATTAATTATCGCTGTATCAGTAGGATTAGGTACTGGTATAAGCGCTGTACCACAAGCATTTAAAGGTTTAGGTGAACAATTTGCATGGTTGACTCAAAACGGAATTGTTTTAGGCGCAATCTCTGCAATTATTCTTAATTTCTTTTTTAATGGAATAAAGTATAAACAAACGGAAGAAAATGTGAAATAATATAACTAATTAATTTGAAAAATGGAGGCTGTTTTTAATGTGGGAAAGTAAATTTGCAAAAGAATCATTAACGTTTGATGATGTGTTATTAATTCCAGCACAATCTGATATTTTACCGAAAGACGTTGATTTAAGCGTACAATTATCAGACAAAGTTAAATTAAATATTCCAGTTATTTCTGCTGGTATGGATACTGTAACTGAATCTAAAATGGCGATTGCTATGGCTCGTCAAGGTGGTTTAGGTGTTATTCATAAAAATATGGGCGTTGAAGAACAAGCGGACGAAGTTCAAAAAGTAAAACGCTCAGAAAATGGTGTCATTTCAAACCCATTTTTCTTAACGCCAGAAGAAAGCGTTTATGAAGCAGAAGCATTAATGGGTAAATACCGTATTTCAGGTGTACCAATTGTTGATAATAAAGAAGATCGCAACTTAGTAGGTATTTTAACAAACCGTGACTTACGTTTTATTGAAGACTTCTCGATTAAAATTGTAGATGTAATGACGCAAGAAAATTTAATTACAGCTCCAGTGAATACAACACTTGAAGAAGCAGAAAAAATTCTCCAAAAACATAAGATTGAAAAGTTACCATTAGTTAAAGACGGACGTCTAGAAGGTCTTATTACTATTAAAGATATTGAAAAAGTAATCGAATTCCCTAATGCAGCAAAAGATGAACATGGTCGTCTACTTGTAGCCGCAGCAATCGGTATTTCAAAAGACACTGATATTCGTGCTCAAAAATTAGTCGAAGCAGGTGTGGATGTCTTAGTTATCGATACAGCACATGGTCACTCTAAAGGCGTTATCGATCAAGTGAAACATATTAAGAAGACTTACCCAGAAATCACATTAGTAGCTGGTAACGTAGCAACTGCAGAAGCAACAAAAGATTTATTTGAAGCGGGTGCAGATATTGTTAAAGTTGGTATTGGCCCAGGTTCAATTTGTACGACGCGTGTTGTAGCAGGTGTTGGTGTACCACAAATTACAGCAATTTATGATTGTGCAACTGAAGCACGCAAACATGGTAAAGCTATCATTGCTGATGGTGGTATTAAATTCTCAGGAGATATCATTAAAGCATTAGCTGCTGGTGGACATGCGGTTATGTTAGGTAGCTTATTAGCAGGTACTGAAGAAAGCCCAGGCGCAACAGAAATTTTCCAAGGTAGACAATATAAAGTATACCGCGGTATGGGCTCTTTAGGTGCGATGGAAAAAGGTTCAAACGACCGTTACTTCCAAGAAGACAAAGCGCCTAAGAAATTTGTTCCTGAAGGTATCGAAGGACGTACGGCATATAAAGGTGCGTTACAAGATACAATTTACCAATTAATGGGCGGTGTGCGTGCTGGTATGGGTTATACTGGTTCACACGATTTAAGAGAATTACGCGAAGAAGCACAATTCACACGTATGGGCCCTGCTGGTTTAGCAGAAAGTCACCCACATAATATTCAAATTACGAAAGAATCACCGAACTACTCATTCTAATTAAGATAAAGGAGAACGACAAATATGGAAATGGCAAAAGAACAAGAGTTAATCCTTGTCTTAGACTTTGGTAGCCAATACAACCAATTAATTACACGCCGAATTCGTGAAATGGGCGTTTATAGTGAATTACACGATCATGAAATTTCAATTGAAGAAATTAAGAAAATGAATCCAAAAGGTATTATCTTATCAGGTGGTCCAAATTCAGTTTATGAAGAAGGTTCATTTACAATTGATCCGGAAATATATAATTTAGGAATTCCAGTACTTGGTATTTGTTACGGCATGCAATTAACTACTAAATTACTAGGTGGTAAAGTTGAGCGTGCCAATGAACGTGAATACGGTAAAGCAATCATTAATGCGAAGTCAGATGAGTTATTCGCTGGCTTACCAGCAGAACAAACTGTTTGGATGAGTCATTCTGATAAAGTTATTGAAATTCCAGAAGGCTTTGAAGTTATCGCTGATAGCCCAAGTACAGACTATGCAGCAATCGAAGATAAGAAACGTCGCATTTATGGTGTTCAATTCCATCCAGAAGTACGTCATACAGAATATGGTAATGATTTGTTAAACAACTTCGTACGTCGTGTTTGTGAGTGTAAAGGTCAATGGACAATGGAAAACTTTATCGAAATTGAAATTGAAAAGATTCGTCAACGCGTAGGCGACCGTCGTGTATTATGTGCGATGAGTGGTGGCGTAGATTCATCTGTTGTTGCTGTATTATTGCATAAAGCAATTGGGGATCAACTAACATGTATCTTTGTAGACCATGGCTTACTTCGTAAAGGTGAAGGCGACATGGTTATGGAACAATTCGGTGAAGGGTTCAACATGAATATTATTCGTGTTAATGCGAAAGATCGTTTTATGAATAAATTAAAAGGTGTTTCAGATCCTGAACAAAAACGTAAAATCATTGGTAATGAATTTGTATATGTATTTGATGATGAAGCATCAAAACTGAAAGGTGTAGACTTCCTTGCGCAAGGAACACTTTATACAGACGTTATCGAATCAGGTACCAAGACAGCACAAACAATCAAATCACATCACAATGTTGGTGGATTACCAGAAGACATGGAATTCGAATTAATCGAACCAATCAATACATTGTTTAAAGATGAAGTACGTAAATTAGGTATTGAATTAGGTATTCCAGAACATTTAGTGTGGAGACAACCATTCCCAGGACCTGGTCTTGGTATTCGTGTACTTGGAGAAATTACTGAAGATAAACTAGAAATCGTTAGAGAATCAGACGCGATTTTACGCCAAGTGATTAGAGAAGAAGGTCTTGAAAGAGAAATTTGGCAATACTTCACAGTGTTACCAAACATTCAATCAGTAGGTGTTATGGGAGACTACCGTACGTATGATCACACAGTAGGTATTCGTGCAGTAACATCTATCGACGGTATGACAAGTGACTTCGCACGCATCGATTGGGAAGTCTTACAAAAGATTTCTAGTCGTATCGTAAACGAAGTAGATCACGTCAACCGCGTAGTCTATGACATTACATCAAAACCACCAAGCACAATTGAGTGGGAATAATTATATATAGCAAATGATAGGCTGGAGTTACCGTTACTATGCGGTTTCCAGCCTTTTTGGTGTGCTTGGCATGGGCAACATCATGACGTGAAATAATGGGAATCATCTCTTTCTTATATTTTGAGACGGAGATGATGAGAAGTTAGACAAAAATGTAGAAGAAGTATTTAACGACAATCCTAGTCATACAATGATTGTAGATGATATCCGTTAGAGGAGTGAGAGAAAATTTATTTGTTACTAAGAGACAAGAGTTTTAAATAAATATCTTTTGTACTACATAAAAGAAAGTGGTCGTTATCATAGAATATTTGGCGATAAGGTAAATCTGATTATGTTAGAACCTATATTTATTGATGATTTAGTGAGGTTTGAGAAGACAAGAATGATTGAATTACAATTGACAATTGACACCCCTTAGATTAATATTAATTTATTAGAAGTCAACTAACGCCTCTTAGCAATGCGAAACACAGTTGGCCTTTTTTTTGTAATAGGAGAATTTATAGTTATGGATAAATCACTTGAAATTAACTTAAAAGAATTAGAAGGCATAATGTATAAAGAAAAAGTAATCGACGTTAAAGAGTATGATAATTTAAAAGTAACTTTTGAGACACTAAACGATGCTCCTAAAAGTGAAATACCCACTCCCTTTACAATAGAACAAATGTTATATAAATTAGAAACTAAAAATTTATATTTTCCTGAAATTAAGTCAAAAGAAAAATGTGTGGAGCTTTTACATAGTGTTGGCTATTATAATTTGAAGCATTTTATGTATAATGAATTTGGTAAAGATGAGCCGAAAAATTTTGATGAAGTATATATACTTTATAAATTTGATAGATATTTATTGAAACAATTATTTAGTTTAGTAAATATGTTGGAAACTCATATAAGAAATATTATTTTAGAAGTATATATGTTAGAAATTGAGTATAATAACAAGCCTTCGACACTGTTCTATTTAGATAAAGATTTATATTTTGAGAAAGTTAATGATGAGTATAAATATTCTGCCAAAAAGCTAAAAGAGTTCAATAGGTTACAAAATGTTTTTTGGAGAGCTATAGAAAAAAAGAAAAGTAACGATAACGTTAAACATAATATTAAAAAATACAATATTATACCAGCTTGGGTTTTATTCCAAAATTTTAGTTTTGGAGATTTGTCTACTTTTTATAGAACTACATTACCAACTTATAGAAATAAAGTAAGTAAGCGAATTGAAAATTTAATAGAAAAAAATACTGGTATAAGCATAAAACTTCCAGAAAAGTTATTGTGTGCATGGTTGAATAGTATCAGGTTTTTGAGAAATAGAATAGCTCACACAGATATAATTTATGGAATTAATTTTACAAACACCTGTGCAAAACATCATAGTGATGAGGAAATGTATGTAAATATAGAAAAGTATAAATATCAGCAAAGGTTAGTTACATTTTTATTAGCTATGAAGAAAATATTTATGAGTATGCCAGAAAATAATATTATTGAATGGAATGAGACTCTAACTAAGATAGAGAATAAATGTTCAGAACATAACTTTATTAAACTTTCTAGGTTAGGAGTTATTGAAAATAACCTTTCTTACTTTAAAATAACTAAATAAAAAATAGCGCACACTAATAACTAAGTGATTGTCTTTTTATGCTGAATAATGCCCTGTGTTGTAGTTAGAAAGATTTTCAAATAACACTATATTTATAAAAATGTTGAATTATAATATGGTCGGTTTATTTTATAGGAGTAATAAAAAGCATTTATCTTTTATCCGCCACAAATAATGAGTAAATGTACCTTGCTTTCAATGTTGATATTTTACAACCTTGTAGAGTTGATTTGATATATCATCTCATACGTTGTAGGCAATGAATACGTAAATTATGCAGTGACATGAACTGTTGAGAAGTATAGAGCATTGAAAATCTTGATATATCAATAGTTATAAACTGGTACAAATTAACGAAAAGTACTCTTGTCATCGAGTGGGAATAATTATATATAGCAAATGATAGGC
>NZ_KV839086.1:92333-115214 GCF_001838845.1 Staphylococcus sp. HMSC36A10
AGTGGGAATAATTATATATAGCAAATGATAGGCTAGAAGTACCGTTATTACGCGGTTTCTAGCCTTTTTTGGTGCGATTGGTATGGGCAACATCATGTGATGAAATGATGGGAGTTATATCTGTAGAAATTGGCGTACCAATTTCTTTATGTTGGGGCTCCGCAGTCAACTACTACCAATATAAGATTGTAGAGCCTACGATTTGGATTTTATGTCCTGGGATCGGTTTCCTATTCTTATTAAATAGTATTTAAAAATCTATACTATCTATATTGAAATTTTTATTTATGGTTATGCCATAACTACTTTGTATTTCCGGTACTAAACTTTGCAATATTGGGTAATAGTTATTAGCGAAACCAATAATAATGGAATTAATCACATTGATACTAAGTTCTTTATCTTCAGGTAATGCATTTTCTATTATTTTGATTAAGTCTATATATTTTATTTCATCAGAATTTTTATGTGCTAAATACTTCATAAAATCAGTTTGCACTTTTTCGAAAACACTATATCTTAAGTCCATTTGTACAAATATTAAGCTGACAGTTTTAGTTTCGAATTGACTTTGACCCAAAACTGAAGCAAGTTCTTCTATTGATTGATATAGCAATCTGATATCGCCGTTATCTTCAAGCATATGAAACACTCCTTTAACATTTTAGAATAACCATGCAATGGCTTCTTTGACTACAGTTGAGATTATTCCAGCATCACTTTTACTTAGACCGGCATTTATTGCGCCTCGTTTAACTGCATCACCGACAGCGTTAGCTGGTACTTCTGACCATTTTAGCAATGGTTTCAATTCTTTTACAATACCTGAATACCCTTTATCAAAAATAGTTGCAGCTTTTTTGCCACCAACTTGTTGTATGACATTTTTTGCTTTGCCCCTATTATTAATAATTAGCTTTATAGCAGTTTTAACTACTTTTGTTCCGCCAATTCGTTGTTGTGCTTCTGGATTCATTGGCAAGTTAGGATTGCGATTAATTTTCACACCATTTATATTTTCATAACTTTGGTGAGCAGTTTTTGTATTGTTTGTCTGTATTTCATTTGCGTTAGTTAAAGGTGAAACAGACGTTAATAAAACGGCAGTCAAGACTAGTGAACCAATAGCTTTTGTGATTTTCATTATACATTTATCTCCTTTAATAGTGAATTTGCAAAACCAAATGTTTGAAATATAAGTAAATAATCATTAAAAAAACAAAGTGAGTGAAAGGTCCTAATTCGTATAACTAGCATTTAATAATTTAATTAATCGTTTTCACCAAAATAGAAAATGCCACTTAACACAATTATTAAAAGTAATGTAACTATGAAAGAAGTCCAAGCTAATACAAGTGAACATATTAAAAGTACTAATGAAGTGACTGTTTGTAAGAACCCAAAAAGTAAAGATTCCATTATATAAGCAAAATAAATAGTTAGTGAAAAAATTGCTACAGCAAGTAACATTTGCCCTATGATTTTCAAAATTCCAGTTGTGTAGCCAGTAACTAATAAATTTTTCACATGAACTTGATTACCATATTGCCATCCCGTTCATAAAATAGTTTAGAAGAGATTGCTATTAAATTTAATTGTTTTGCATAAGTGTCAGAATATTATTCTTAACTGTTAAGAGTCGTTAATTTATTTAAATCTATTAAGATTGTTAGAGATTATTATGCGCTGGGAAACGCCACTGTTACAGTGGAAGAGGAATTTGGATAACTAGATATGTTAATCGTAAATGTGGCGTCGTGAAACACGACTTCAACATCTTCGATCAATCTATCTTTGAGATTGGTCGAAGATTGAAACATATGTAAGAAAACGACATAGTTTATGGAAAGCTCGGTAAGTAGTTGAAAAATCAATCTAGATTGAAATCATGCATATCGTTTAATAAAATTTTTCGGAGAAATAAAAACTTACTAAAAACGAAAAGGTTTATTTGATTTATTTACTTGTATATTGTAAATGGTTAAAATGAGTCTATAGATTATGTAGAGAACTCTAGTATGCCTTTTGAGTATATGTGGGATTCTTTCTTTATATAAAAGGAGTTCGGAGTGGCAACACTAAAAGATGTAAAGACTGGTAAAAAGGAAATTTTGCCATCAACTGCAAAAGATAAAAATGGTAAAAATGTTACGTTAATTTATTTTGAAAAAGACGGTAAATTAGGTTTTTATGTGCAGAAAACACAAAAAGAACGTGGAGTAGGGAAATGCGTTTCTGGTATAGCGGGTGGCGCAGTGACAGGAGGCACTACTTTAGGTCTTGCAGGTGCAGGAGTAGGAACAGTTACTATTCCAGTAATTGGGACAGTTAGTGGAGGCGTAGTTGGAGCTGTTGGTGGTGCTGTCGGCGGTGGTCTAACCGGTGGAGCCACATTCTGCTAATAGTGTAGGAGTGATACCATGAAAAAATTTTTTAATCTATGGGTATGTTCGTTCTTATTTTTAGTAATAATATCATGGGTAATAATTAGTATAAAATTTGGTAATATCAGCACGATGCAAATATTAATTTCTAATCTGTTTATATTTATTGCTTATTTACTATATTTAGTTAAGTTCATTCGTTTCAAAAAAACAGTGGCGATCAGTAAACAAGTATAAAGAAAGTCGATTTTGTCTTTCTCTCGAACATATATAAGTTTATATAGATGTAGAGCTATTTTTTATTTGTAAATTATTTTGTAATTGAAAATGAGTATGAACATGTTCTCCAATCAACAGAGTATGTCTCGGAAGAAATCTATTATACTTATGTGAATAAGTCATAATGTCAGACATATATATAATAAGACGAATAGATTGTAAATAGCTTTTTACTTTTAATTGTTGATATTCCAATATTAGTACCTATATTTATTGAAGATATAGTGAGATTTGAGGATAGATGTATTTTAAATTATAGAATTGATGATTTATTTCAAATATTAATGGAATTATATTTGAAAATTAATAACACTTAGATTAATATTAATTTATCAGAAGTCAGCTAACGCCTCTTAACAATGCGAAACATAGCTGGCCTTTTTTTGTAATAGGAAAATTTATAGTTATGGCTAAATCACTTGAAATTGACAAATCTATAATTAAATACGCACGTAAGTAATTTTGATCGTTCATTGTTATTGTTTTATGTTTTAGGAAATGTGCTATTGAAAGGTTTAAAGATGATTGGAATTTCTTGGTTTCTTGACTTATATAGTTATGAAAGAGGGCGTTGTCCTTAATGGCATTTCTGAGATCAGAAATGCTATTAATAAACATTTGGAATATACAAATATAACTGAAGAATGTATTTAAAAACTTAGAATGTATATCTATCCTTAAATAGTTGTAGTACTATTGATCTTTAAACATAAGATGTAAATGGAAAAGATATTGTATTTTAACAACATTTCAATTTATAATATATTTGTATGTCATATTTCTAGCAATTTTTATAGTTTTATAGCTATTTAATTCGTATTTGAGATAAAAGGAGAGGTTTGGATGGGATATAGAATAGAAACAAGAACGTTTGAAGAGTTAGAAGGAAAATTAAAGTTACCAACTTTTCAAAGAGCACTAGTTTGGTCTAATAATCAAAAGCAAGAATTTTTCTCAACGCTGAAAGATGGTTTTCCTTTTGGTTCTATTCTGTTATACGAATATGAAAATGATAATAAATACAGTCTTATTGATGGCCTGCAAAGGTATTCTACAATGGTAGATTTCATGGAGAATCCAACAAACTATATTGAATTTGAAGATTTTACATTGAAAATTGCTGAATTGTATAAAGGGGCATCAGAGAGTACAAAAGCAGAAGTAGTTAATTATGCCGAAGATATTCTGCTGAAAATTATTGAAAAATATATTGATTCTACAAAAGAAAATGTAAAAGTAAATGAACTAGCTAAAAAAATGGTGGATAAATTTCCAGTATTAGGTGAAACAGATATTAGAGATGAAATCACTCAAATACAGTCAGATGTTATTACTTATTTTAATAATCAACTAGATATTAGTAATGTCAAGATTCCGTGTATCTTCTTTGAAGGAGAAGAGACTGAATTGGCAGAAGTTTTTCAAAGGTTAAACAGTGGAGGTAAAAAGTTATCGAAGTATCAAGTTTTTGCTGCACATTGGGACAGATATGAAGTTGAATTGGGAGATTTAAAGTATAGTGATGAGATACTTAAAAATGTAATAGAAAGGTACGAAAGATTAAATAATGATAGAGGTATCTTAATTGAAAATTTTGACCCTAAAGAAATGGAGACGTCAAGAGTAATTAATTTATCTGAATTATGTTATGGACTTGGTAAAGTGATTTCTGATGAATTACAAGCATTTTTTAAAGAGTCAACAGAAGATATATGCAATGAATTAGGATTTCAAACAATGCTAATTGTATTTGGCATTCCTACAAATAAGATGAATGAGTTACCATATAAATATCAATATATGAAGAATAAAAATAATATAGAAATCTTGTTTGAAAAAATTGTGAAGATATATAAAATAATAAATAACAAGTTTAAAGAAGCTTTCTCTATGGTAGTATCGTCAAGAGAAGATAAATATGAAACTAAATCTTTTACTAGATTACAAATAATGTCATTCTTTTCATCTTTATGGATCTCATCGTATAGTATTGAATTAGATGAAAATAAAAACACATTTTCTATTAAACAAACTAAATCTTTGAAAAAAATCAACAAGTGATTTTGTCTAATATCATAATTTATGCAATTTATGATGTGATAAGAAAGTACTGGTCAGGAACAGGTGATCGAAAATTAATGGATATATACATATCTCAAAACAATAGATATTTAAAGCCGTTAGCAAAAGAAGTGTTTAGAAATGAGCTACTTAGATGGAATGAAGAGAATATAAATAAGACAAGTATTAATATTCAAACGGATGAGAAGATGATCATTACTTTTATTGCTAATAAATTTAGAAGCTTCTATTCATCTTTGAATGATAATTTAGATTATGAACATATTTTTTCAAGAAAATTATACAAGCTGCATAAAGGTAATGCAATAATCCCTGCTGGATCTTTAGGTAACATCATGTTACTTGACTCTGGTATTAATAGAAGAAAAAAAGAAAAATTTCTTTATTCAGCAATAGATATTGATAAGGCATCTATTACGGGAACTATAGAAAATCAGTATGTTAACAACAGTTTTTATCCAGATAAAAGAACAATAGATACTATTGAAATAGATATAATTGATGAAAAATATGATAGTTTAATAAAAATGATCAAAAATCGTGGTGATAAATTAATAGAAGAAGTTGTTAGAGAATTATATAAATAAGTTTGATATATCTTGCTTTTTATTATCACGCTAGTTGATGGTATCTTTAAAGTGTGTATTACCTGATTGATATCAATACCAGGTATCGAATGAATATTTTTAAAATAATTGAGTTGTTGTGCTAATTGAATCATGGCATCATTTAATTGTTTGATACGATGGATAGATTGTTTTAATTGTTTAGGCGGCCTTTGTTGGTCGCCATTTTTATATAATAATATAAATGACCAAACCACAGCACCTATTAATTTAAGAGTGAGGTCATTTTTAAAGGTAAAAAAGGAGTAATTTTATATATTAAAATGATATATAAAACAAGTAGTATTAGTATGTTGTGAATTGTTATAGAATTTGACTTGTTAGCAATTTCGTAGTTATTGTAATAGCAAGTACTGTATGGTTTTATTTTTTAAAGGTAGTGAAATAATATTGGATTTTTGAAGTGAAATATTTGTAGATGGATACAACGAAGCATATTAGAAATACAAAAGGAACGATGAAATTAAATGTCCATCATTCCTTATGCCTAGTAGTTTTTTAGTTAATATATTTAATTGCTAACTTATTATTAGGGTCTCTTTCAAGAATTTTATTTGCGACCAATTGAATATTCTCATGTGAAATCATATTAAAGTCTGGTTCTCCAAGGATTTCTAAAAATTCGTATAATAAATTAGCATTATTAAATTGCGAAATCTCTAACGATTGCCAATAATGATAGTATGCTAAATCATAGGCATTATCTATGTAATTGAAATGAAAGTGATAGATGCTTGCGACCATTTCATGATATTCAATTGTATTTATTTGATTCGCAAGATTTGATAAATATGATACTAATTTTTCATCTGAAATTTCGTTCGACATAAAGTATGTTAGAATATTCTCCATATCTTTATTCTCTAACATATTTTTTAATTCAGTTGGTAATAAATTTAATAGAATGTTAACGCTTTTCATTTATTTAACCCATCCATTCGATATATATATTGCCATTTTTTCGTGTATAAGTTATGACTACAGTTCTATCACTCATGACAAGTGTTTTTTGGTATGCGGACTTTTTGTATCGGCTTTGCTTTCCATACCTCATAACATGCGACATTACTTTAGAAACATCTTTCCAATTGTTTTTAGTAACTTTATTCCAATTATGTTTACTAGCAAGAATATGTTTTCTTTTATTAGCTCCTAGATTGGCTACAGAAGGTAAAAATTTACCAAAACTCTTTGTTTTGATAGCGGTTTGAGTTGCTTTTTTTCCATATGTTTTAATTGCATAGTTTATTCCGTATCAGCTACAGCAGCTAATATTACTAATGGCAATGCAGAAGATTTAGCTTCAATTGAGTTGAATTTTATTATTTCGCCAGTTTCTTTGTCGATTAATGTAGCTTCATATTCTTCATTTTCAAATTGTTCTACGAAAACGTCATAATCCTTATTTATTAGTTTTCCATTTTCATCGACGTATCTGCCCTTATCATCCATAGTATTAGTATTCAAATCATATTGAATATTTTTATCTAAATCAATATCTTTTTTCGTTTTTCCACTAACGTCTTTTTCAAGCTTTATATTTACAATTTTTAAGCAGAAGTATCCCATTATTTCAAGGTCTGATTTATCTATAATTAAATACGTACGTATGGAATTTTGATCGTTCATTTTTATTGCTTTATGTTTTAGGAAATGTGCTATTGAAGGGTTTAAAGATGTTTGGAATTTCTTGGTTTCTTGACTTATATAGTTATGAAAGAGGGCGTTGTCCTTTATTAAATTTCTGAGATCAGAAATGCTATAAATAAAGTGATTAAGATTTTTTGTTTTCATGTAATTTAAGAAATGGATTTGTTTTTTGTGGGTTATTTTTAATTCTATTATGAAATGGTTTGAATTTTGCAGTTGCAAATATGATAGCTGCTTCTTTTGACAAAGTAATAGAACCTTTTTCTTCTGGTACCATGATATTCACTCCTTGTACAATTCAATTTAAGTATTATAAAATAATTTTACTATACAATTACCTTTGTGTAAATCGTTTCTTATTGTTACCAAATTATTTGTTTAAAAGCATTATGCAATGCCAATCAACACTAATGGGGTGTAAGTATTTCCCTGTTAATATTTTATTAGCGTTATTTACATATACCTTCTGTAATGTGAATTTTTAAAATTACAGTTTACATGTAACGTTGTGCAATATATTCTGTATATAGAAGTGTAAAAACACAATTGGGTTGGTAGTCCCAATGCAGTTTTAAAACTGTCAGTAACCTTCCTCCTCGGGTCGTCCGTCATTTCTAATAAAACTAGAGGAGGGATAGCATGGAGCTATCTATTTTTTACAATGGGCAATTTTTTGTAGCATTGGTAGAATATAAAATGGAAAATAAATCTAAATTTATCCAATACACATTTGGGAATGAACCTGATGATATAGAGGTATTGGATTTTATTCATCATCAATTAATGAAAATGATTGATGATGTGCAAACTATTGTTTATACGAAAAATATTTCTAGAAAAGTAAACCCGAAAAAACTACAACGACAAATTGCTAAGGAGCAAAAGAAACCTAAATATTCTACCCAAGCACAAATAGCTATTAAGAAAGAATTAGAATTAAAGAAAAAGCAAAAGCGGAAGCGCTATAAAGAAAAACGTGATGCATTTCAAAAAAGAAAAAGAGAAATTAAAAAGGTTAAAGCAAAAGAGAAGCATAAGGGGCATTAGCGATACGACAAATAAATTAAAACAAATAGATTTATAGGTGGTTGGGATGATTTTAATTAGTTCGTGTTTGATAGGCGATAATGTAAGATACGATGGTGGTAATCAATTGAATGTTAGATTGAAAAAATTAATAGACAGCGGAAAAGCTATTCACGCATGTCCAGAATTACTTGGTGGATTATTAATTCCTAGAGAACCTGCAGAAATTATTGGTGGCGATGGTTTTGATGTATGGAATGACGCTGCAAAGGTTGTTACTATTTCGAACAAAGACGTAACTGACGATTATAAACATGGAGCAATAGTTACATTAAAAATTTTGAAAAAATATCAATGTGATACAGTTATTTTAAAAGCAAATAGCCCATCATGTGGATCACAAGAGATATATGATGGGAATTTTACAGGAAATAAGAAAAAGGGTGTAGGTGTGGCAACTGCTTTACTCATTAATGAAGGTATAAAAGTTTATGATGAAAATACGTTTTTTGACCAAAACATGAATGAAACGATAGTACATGAAAAGTAAGTATTGAGGATATACGTAATAAACCAAACATTTAAGTTGTAAGATACTTTATAAAATATTTTTTAAAATCGTTGAAATGATATTCAAGTTGTGATAATATATCGGTACAGATAATTTTGTTAACAGATCCATGAGAGTAGGAACCCCACCATACGGGAATTTCGAAATCATGGATTTTTTGATATAAAGGAGTGATGTAATGGAAAAAGTAGCCATTTTAGTAGATGGTGGATACTATAGAAAGATAAGCGCAAAAGTCTACGGAAAAGTTACAGCGAAAGAAAGAGCTGACGAGTTATATAGTTATTGCAATAGACACTTAAAAGAGACACATTTCAAAGAAGAAATATATAATAAATTATACAGAATATTTTACTATGATTGTCCTCCTATTGATAAGATAGTTTATCACCCCTTATTAAAAAAGAATGTAAATTTTTCCAATACTGATACGAAAAAGTGGACAGAAGACTTTTTCAAAGAAATGAGCAAAAAAAGAAAGGTAGCATTGAGGTTAGGAGAGTTGAGTGAGTATTCAGTTGAATACAACTTAAAATACTCTATTACAAAAAAATTATTAAATGGAAGTATCGATTTAAATGATTTGAAAGAAAAAGATTTTTCCCTATCATTACAACAAAAAGGTGTTGATATGAAAATAGGTTTAGACATAGCTTCATTATCATTTAAACATCAAGTAGATAAAATTATTTTAATAGCTGGTGATAGCGATTTTGTACCTGCTGCTAAACTAGCAAGAACAGAAGGAATTGATTTTGTATTAGATTCTTTAGGGGCAGATATTAGAAACAACTTGTCATTACACATTGATGGTAGGCGTACTTGTGATGAAAAATTTAAATTTTATTTAAATCAACTATTTAAATAATAATTTTTTTAAAACGCATCTTCTACTTTACAGACGTTTATAGCTATTAGTATTTATCAGCTAAAAATTAAATCAGATATGGGTTTTCGTCATTAAATAATTTTTCTATAAGGAAACAGAGGCAACGTTACTGTCACCTCTGCTTGAAATAATTAGGATGAAATACTCTGAGTCTAAAGTCCACACCCAATTCGCTCACATCCTCCAAACCTCCAAACCTCCAAACCTCCAAACCTCCAAACCCCCAAACACCAATATTTACCAAAGCATTGATATGAGTGCCAATACTGGCAATGTACCTTGTTTGAAAAAGATACTAATATTGCTTGAAAGGCCACCATAAATAGCAACGCCAATGATATACACTAAAATAGCTGCGCATATTTCTTTTGGATTACTGCTGATAAACAAACCGTATATTAGCAAAATTCCGATTAAACCGTTATATACGCCTTGGTTCTTCAAAAGTAGGTTAATATTTTTGTCTTTCAATTTATCGACGCTTATATTAAATGTCTCGCTAGTCTTTTTGGAAGTTGTAGCAATCGTTTCAAGGTACATAATATAGAAAAACTCTAATGCCACAAATATGATTAAAATTGTTGAGATGATATTCACTGTAACGCTCCTTTATTATTAAATATTTTCTTGTAAAAATGATTGCAGTGTCTGTGGTTGATCATTGACTAATTGTTGGAAATCATTGGATTCTTGGTCTAATAGTCCTCTTGCTCCTGCGTCGTACATTGATGCCAATAATGCACCAAAGCCTTTAGGTTCATCGTACATTTCTGCAAATGTCTCTAATGAAACGGGCTCATATTTAATTTCTGTGCCTGATGCCTCAGATAAAATTGCAGCAAGTTCTTTCATATCATAACTGTAGCCTGATAATAAATAGCGTTTGCCCCAAGTATCTGGATTTTTAATAATAGCAATGACACCTCTAGCAATATCATTTCTAGTAATATAATTAATACGACCATCACCAGCTGGATAAATCAGTTTATGCATATTCATCAATTCTGGTAAATAGGGTTTAAGTGGATCCATGTACATTGCCATTCTTACATACGTATAGTCAATGCCACTTGTTGCCAATAGACGTGCTGCATAACCAAAATAAGGACTCATATGGAATGGATTATTATGCTGATCTGCGTAATAACCTATGAAAATGATATGAGCAACGCCGCTCTGCTTTGCCGCATATACTAAATTTTCCACTTCAGGAATACGTTTGAATGATGGATGGATAATACTTGGAATAAACACAACGGTATCCATTCCTTTAAATACCTCTACCATGCTTTCGGGATTAAAATAATCTAATTGTCGAACAGGAACTTTTCCGCGCCAATCTTCTGGAACTTTCTCAACATTTCTAACACCAATGTGAAAATGATCTATGTGATTTGCAATGGCTTGATTTGTAATATGTGTGCCTAAATGACCTGTAGCACCTGTTAACATAATATTCATTCACTTCATCTCCTAATCTTTATATACATAACATAATACTTATTCGATTGTTTTCAAAACATTTGATTTTATAAAAAATTGTAATCTGTATTTATTATCGCTGTGTATAGTAAATACGTATATGTTATTAATGTTGAAAATACCGTAATGACGCGTTTTAGTTGATGTGTATCACTAATATCTTTGGAAATTTTAATCAGGTACTACGACAATATGATGTCTGTTTTGTGTCTGAAAGTTTTACAGTTTTTAAAATAAAAATGGTATAAAGTGTGATTTGTATAAAAAAGAGTCTCGACGGATAAGAATTGATTAATAACAGTTAGCATTTTATTAATTACCTTAACAATGATTCAAGTTTAGTTAAATGAGGTTTAATTTGAAAGGGGATAGCGCCTCAATATAATGTAGGTAGATTGTTCATATTACGTAATTGAAAAATCAAATTTAAATAGATTGGGGCTAAAAATTATGAAATTTAAAGCGATAGCAAAAGCAAGTTTAGCATTGGGAATGTTAGCAACAGGTGTAATTACATCGAATGTACAATCAGTACAAGCGAAAACAGAAGTTAAACAACAAAGTGAGGCTGATTTAAAACTTTATTATAATGGACCAAGTTTTGAATATAAAAAAGTAACTGGATATGGATTTATTGAAGGTAAAGATAGATTTATTGATTTTATATACAATGGACAATATAATAAAATATCTTTAGTTGGTTCTGATAAAGATAAATATAATGAAGAAGTTAACCCAGATATAGATGTGTTTGTCGTTAGAGAAGGAAACGGTAGACAAGCTGATAATCATTCGATTGGTGGCATAACAAAAACTAATAGAGGAGTGTATTATGACTATATACACACACCAATCCTTGAAATCAAGAAAGGTAAAGAAGAACCACAAAGTAGTCTATACCAAATTTATAAAGAAGACATCTCACTAAAAGAACTTGATTTTAAATTAAGAAAGCAATTAATTAGTCAAAGTGGCTTGTATTCAAATGGTCTTAAACAAGGTCAAATTACAATTACAATGAATGATGGCACAACACATACAATCGATTTAAGTCAAAAACTTGAAAAAGAACGTATGGGCGAGTCTATCGATGGCAGACAAATACAAAAAATTCTAGTAGAAATGAAATAATACTTTCTAACAACAAAGCGCTATGTTGAATAGTGCTTGTTATGGAAATATATGGAAGTTAAGCGACGTACTGTTGCTTAGCTTCTTTTTTTGAGGGGAAAAGTTACAAAACTCACACAAACAGTCGCACCACGCATTATCTTTTGCTTAAATAGCTTAATCATATTTTATGAATAGTTAAAAACAGGTTAATGTGAATATCTGAATACAGCTCCTATAATATGGGTGTATGGTTCAAATTACGTAATAAAACAATCTAATTATAATAGATTGGAGCATACAGCTATGAAAATGAAATCAATTGTAAAAATAAGTTTGTTATTAGGAATATTAGCAACAGGTGTAAACACTACAACGGAAAAACCAGTTCATGCCGAAAAGAAACCTATTGTAATAAGTGAAAATAGCAAAAAATTAAAAGCTTATTATACTCAACCTAGTATTGAATATAAAAATGTGACAGGTTATATCAGTTTCATTCAACCAAGTATTAAATTTATGAATATCATAGATGGTAATTCTGTTAATAATATTGCTTTAATTGGCAAAGATAAGCAACATTATCATACGGGTGTACATCGTAATCTTAATATATTTTACGTTAATGAGGATAAGAGATTTGAAGGTGCAAAGTACTCCATTGGCGGTATCACGAGTGCAAACGATAAAGCTGTCGACCTAATAGCAGAAGCAAGAGTTATTAAAGCAGATCATATTGGTGAATATGATTATGACTTTTTCCCATTTAAAATAGATAAAGAAGCAATGTCATTGAAAGAGATTGATTTTAAATTAAGAAAATACCTTATTGATAATTATGGTCTTTACGGTGAAATGAGTACAGGGAAAATTACCGTCAAAAAGAAATACTACGGAAAGTATACATTTGAATTGGATAAAAAGTTACAAGAAGACCGGATGTCCGATGTTATCAATGTCACAGATATTGATAGAATTGAAATCAAAGTTAGAAAAGCATAACACACATACTTGACGACGAAATAATTTGAAATTGAAATAGAGAGGTTAAGTGACGATCAAACGTTGCTTAACTTCTTTTTAATGCTTAAAAATCATTTCAAAGGCACATAGAAACGCTATATTAACCTCATAATCACTCATTATTTTTTGCTTAAATTACTTAATAATACTTCAATAATTGTTAAAAGGGGTTTAATGTGATTATCTTAGAATGCCATCTATAATGATGTTGTATGATTCAAATTACGTAAAAAGACAATCGAATATAATATAGATTGGAGCATACAATTATGAAAATGAGAACAATTGCTAAAACCAGTTTAGCACTAGGGCTTTTAACAACAGGCGCAATTACAGTAACGACGCAATCGGTCAAAGCAGAAAAAATACAATCAACTAAAGTTGACAAAGTACCAACGCTTAAAGCAGAGCGATTAGCAATGATAAACATAACAGCAGGTGCAAATTCAGCGACAACACAAGCAGCTAACACAAGACAAGAACGCACGCCTAAACTCGAAAAGGCACCAAATACTAATGAGGAAAAAACCTCAGCTTCCAAAATAGAAAAAATATCACAACCTAAACAAGAAGAGCAGAAAACGCTTAATATATCAGCAACGCCAGCGCCTAAACAAGAACAATCACAAACGACAACCGAATCTACAACGCAGCAAACTAAAATGACAACACCTCCATCAACAAACACGCCACAACCAATGCAATCTACTAAATCAGACACACCACAATCTCCAACCATAAAACAAGCACAAACAGATATGACTCCTAAATATGAAGATTTAAGAGCGTATTACACGAAACCGAGTTTTGAATTTGAAAAGCAGTTTGGATTTTTGCTCAAACCATGGACGACGGTTAGGTTTATGAATGTTATTCCAAATAGGTTCATCTATAAAATAGCTTTAGTTGGAAAAGATGAGAAAAAATATAAAGATGGACCTTACGATAATATCGATGTATTTATCGTTTTAGAAGACAATAAATATCAATTGAAAAAATATTCTGTCGGTGGCATCACGAAGACTAATAGTAAAAAAGTTAATCACAAAGTAGAATTAAGCATTACTAAAAAAGATAATCAAGGTATGATTTCACGCGATGTTTCAGAATACATGATTACTAAGGAAGAGATTTCCTTGAAAGAGCTTGATTTTAAATTGAGAAAACAACTTATTGAAAAACATAATCTTTACGGTAACATGGGTTCAGGAACAATCGTTATTAAAATGAAAAACGGTGGGAAATATACGTTTGAATTACACAAAAAACTGCAAGAGCATCGTATGGCAGACGTCATAGATGGCACTAATATTGATAACATTGAAGTGAATATAAAATAATCATGACATTCTCTAAATAGAAGCTGTCATCGGAAAAACAAGAAGTTAAGTGACAACGGTTTACATGTTGCTTAGCTTCTTTTATTATGCGTAATGATGTAAAAAGACGAATATTCATTTGTTTGTAAAAGTGGCATTTCTATGTCTTAAAAGTGACGAAACTTCAAATGTGCCAAGTGTTGAATCACATCAAAATCATTTTTATTTAACGAACATTATGGATTTCTTAATTTACTTAACGATGATTCAAATATAGTTAAACAAGGTTTAATGTGAATGGAGCAATGCGCCATCTATAATAAAGCTGTATGATTCAATGAATGTAATCGAACAAATCTAATAATTACGAATGGAGCATACAACTATGAAAATAACAACAATTGCTAAAACAAGTTTAGCACTAGGCCTTTTAACAACAGGTGTAATCACAACGACAACGCAAGCAGCAAATGCGACAACACCGCCTTCAACTAAAGTGGAAACACCGCAACAAGTAGCAAATGCAACAACACCATCTTCAACTAAAGTGGAAGCACCGCAATCAAAACCAAACGCGACAACACCACCTTCGTCTAATGTAGACACATCACCACCACAATCGCCAACCACAAAACAAGTACCAACAGAAATAAATCCTAAATTCAAAGATTTAAGAGCGTATTATACGAAACCAAGTTTAGAATTTAAAAGTGAGATTGGTATTATTTTAAAAAAATGGACGACAATAAGATTTATGAATGTTGTCCCAGATTATTTCATATATAAAATTGCTTTAGTTGGTAAAGATGATAATAAATATGGTGAAGGAGTACATAGGAATGTCGATGTATTTGTCGTTTTAGAAGAAAATAATTACAATCTCGAAAAATATTCTGTCGGTGGTATCACAAAGAGTAATAGTAAAAAAGTTGATCACAAAGCAGGAGTAAGAATTACTAAGGAAGATAATAAAGGTACAATCTCTCATGATGTTTCAGAATTCAAGATTACTAAAGAACAGATTTCCTTGAAAGAACTTGATTTTAAATTGAGAAAACAACTTATTGAAAAAAATAATCTGTACGGTAACGTTGGTTCAGGTAAAATTGTTATTAAAATGAAAAACGGTGGGAAGTACACGTTTGAATTACACAAAAAATTACAAGAAAATCGCATGGCAGATGTCATAGATGGCACTAATATTGATAACATTGAAGTGAATATAAAATAATCATGACATTCTCTAAATAGAAGCTGTCATCGGAAAAACAAGAAGTTAAGTGACAACGGCCTACATGTTGCTTAGCTTCTTTTGTTATGTTCGATGATTTGAGAACCCGAATTTTCGATGGGTCCAAATATGACGTGGAAGAGACCTGAATTTATCTGTAAATCCCTATCTATCGGGTGTGAAGCACAACGGGATCAGTTTTATTTAACGAACATTATAGATTCCTTAATTTACTTAATAATGATTCAATGATTATTAAACATGGTTTAATGTGAAAGGTCAAATACGCTAACTATAATAAAGCTGTATGATTCAATAGACGTAAGCGAACAAATCTAATAATTACAAATGGAGCATACAACTATGAAAATGACAGCAATTGCGAAAGCAAGTTTAGCATTAGGTATTTTAGCAACAGGAACAATAACGTCATTGCATCAAACTGTAAATGCGAGTGAACATAAAGCAAAATATGAAAATGTGACAAAAGATATCTTTGACTTAAGAGATTACTATAGTGGCGCAAGTAAGGAACTTAAAAATGTTACTGGTTATCGTTATAGCAAAGGTGGCAAGCATTACCTTATCTTTGATAAAAATAGAAAATTCACAAGAGTACAGATATTTGATAAAGATATTGAAAGATTTAAAGCACGCAAAAATCCGGGATTAGATATATTTGTAGTTAAAGAAGCGGAAAACCGTAATGGCACAGTGTTTTCATATGGTGGTGTCACTAAGAAAAATCAAGACGCTTATTATGATTATATAAACGCACCAAGATTTCAAATCAAGAGAGATGAAGGTGACGGGATTGCTACGTACGGTAGAGTACACTACATTTATAAAGAAGAGATTTCACTTAAAGAACTCGACTTTAAATTGAGACAGTATTTAATTCAAAATTTTGATCTGTATAAAAAGTTTCCTAAAGATAGTAAGATAAAAGTGATAATGAAAGATGGCGGCTATTATACGTTTGAACTTAATAAAAAATTACAAACAAATCGCATGAGTGACGTCATTGACGGTAGAAATATTGAAAAAATAGAAGCCAACATTAGATAATGCAATGAAATATGGATAATAGTAAAATATGGATAGTATAGAGGAGTTAGGCAACATAAGTTGCTTAGCTTCTTTTTTGTGTTGGAGAGATGAAAAAGAAGCGTATCGATGAATAATAAAAACACCAATAAAGCTTGTGGGAATAGTTGATACCTATAGTCGCGCGTTGTCCTTTTCGTGACATGAAACAATGTGGAAAACATAATTAAATTGAGGGAAAGTGTGAATAGTTAAAAAAGCTGCGTTAAGTTTAAAAAATAGATTAACGCTGTTAGGATTCCATTAATTAGCTTAACATTGGTTCAAAAATAGTTAAAAAGAGGTTAATTCATAGCTTAGTATTCCGCTTATATAATGATAGTAGATTGTTCGTATTACGTAATTGAAATAATCATATAAAAATATATTAAGACAAAATTTATAAATAGATTGGGAGAATAGTACTATGAAATTAAAAGCGTTAGCTAAAGCAACATTAGTATTGGGATTGTTAGCTACTGGTGTAATAACAACAGAAAGTCAAACAGTAAAAGCGGCAGAATCAACTCAAGGTCAACACAATTATAAATCATTAAAATACTACTATAGCAAGCCAAGTATAGAGTTAATAAATGTAGATGGTCTGTATAGACAACATTTAACTGATAAAGGTGCATATGTATGGAAAAATCTTAAAGATTATTATATTGGGCTACTAGGTGAAGATAGTAAGAAATTCAAATCAGATGTATACGGGGACCTAGATGCATTTTTAGTCATAGAAGAAGAACCTGTTAAAGGAAGACAATATTCAATTGGCGGTATAAGTAAGACAAATAGTAAAGAATTTAAAGAAAGAGAAGTCGATGTTAAAGTAACAAGAAAAGCAGACAGAGATACTACATCAACTAAAGATAGTAAATTTAAAATTACAAAAGAAGAAATCTCGTTAAAAGAGTTAGATTTTAAATTAAGACAAAAATTGATGAAAGAAGAGAATTTATACGATGCAATTAACCATAGAAAAGGTAAAATTGTAGTTAAAATGGAAGATGATAAGTTTTATACTTTCGAACTTACAAAAAAATTACAACCGCATCGCATGGGTGACACGATAGATGGTACCAAAATCAAAGAAATTAATGTTGAGCTAGAATATAAATAATCTTTGGACAAGCAGACTAGTAATTGTAGGGAAGTTAAGCGATAACATATTGCTTAGCTTCTTTTTTGTTTTGTTATGATGAAAAAAGGAGCGGGTTTATGATCAAGTTTTTGGAAAAACGGTTGATACTTATAGTCGCGCGTTGTCCTTTTCGTGACATGAAACAATGTGGAAAACATAATTAAATTGAGGGAAAGTGTGAATAGTTAAAAAATTAGTATTGTGTTATAAAAAATAATTAATACTGTTAGGATTTCATTAACTAACTTAACGTTGGTTCAAAAATAGTTAAAAAGAGGTTAATTCATAGCTTAGTATTCCGCTTATATAATGATAGTAGATTGTTCGTATTACGTAATTGAAATAATCATATAAAAATATATTAAGACAAAATTTATAAATAGATTGGGAGAATAGTACTGTGAAATTAAAAACGTTAGCTAAAGCAACATTGGCATTAGGCTTATTAACTACTGGTGTGATTACATCAGAAGGCCAAGCAGTGCAAGCAAAAGAAAAGCAAGAGAGAGTACAACATTTATATGATATTAAAGACTTACATCGATACTACTCATCAGAAAGTTTTGAATTCAGTAATATTAGTGGTAAGGTTGAAAATTATAACGGTTCTAACGTTGTACGCTTTAACCAAGAAAATCAAAATCACCAATTATTCTTATCAGGAAAAGATAAAGATAAATATAAAGAAGGCCTTGAAGGCCAGAATGTCTTTGTGGTAAAAGAATTAATTGATCCAAACGGTAGACTATCTACTGTTGGTGGTGTAACGAAGAAAAATAACCAATCTTCTGAAACTAATACACCTTTATTTATAAAAAAAGTGTATGGCGGAAATTTAGATGCATCAATTGAATCATTTTTAATTAATAAAGAAGAAGTTTCACTGAAAGAACTTGATTTCAAAATTAGACAACATTTAGTTAAAAATTATGGTTTATATAAAGGTACGACTAAATACGGTAAGATCACTTTCAATTTGAAAGATGGAGAAAAGCAAGAAATTGATTTAGGTGATAAATTGCAATTCGAGCACATGGGCGATGTGTTGAATAGTAAGGATATTCAAAATATAGCAGTGACTATTAATCAAATTTAAAGTAAGTAATCAATGACTCTAAAGTAATAAATTTGAAGCAGCTTAGCGATGAAATGTTGAATAGATACGTACACCTTACATAAAGGAGCGTATTTAAAACAACCTTGTCGTTAGGCTTTTTTTACGTTTTATAACGCAGGGTATGAGCGTACTAAAAATTCACATTACTTCTGAAAGTGATGTCCATTGAATATTAATTAGTTCTTCATTAACCATGATTTAATTTTAATTAAACGAGTGTTAATGTCAGTCTGTCTCAATGCCCTTTATAATAAATGTGTATTATTCAAATTACGTAATAAAAGCAATCCAATATATTAAGATTGGAGCATATGAATATGAAATTTACAGCGATAGCTAAAGCGATATTTGTATTAGGAATATTAACAACAAGTGTAATGATAACAGAAAATCAATCGGTTAATGCAAAAGGAAAGTATGAAAAAATGAACCGTTTATATGATACAAACAAGTTACATCAATACTATTCAGGACCTAGTTATGAGTTAACAAATGTTAGTGGCCAAAGTCAAGGTTATTATGACTCTAACGTTTTGCTTTTTAACCAACAAAATCAAAAGTTCCAAGTGTTTTTATTGGGAAAAGATGAAAATAAATACAAAGAAAAAACACATGGTTTAGATGTCTTTGCGGTACCGGAATTAGTAGATTTAGATGGAAGAATATTTAGTGTTAGTGGTGTAACAAAGAAAAATGTAAAATCAATATTTGAGTCTCTAAGAACGCCGAACTTACTAGTTAAAAAAATAGACGATAAAGACGGTTTTTCGTATGATGAATTTTTCTTTATTCAAAAGGAAGAAGTATCATTGAAGGAACTTGATTTCAAAATAAGAAAACTGTTAATTAAAAAATACAAATTGTATGAAGGGGCAGCTGATAAAGGTAGAATTGTTATTAATATGAAAGATGAAAATAAGTATGAAATTGATTTAAGTGATAAATTAGGTTTCGAGCGTATGGCAGATGTCATTAATAGTGAACAAATTAAAAACATCGAAGTGAATTTGAAATAATCAATGATATATATAGAATGAAAGCTTAAGAAGCGGTTTAATAATCCCATGTTTAATGATTTTGATACGTGTTTTAATAATAAAAACATATCGAACATTGACTACGTTATTAAGCTGCTTTTTTGTACACTTTGTATCGAATAACTTAAGATCTAAAACTAATCGGAAAGAACAATGATTCCCCTAAAAAAATTTATGTTGCTATTAAAAATCAGTTAATACGAATGTTAACATACGTTTGATTTTCATTAATAATGATTCAAGTTTATTTAAATGAGCGTTAATGTCAGTCTGTTTTGATGCACCTTATAATAAAGACAGATAGTTCAAATTACGTAATAATAACAATCCAATATATCAAGATTGGAGCAAATAAATATGAAATTTACAGCATTAGCAAAAGCAACATTAGCATTAGGAATATTAACTACAGGTGTGTTTACAACAGAAAGTAAAGCTGTTCACGCGAAAGTAGAACTTGATGAGACACAACGCAAATATTATATCAATATGCTACATCAATACTATTCTGAAGAAAGTTTTGAACCAACAAATATTAGTGTTAAAAGCGAAGATTACTATGGCTCTAACGTTTTAAACTTTAAACAACGAAATAAAGCTTTTAAAGTATTTTTACTTGGTGACGATAAAAATAAATATAAAGAAAAAACACATGGCCTTGATGTCTTTGCAGTACCTGAATTAATAGATATAAAAGGTGGCATATATAGCGTTGGCGGTATAACAAAGAAAAATGTGAGATCAGTGTTTGGATTTGTAAATAATCCAAGTCTACAAGTTAAAAAAATCGATCCTAAACATGGCTTTTCGATAAATGAGTTGTTCTTTATTCAAAAGGAAGAAGTATCGTTGAAGGAACTGGATTTTAAAATAAGAAAAATGTTAGTCGAAAAATATAGATTGTATAAAGGCGCGTCAGATAAAGGTAGAATCGTTATTAATATGAAAGACGAAAAGAAATATGTAATTGATTTAAGTGAAAAATTAAGTTTTGATCGTATGTTTGATGTAATGGATAGTAAGCAAATTAAAAATATTGAAGTGAATTTGAATTAATTAAGTATAATAACTTAAGAAGCGACTTAACGACAAAATGTGAATTGACATGCATGTCCTTAAATAAGGAACTGTGTTAAATACATTACTGTTGTTAAGTTGTTTTTTGCGTTTCAAAGAGCAGAACAGAGTAACATCATCAGTTGTAGTAAACGATAATCTAGTAAAACAACTAAATGAAATAATGAAATTCATTTAACCTGAACATTAAAATATATTTGTTTTTCATTAAGAATAATTCAAGTATATTTAAATCGAGGTTAATTATCGTATGAAACGATGCACGTTATAATAAAAATGTATGATTCAAATTACGTAATGAAAACAATCCAATATATTAAGATTGGAGCAAAACAATATGAAATTAACAGCGATAGCTAAAGCTGCATTAGCTTTAGGAATTTTAACAACAGGAACTTTAACAACAGAAGTTCATTCAGGTCATGCAAAACAAAATCAAAAGTCAGTAAATAAACATGACAAGGAAGCATTATACCGATACTACACTGGAAAGACTATGGAAATGAAAAATATTAGTGCTTTGAAACATGGTAAAAATAACTTGCGTTTTAAGTTTAGAGGTATTAAGATTCAAGTTTTACTGCCTGGAAATGATAAAAGTAAATTTCAACAGCGTAGTTATGAGGGGTTAGATGTGTTTTTTGTTCAAGAAAAAAGAGATAAGCACGATATATTTTATACTGTTGGTGGTGTAATACAGAATAATAAAACATCTGGAGTTGTCAGTGCACCAATATTAAATATTTCAAAAGAAAAGGGTGAAGATGCTTTTGTGAAAGGTTACCCTTATTACATTAAAAAAGAAAAAATAACACTAAAAGAGCTGGATTATAAGTTGAGAAAGCATCTAATCGAAAAATATGGACTTTATAAAACAATCTCAAAAGATGGTAGGGTCAAAATTAGCTTGAAAGATGGCAGTTTTTATAACCTTGATTTAAGATCTAAATTAAAATTCAAATATATGGGGGAAGTCATAGAAAGCAAACAAATTAAAGATATTGAAGTTAACTTAAAGTAAATAATTACGAATAATAAAAAGTAATTGAAGCGGCTTAACGATGAAAAGTAAATTGATGCGCATACCTTACCAAAAGGATGCATCAATCGATATCGTCGTTAAGCTGTTTTGGTTTACGTTTCATGGATTCTACCCCAATTTTCATAAATATAAAAATTCCACCACCAACATCAAAATTCTCAACATCGCAACATACCCAAATGTTATAATAAATCTATTACACAAAGAGATAAATTACTTATTCAAAGGCGGAGGAATCACATGTCTATTACTGAAAAACAACGTCAGCAACAAGCTGAATTACATAAAAAATTATGGTCGATTGCGAATGATTTAAGAGGGAACATGGATGCGAGTGAATTCCGTAATTACATTTTAGGCTTGATTTTCTATCGCTTCTTATCCGAAAAAGCAGAACAAGAATATGCAGATGCGTTGGCAGGTGAAGATATCACGTATCAAGAGGCATGGGCAGATGAAGAATATCGTGAAGACTTAAAAGCTGAATTAATTGATCAAGTCGGTTACTTCATTGAACCACAAGATTTATTCAGTGCGATGATTCGTGAAATTGAAACGCAAGATTTCGATATCGAACATCTGGCGACGGCAATTCGTAAAGTTGAAACATCAACATTAGGTGAAGAAAGTGAAAATGACTTTATCGGACTGTTCAGCGATATGGACTTAAGTTCAACGCGACTAGGTAACAATGTCAAAGAAC
>NZ_KV839087.1:0-34198 GCF_001838845.1 Staphylococcus sp. HMSC36A10
ACTGCTGTTTTTTAGGGATTTATGTCCCAGCCTTATTTCATAAAGAAAGTGTCTTAACAATGAATTTTGATAAAAACAATGTCAATAGAGAACATGCGTACTTATCAACAAAGGGTGAATAACTTGTGGATAAAAGGTGTTGATAACGTCATTTATTGTGGATATCAGGTGGGAAAACAGAAAATAAATAATTGATTAGTGTTAATTTACTTGTGGATAACTAGGATAAGTCTGTGGATAGCTTTAATATCAGCGTTTTTATTGTGAATAAAAAAAATTAAAATTTGTAAAAAAATAACTCTAACTATAGCGATTTTACAGTTAGAGTTATGTATATTTTTATAGTTTTTGTTGTAATTCTTCCCATTTAGACATAGCGTGTTCTAATTTTTGTTCGCTATCTTGTTTTTGGATAGCTAATTCGTTTGCTTTTTGTGGATTGTTATACACTTCTGGTTGGGTTAATTGCTCGTCTATTTGTAAGATAGTAGTCTCTAAAGTTTCTATTTCATTTTCACACTCGGATATTTGTCGTTCAAGTTTGCGTTGTTCACGTCTTTGTTCTTTTTGGTTATGATACGACGATTGTTCCATAGACTTTTTATGTGCTTGTACGTTAACTGACTGTTCTTCTTGGTGCGCTTTCAACGCTTCCGCTTCCTCAACTTTTTCAATGTAATATTGATAATCTCCTAAATACATCTTTCCGCCATCAATTGTTAAATCAAATACCTTGTTTGCTAATTGGTTAATAAAGTAACGATCATGGGAAACAAATAGTATTGTTCCTTCAAAATGTTGGAGTGCTTGCTCTAACATTTCTTTTGAATCTATATCGAGGTGGTTGGTAGGTTCATCTAAAATAAGTACATTGTCACGTTGCAACATAAGTAGTGCTAGTTGTAAACGTGCTTTTTCACCACCAGATAAATCATTAATTATCTTTTTAACATCGTCTTGTACAAATAAGAAACGTCCAAGAACTGCTCGAATATCTTTTTCATTCATTAACGGATATTGATCCCACACATAATCTAAAATCGTTTTACTAGATTTAAATTCTGCTTGCTTTTGATCATAATAACCAATTTGTAAATTTGCGCCGAAAGTAATATCGCCATTAAGCGCTTTTTGTTGATTAGCAATAGTTTTAATTAAGGTCGATTTTCCAATACCATTTGGCCCAATGATTGCTATATGATCGCCTTTAGAGACCTCTATACTGATAGGTTTGGTAATTGCAGTTTGATAACCGATTTCTAAATTTTTTACATGCATGACGTCATTACCTGTATTCCGGTCAAAGCCAAATTGAATATTTGCACTTTTGGCATCTAACATTGGTTTATCAATGCGTTCCATTTTTTCTAAAATCTTACGTCTACTTTTTGCCATTCCACTTGTTGAAGCACGGGTAATATTTTTCTCAACAAAAGTTTCTAATCGTTTTATTTCTGCTTGTTGACTTTCATATTCTTGCATTCGTTTTTGATAATATAAATCCCGTTGCTGTATAAATTCCTCGTAATTACCAACATAGCGTTTGACATCACCTAAAGCCACATCATAAATTTGAGTAACTATTTTATCTAAAAAGTAACGATCATGGCTGATGATGACGATTGCACCTTTAAAATAACGTAGATAATCTTCAAGCCACTTTGTCGTTTCTAAATCTAAGTGGTTAGTAGGTTCATCTAAAAGTAATAAATCAGGTTCGTTTAATAGCATTTGAGCTAAAGATAAACGTGTTTTTTGGCCACCGCTAAAATCATTGATAGGTTTATTGAAATCTTCTTCACTAAAATTTAACCCGTAAAGTACTGTTTTAATTTTACTTTCATATTGATATCCTTCTAATTGTTCAAATTGATTCGATAAAGATTCATAACGAGACATATGTGTTTTATATGTATCACTATCGTAATCATTTGCATGTTTTGATAACCAATCTGTTTCTTCTTTGATTAAGCTTTCCATTCGTTTAATATGTTCAAATGGTTTTGACATTTCTTCAAAAACTGTTGCATTAGAATTTAAAGTCATTTGTTGAGTTAAATAACCTAGTTTTAAGTTTTTAATTTTTGACACATTTCCAGAATCATAGTTTTCTACGCCAGCTATAATTTTCATCAATGTTGATTTACCGGCGCCATTTCTTCCTACGATACCAATTCGTTCACCAGTTTTTACTTCAAAATCAACATCAGTAAATATATCTTCACCATCGAACGATTTTGATATATGATTGAGTTGTAAAAGTATCATTCGATCTTCACCTTTCGTCTTTCTCAAATTTTATTAACTTATGAAAAAAGTCGTAATTATTACATTAATAACCATTTTACAGTATAAAACGCCGTCTTGAAACTAAGATATTTATTTTTAAAATTCAATAATGTATAATATTTAGGTATTCATTGTAATCAATTATTTGTTTTTTAATAATCTAACAATTACGCTCTAACTCGTTTGAATACATAGATATAATTCATTCAAACACGAAGGAGGAAATAGCGAATGAGTGACCAAGTTAAAATTCCTCGAGCAACTTTAAAACGTTTGCCGTTATATTATAGATTTGTCAGTTCATTAAAATCTAAAGGTATAGATCGTGTAAATTCAAAAGCGATTAGCGATGCGTTACAAATTGACTCGGCAACAATTCGTCGTGACTTTTCATATTTTGGCGAATTAGGTAAAAAAGGGTACGGATATAATATAGATAGTTTATTGGATTTCTTTAAATCTGAACTAAGCGAGAGTGACATGATCAAAATCGCAATTGTCGGAGTTGGGAACCTAGGGAAAGCTTTGCTCACATATAACTTTTCAATACATGACGATATGACGATTACAGAAGCGTTTGACGTAAAAGAAGATGTTATTGGCCAGAAAATAGGGAACGTTATTGTTAAAGATAACGATGAATTAATAACAACATTGAAGAAGGAAGAAATAGATGTTGTGATTCTAACTACACCAGAAAGAGTTGCACAGAAAGTTGCAGATGAACTCGTCCAAGCTGGTGTGAAAGGTATTTTAAACTTCACTCCTGGTAGAATTAATACGCCTTCAGATGTGCAAGTACATCAAATTGACTTAGGTATAGAATTACAGTCATTATTATTCTTTATGAAAAATTACAGTGAATAAATGTGATGTTAGCTTTGAATGATTAACCTTGTTATATCTTTAATTAATTATAGAACAGTCTGGGACTAAGTATGTCTCAGGCTTTTTCTGTTATGTTTGAAAATGAAAGGAAAAACTGTTGTGCTGATAAATATAGTATAGGTTAATAAATTAACACGTAGAGATATAACGATGAATCGTAATTAATCGCCTTCCTTATATGAATATAATATAAATATCAAAAATATTGTGTATAAGGTTGAAAACAAGAAAATCATCACCTATAATACATACTAAACTTATCGGAAATGAGGGGTTAGGATTATGTGGATGATTTTTAGTGGCTTAATTGTCGGGGGACTCTTAGGTTTTGTCATGCAAAGAACAAGATTTTGTTTAACAGGTGGCTTTCGAGATATGTATGTGCAAAAGAATAATAAGATGTTCTATGCATTATTAATCGCTATTACTATTCAAAGTATAGGATTATTGATTTTGACGGCAACAGATATTTTAAAAATTCCTGCACATAGTTTTCCAATATTGGGAACAATCATAGGTTCTTTTATTTTTGGAATTGGAATAGTATTGGCTGGAGGGTGTGCAACAGGTACTTGGTATCGCGCTGGTGAAGGGCTAATTGGTAGTTGGATTGCATTAGTATTATATGCTGTTACTGCAGCAATCACTAAAACAGGGATTTTAAAGCCAGTAATGGATAAAATTAATCAACCAACGAATGTAAATAGTGATATGTCTCAAACAACTGGCATTCCGTTTTGGGGATTAGTCGTTATATTAACTATAATCACCATTTTTCTAGTTGTAAGAACACTCAATAATAAGAAAGTTCGAGTTGCTGTTCCAAAACTAAAGCAACGTTATACAGGTATTAGATATTACCTTTTCGAAAAACGATACCATCCATTTATTGCAGCAATTGTAATTGGACTTATCGCACTCTTAGCTTGGCCAATGAGTGCATCAACTGGAAGAAATGACGGTTTAGGTATAACAACGCCTTCAGCAAATTTAGTACACTTTTTGATTACAGGTGAAACTAAATTTATTGATTGGGGTGTCTTTTTAGTTCTAGGAATTTTCATTGGTTCATATATTGCAGCTAGAGGATCAAGAGAATTTAAATGGCGATTGCCAGACAAGATTACAATACGAAACAGTGCTATTGGTGGCATATGTATGGGATTTGGTGCGTCAGTTGCTGGTGGTTGTTCTATCGGTAACGGTTTGGTTGAAACGGCAACGATGACTTGGCAAGGATGGATTGCGCTAGCATCGATGATAGTTGGTGTATGGACAATGAGTCATTTTATCTTTGTTCGTCCAATGAAAAAAGTACAACAACAATCTGCAAAGGTTAAACAGCAAACGCAAATAGTATAGAAGATTATTATGCAAATGATGTTGATCAAATAAAAGTGATTGGAAAAGGAGAAATAATTATGATACACGAATTAGGTACAGTAGGAATGGTATGTCCATTTCCGTTAATTGAAGCGCAAAAGAAAATGGCAACATTGCAATCTGGAGATGAATTAAAAATTGATTTTGATTGCACGCAAGCGACGGAAGCTATTCCAAATTGGGCAGCAGAAAATGGATATCCTGTAACAAACTATGAACAAATTGATAATGCTTCATGGACAATTACAATTCAAAAAGTTTAACGTTATCATTTTAACAATAAAATAGATGTTAGATTCTATGGCTACTTCCGCTAATTTAAAAGTGAGTAAGTAGTCTTTTTTGTTTTAGTTCATGAAATCATTTTTATATAGTGTGGCACATTTTATTCCAAAAGATGTAATAAAACTTAACGCATTTTTGCTTTTTATAAATTGTCAGATTATTATGAAAACAAGGGAGTGGTAAGTATGAATCTTAACGATACGATATTTATGTTTTTGTGTACATTATTAGTTTGGCTAATGACACCAGGATTAAGTTTATTTTATGGTGGGTTAGTTCAATCTAAAAATGCGCTTAATACTGTCATGCAAAGTATGGCAGCAATTGTGCTTGTTACATTTGTATGGATAACAGTTGGTTTTACAATTAGTTTTGGGGAAGGGAATTTATGGTTCGGAAATTGGGAATATACTTTTCTTAATCATGTAGGTTTTGCGACTCAAGAAGATATTAGCCCACATATTCCTTTCGCTTTGTTTATGTTATTTCAAATGATGTTTTGTACGATTGCAATTTCTATTTTATCTGGTTCAATCGCTGAGAAAATGAAGTTTATTCCTTATTTATTATTCGTAGTAATATGGACTGCTCTTGTATACAGTCCAGTAGCACATTGGGTTTGGGGCGGCGGTTGGATTAACAAACTCGGTGTATTAGATTTCGCTGGAGGTACGGTTGTTCATATTACATCAGGTGTTTCTGGTTTAGTATTAGCTATTATGATTGGAAAAGGAAACAATCATTCTGAATCAACACCACATAATCTTATCATTACGTTGATTGGCGGTATATTCGTGTGGATTGGTTGGTATGGATTTAATGTAGGTAGTGCTTTTACATTTGATAATATTGCGATGCTTGCATTTACAAATACTGTCATTTCAGCCAGTGCAGGTGCTATAGGTTGGTTAATTTTAGAATATATTTTTAAAAAGACGACAAGTTTACTTGGACTTTTACTCGGTGCATTAGCAGGATTAGTTGTTATTACTCCTGCAGCAGGATATGTAACATATCTTAGTGCAACAATAATGGCTTTAATAGGAGGTATCTGTTGTTATATTGTCATTAATTACATCAAGGTAAAACTAAAATATCATGATGCATTAGATGCATTTGGTATCCACGGTGTTGGTGGTATTATTGGTGCTGTTTTAACAGCAGTTTTCCAAAGTAAAAAAGCCAATCCTGACATTGAGAATGGCTTTATTTATACTGGTGACATACATATTATACTTGTACAAATATTATGTGTAACAGCAGTTGTAATTTTTAGTATCGTCATGACGTTTATTATTGCGAAAGTAATTAAATTAATTACACCATTATCTGTTACGGAACAAGAAACGAATATAGGATTAGACAAGATTGTTCACGGTGAACATGCTTACTTTGAAGGTGAGCTAAATAGATTCAATAAACATATTCGATATTAGAATATATTTACATAGAATATTCATTGTCCTAACATTTAACTAAAGGTTGATGTTGGGACATTTTGTTATACAAAAGTTTTATTTTGAAATCTTTTTATGAAAGAAGCAGAAATATTATTTAAAGCGGTTACACATATGCTAAAATAAGGCTAAGTGTCACAAATAATGATAGGTGAATAAGTATGAAAAATATATCTGATATTGCCAAATTGGCAGGCGTTTCAAAAAGTACAGTATCTAGATTTTTAAATAATGGATCTGTCAGTAAAAAAACAAGTGAAAAATTAACAAAAATTATAGCAGAACATGACTATCAACCGAATCAATTTGCTCAAAGTTTAAGAGCGAGACAAACACACCTTATTGGTGCCATTATACCTAGAATGAATTCATATGCAGTAGACGAAACAATCAAAGGATTGGCAAAACAATGCCAAAAATATGAATCACAATTAATTTTAAATTATACAGGTTTAAATATCGAAGCAGAAATACAAGCGCTTGAAACATTAGCACGCAGTAAAGTAGATGGTATTGTTTTAATGGCTACAGATATAACAGAGAGACATATAGAAGTCATTAATAAAATGAATGTACCAATCGTTATTGTTGGTCAACAACATGAACAACTTCATAGTATTGTGCATGATGATTATAAAGCAGGTCAAATTATAGGCGAATGGATTGGTCAACAGGGATATCAACAAGTTGAAGTGTTTAGCGTAAGTGAAAAAGATATTGCAGTTGGTATATATAGAAAACGTGGTTTACTTGACCAGTTAGCTAAATACCAAATTAAACCTAATATACATGAAACAAATTTTACTTATGTGGAAGCACAAAAAGATGTTGCAAATGTTTTGGAAAATGTGGAGCAAGTAGATGCGGTTGTTGGAGCAACTGATACGATTGCATTAGCTGCCTATAAATATTATTCTGATAAAAAAGATGTTATGAAACCACATCAAATATATGGTTTTGGTGGTGACCCAATGACACAATTAGTGTCTCCATCGATAAAAACAATTCATTATAATTATTTTGAAGCTGGCCAATGCGCGATGGAAGAGATACAACAGATGCTTAAAAAGCAAGATATGCCATATAGCGTCACAGTAGATGTTAATATTTAGACGCTGTATTTTTTAAAATAAATGTGGAACCGATACCATATAACTATAAATGGATAGGTTAAAAGTTAAAGAACGTAGGTAAAATTTGCTATAATAGAATATAAATTGTTAACAGCATAAATTATAAAAGGAGGACTGGGTAAATATTATGACCGAATGGACTAGAGAAGAACGTTATCAACGAATCGAGGACGTTGATACTGAGTATTTTAAAACATTAAAACAACAAGTTGATCAATCAAAATTTTGTCAACAATTTCATATACAACCAGAAACAGGCTTATTAAATGACCCCAACGGACTTATTTTTTATAAAGGGAAGTATTATGTTTCACATCAATGGTTCCCATTAGGCGCAGTACATGGCTTAAAGTATTGGTATAACTACACGAGTGATGACTTAATAAACTTTCAAGCTGAAGGGCCAATTTTAAATCCAGATACTAAATATGACAGCCATGGTGTATATAGCGGTAGCGCTTTTGAATATAACGGGCATTTATATTATATGTACACAGGAAATCATCGAGATAATCATTGGCAACGACATGCGAGTCAGATGATCGCACGACTGAAAGAAGACGGTTCAGTTGAAAAGTTTCCAAAGCCAGTAATTAGCCAGCAACCAGAAGGATATACAAGTCATTTTAGAGATCCTAAAGTTTTTAAATATAGTGAGAAATATTATGCGATCATTGGCGCACAAAATAATGATCAGCAAGGTCGATTATTACTTTATAATACTGAAGATATAATTAATTGGCATTATTTAGGTGAAATAAATACAGAGTTGGATGATTTTGGATATATGTGGGAATGCCCAGATTACTTTAATGTAGATAATCAAGATGTCATACTTATTTGTCCACAAGGTATTGAACCAAAAGGCGATCAGTTCAAAAATATTTATCAAAGTGGTTATATACTTGGAAAGTTTGATATTGAAAAGTTAACATATGAACATGAAAATTTTGTCGAGCTTGATAATGGCTTTGATTTCTATGCACCTCAAACATTTTTAGATGAAAAAGGCCGACGAGTACTAATTGGATGGATGGGGTTACCGGAAATCGAATATCCTACTGATAATGAAGGATGGGCCCATTGCTTAACAATTCCTCGTGTATTAAATGTAGAAAATGGTCAACTTAAGCAGCGTCCATATCCAGCGTTGGAAAAATTACGTCACAATAAAGAGACAGCATTAGGCTACGCAAATAAATTTACTCGAAAATTACATCCGTATGAAGGTAAACAGTATGAATTAATCATAGATATTTTGGATAATGATGCTACCGAAGTGTACTTTGAATTACGTACATCTAAGACTTCTTCAACATTAATCGCTTATAACAAGCGTGAAAATAAAATAACATTAGATCGCAGCGACAGTGGTTTATTGCCGACAAATGTTGAAGGTACGACGCGTAGTACGATATTAGACACGCCATTAAAGCAATTACAAATTTTTGTTGATACATCTAGTATAGAAATTTTCTGTAATGATGGGGAACGTGTTTTGACATCTCGAATTTTCCCGACAGAAGACGCACTAGGTATTAAAACATCAACAGAATCAGGGCAAGTATATTTACAATTTACTAAATATGATTTAAAGGATGAACATAAATGAGACGTCTATTTTCAATAGGAGAAGCGTTAATTGATTTTATTCCAAATATTACAAATGCGAATTTAAAAGATGTTCAAACATTTACGAAGCAAATTGGTGGCGCGCCATGCAATGTAGCTTGTACAGTTCAAAAGTTAGGACAACAAGCGTATATGATTACACAATTAGGTAATGATGCATTTGGAGATAGCATTATTGAAACGATATCAAGTATTGGTGTAGATGTATCAAAAGTGTATCGCACGAATGAAGCAAACACTGCGTTAGCTTTTGTGAGTTTGACTGAAGCGGGCGAGCGAGATTTTTCTTTTTATCGTAAGCCCTCTGCTGATATGTTATTTGAACCAAGTTTTGTGAATGATATTGATGTGAATGAAAATGATGTAGTACATTTTTGTTCTGTTGATTTGGTCGATAGTCCGATGAGAGATGCACATTATCAATTGATTACCAAAACATTAAATGCAAATGGTACTGTCGTATTTGATCCTAATGTAAGATTGCCATTATGGGATAACGCTGAAGATTTAAGACAAACTATTCATACCTTTTTGCCATTGGCGCATATTGTAAAAGTTTCAGATGAAGAATTAGAATTTATTACAGGTATTCATGATGAAAATGAAGCCATTCAATCATTATTTACAGGTAATGTCACTGTAGTCATTTATACGAAGGGAGCAGATGGTGCTGCCGTATATTTGAAGAATGGTATTAATCATTATCATAGTGGCTATAAGGTGAAACCTGTTGATACAACTGGGGCAGGGGATGCTTTTATTGGTGCAGTTATTAGCAGGATTTTAGCAACCGATGTGTTAAATTTAACTCAGTTATTTGAAAATGAAGGTGAGGAAATTTTAGCGTTTAGCAATCGCGTTGCTGCAATAGTGACAACGAAGTATGGTGCTATTAATAGTTTGCCAACATTACAAGAGGTTGAACAAGCATTTTAAATAATTCATTTATAAAACAGTGTAGGAAACAAGTTGAATCTTGTGCTACACTGTTTTTTAAAACAAAATAAGATTCATGGGGTAGGAAATTGTAGTATTTTATTTAAGGAAACTGTCGATTTCAAATTTAGTATATTTTGTTAAAAATTGCGCCATAGGATTGTAGAGTGAAATAGAAATTGATAAATTATGTAGTAATAGGAATAGGTATACAAAGAAACGTTACATCATTTTTTAATTCACGCGTCATATTTAATTTTGTTATTAAACAATTAAAAAGCCAGCTATACAGTGCATTTGCTAGTTATCTTGTTAAAATCCAACAAGATTTACAATTGAATACGCCGTTAACTGACTTTATTATCTTATTATATTTTTTTAACGTTTCTCACCGATGCATAGCAGTGTTCTTTATTTTTAAAATAGACAATTCGCTCTTTCGAATCTATAGATTCAATATTATGGCGATTGACGACAAAGCTATTATGACATCTAAAGAAACGATCATCTAATTGACTCAGTTCTTTTAAATTACCATAAAATTCAATTTGACGGTTATCTAAATGGGCAATGAGTCTGTGCGATTTTGTTGATGATTCAAAAAACATAATATCATCATATTGAACATACACTGAATTACTGCCACGTTTTAATTCAATCGTTTCAACGCTATTATCTCTTGATAATAATTGTAAGCGTGTATGTGCAGTTTCTAAACAATCTATAATTCGAGTTCTTAATTCTGCTGGATCATCTTTAAAAATAAAATCCATCGCTGCAACTTTGTAGACAAATGTTAAATAGGTAAGTTCACTGTGACTCGTAACGAAAATAATGTTACCAACTGGGTCATGCTTACGAATTTCACTGCCTAATTTGATACCATTAATATCAGTTGAAAGTTGAATATCTAAAAAGTAACAGCCTATGTCATTCATATTTTTAGCTTGCTCAAGCACCTCATAAGGATTATCAGTTGCGAGGGCAATTTCCATAGGCTTTTCTTCTATCATTATATAATTTTTAATAATGGTAACCATGTTTTCTCTTTGTTTTGGATCGTCTTCGCAAATGAAAATTTTCATACATTCACATCCTTATGGCTAGTTGTTAATAATTTCAACTTTTTGAATAAAGAAACCATTTTCGATAATTGTATCTAATAAGACATTGTCTGCATTATCAGCAATTTCTTTTAAAGTTGATAGACCTAAACCACGACCTTCACCTTTAGTAGAAAAACTTTCTTGGAACAATTCATGAATGCGTGGTATATCATCAGCGCATTTATTCATAACAATAAACGTTACTGAATTTTCACTTTCAATAAATGCAACGCGAATGATAGGGTCATCAATTTCAGTTGATGCCTCAATTGCATTATCAAGAATAATACCAATACTGCGACTTAAATCGATCATATTCAAGTTAATGCTACTTACTTCATCGGGTATTTCGATACTAATCGGAATATTCATTTCTTGTGCACGTAAAATTTTCGCAGTAATTAAGCCTTTAATTTCACGTACTTTAAGATTCTCGATACCATTTAATTTTATAGCATTCATTTGTAAATTGTCTTTCATAGGTACAATATTTTTATTGAAATAATCACGTAGGCCAGGCATGTCATCTTCTCGAATGAATTCTGAAAGCGTTGTTAAGATATTGACATAATCGTGACGGAACTTGCGCATTTCGTTGTTGATAGCTTCAATCTTCAATGTATATTCATAATAGGTTTCAATTTCTTCTTGATTACGTTTATATTTCATCTCTTTAAGGAGAAATTGAGAAATAACAAATGTTAATATACTTAAAAATATAGTGATACCAATAAAAATAAAAGAATACTGCCTTATTACTTTAGCTTCATCCGAGTTTATTTGTGAATAAAAGAAAAATAATGAAAAAGTAAGCAGTAAGATAGTCGAAATAACTATTAAAAATCCTTTGTTTAGTATTAGATATGGTGTGCTAATTTTTTTGAGAACTCTATTTATTATATATGAGAATAGTATACTAATAGTCACATAAACTACAAAAAAGCTAGGGAATATTACAAATATACTATCAGAAATCTTGGTGATATATGCATATATAACAATATACATGTAGTTAGCACAGTACAGAATAATCTGTGAAGTCATAATCAACAAAATAGAATACCATTTGATTTTGACAAAATACATTATAATAATGAATGAAGTTAAAATAATTAAGGACGCGCTATCAAACATTTTAAATAGAAATAACGATAATGTCGAAATTCCTATAATGAAAAAATAATCAAGTTTACTGTACTTAATACCACTAATTATAGCTGGTATTGTAAACATTAATATCATTTGAGTTAATACGAATAAAACAAAATTATAACTATTTAATAATTCCACCTACTATCACACTCTCTATTTAAATTATTCGTGTAATTGTGTTAATTCTTTTGGTACTTCAACTTCATCCATTATGAAGTCACAAGTACTATAAGCTGCGATGTTACCAATGTTTTTTAAAATCCCAGTAATAAAATCAAAAAATAAGTTAAATAATGTATTCATTTTAAGTCCTCCTTAATAAAGAAAATAGGTAATAATGTAATAGCTTCTATTATGATGCCTAATTGAATGAATTGGGCAAATGGCTCTTTGATGATAAGTGTGATAATGAAAAGGGTTAAACTAACAATAATCGCATAATATTTTTTTCGTTTAATAAGTCGCACAGGAATGGGCTTCTTTTTAGTTGCTGCAGGAGCATATACTGAGATTACACCTAAAGAAATAACTGTTAAAATAATCATAATTAAAAAGTTAATATGAAAATTTACTATTACTAAAGGTAAAAGTATAAATAGTATAATACTTTCTACATAACACCAAAAAGAAGAAGGTGCATGTGCACCATGTGCATGTCTTCTTATTAAATAAAATGTTAAATTCGTAATTAACGTAAACAGAAAAATGTTTAAAATATAGGCAATAGTATACATAACAATTAATTTACCTATATTTTTAGCTAAGACCTGCATCCCTAATCGTACTTGCAAAAATTGAATATGATCTAAGTTATTTCTCTTTTGAAGATACGTGGCAAACTGGTCAATTTTATTATCAAAATAATTCAATTTTACACCACTCTCCTCACTGTCATTATACGATTTAGTACAATCTTTTATCATTATATTGCCTAACTGTAGGAAATAAATACTTAACTGTTAAATGTAATTTGTATTTAATATTTTAACATAAAAAAATTTACAGTTAAGAATAAAAAACGACTAGTTAAGAAAAATTGGAAAATAAATGCTTTTAGCATGTTTTAATATAACTAGATTACAGAGATGTGATGGAAAATAGTTGATGAGTTGTTTAATTTTAAGAATTTTTATCTTAATTAAGGAAGGAGTGATTTCAATGGCACAAGATATCATTTCAACAATCGGTGACTTAGTAAAATGGATTATCGACACAGTGAACAAATTCACTAAAAAATAAGATGAATAATTAATTACTTTCATTGTAAATTTGTTATCTTCGTATAGTACTAAAAGTATGAGTTATTAAGCCATCCCAACTTAATAACCATGTAAAATTAGCAAGTGAGTAACATTTGCTAGTAGAGTTAGTTTCCTTGGACTCAGTGCTATGTATTTTTCTTAATTATCATTACAGATAATTATTTCTAGCATGTAAGCTATCGTAAACAACATCGATTTATCATTATTTGATAAATAAAATTTTTTTCATAATTAATAACATCCCCAAAAATAGATTGAAAAAATAACTGTAAAACATTCCCTTAATAATAAGTATGGTCGTGAGCCCCTCCCAAGCTCGCGGCCTTTTTTATTGTAATAAAGAAGGGGAGAGTTAATCCTCATTATGAGACCCACCGTTAAAATATATGAATAAGTCTAATGTTGGAAAAGGTCAAAAAATTAATCAATTTAATTAAGAAAATCATTCATTTGCAAAGGGCGAAATGGATTCTTACTGAGTTATTTATTATAAAAAAATAAACATAGACTTATGAAAAATCTCTCATAAATCTATGTTTAGTCATGACATGTGTTAAATATTATTTCGGGCGCTTCTTATTTATACAAATCTAATTTAATACTTTTAAATACAGGTATATTTTCGCGTTGCTGTTCTACTTCATTTAAGTTTAAATCTACAGTCAAAATATCTGCGGATTCATTTAATTCTCCAACTAAATCTCCATTTGGGTTTATAACTATCGAATGACCAGCATATTCTGTGTTACCATCGAATCCAGTGCTATTAGTTCCAATGACAAACATATTATTTTCAATTGCACGTGCCTTTAGTAATGAATGCCAATGGTGAAGACGTGACATAGGCCATTGCGCCACATAAAATGCAATTTTAGCACCACTACGAGCAGGATATCTTAATAATTCGGGAAAACGTAAATCATAACAGATAAGTTGGGTCACATAAGTACCGTCAGACAATTGAAAGGGTTCAGCTACGTTTTCGCCAGCAGTTAAAAATTCATGCTCTCTTAACATAGGAACTAAATGAACTTTGTCGTATTCATTAATTAGCTGGCCACTTTTATTCACACTAAAAGCTGTATTAAATATTTGATTGTTTCTAATGTTAGAAACTGACCCAGCTACGATATCGACTTTATATTTTTCAGCTAAATGTTTAATAAATGAAAAACTTTGTCCTAGATTATTATCTGCTTTTTCATTTAAATGCTCTAAATCATAGCCATTATTCCACATTTCAGGTAAAACGACTACATCTATTTCAGCATTCATATTTTTTTCGAACCATTGCGTTATTTGAGCTTCATTTTTAGAACTATCTCCAAAAATAATCGGTAATTGATAAATTTGGACTTTCATAACATCACATCCTTGATAGATCTTATATATAACTTACTAAAAGTTATGTTGAAACGCAAAAAACGAGCCCAGGACATAAAATCAAAGTCCTAGGCTCTACAATGTTATATTGACAGTAGTTGATGGGGCCCCAACATAGAGAAATTGGAACACCAATTTCTACAGACAATGCAAGTTGGGGTGGGCTCTAACATAAAGAAATACTTTTTCTTTAGAAATTAGTATTTCTTATACATGAGTTTTACTCATGTATTCCTATTCTTAAGTGCACATTAGCAGCGGCTAATGTGTAAGAACTACTACATAATGAATAACTAATGATTCTTTATCATTTCTGTCCCATTCTTAACAATATATTGATTATTTTTTTATTACGAAACGATCTTCCACTGGATTAAATGTTTTTTCGCCAGCAGCTTCACGAATATCACCAAATGGCATTTGAGCAATAAGTTTCCAACTTTTAGGAATATTAAATTCATTTGAAGTCATCTCATCGACAAGTGGATTATAGTGTTGTAATGAAGCACCTATGCCTTTAGTAGCTAATGCAGTCCAAATTGCAAATTGATGCATGGCATTTGTTTGAGTTGACCATATTGCAAAATTATCATAGTAGTTTGGCATTTGTTCTTGTAAACCACTTACAACATCTTGATCTTCATAAAACAAAATTGTACCGTATGAATGTTTGAAGTTATCAATTTTTTGTTCAGTTGGCTCGAAATCACGATTCTCTCCCATGACTTCTTTTAAAATTGCTTTTGTGTTATCCCAAAATTTATTATTGTTGTCATTTAACAAGAGAACAATTCTAGTTGATTGAGAATTAAATGATGAAGGAACATGTTTAACTGCATGTGCAATCATTGATTCTAATTCGTCATCGCTAATTGATATCGAATCTTTCAAATTATATATTGAACGTCTTTCTTCCATTGCATTGTCAAAAGTCATTGCTTTTTTATCTTTTTTAAATAAACCCATAATTATTGCTCCTTCTTTAGTAAAGAATACTTAATAGACTAAGTATAAAATTTATACTTGTACTTGTAAAGTAATATTTACGAAAATTTCAAGAATATTAATATTCATTTTCAAATTCCAAATATAAATGCATTTTCAACGCATATTTATTATACTTAGATTAATACTTACATGAAAAAGGGAGGTGTCTCGTGAAATGTCATATCATTGGTTTAAGAAAATGTTACTTTCAACAAGTATTTTAATTTTAAGTAGTAGTAGTTTAGGGCTTGCAACGCACACAGTTGAAGCAAAGGATAACTTAAATGGAGAAAAACCAACTACTAATTTGAATCATAATATAACTTCACCATCAGTAAATAGTGAAATGAATAATAATGAGACTGGGACACCTCACGAATCAAATCAAACGGGTAATGAAGGAACAGGTTCGAATAGTCGTGATGCTAATCCTGATTCGAATAATGTGAAGCCAGACTCAAACAACCAAAACCCAAGTCCAGATTCAAAACCAGACCCAAATAACCAAAACCCAAGTCCGAATCCAAAACCAGACCCAGATAAACCAAAGCCAAATCCGGATCCAAAACCAGATCCAGATAACCCGAAACCAAATCCAGATCCAAAACCAGACCCAGATAAACCAAAGCCAAATCCGGATCCAAAACCAGATCCAGATAAACCAAAGCCAAATCCTAATCCAAAACCAGACCCTAATAAGCCAAATCCTAACCCGTCACCAGATCCCGATCAACCTGGGGATTCCAATCATTCTGGTGGCTCGAAAAATGGGGGAACATGGCACCCAAATGCTTCAGATGGATCTAATCAAGGTCAATGGCAACCAAATGGGAATCAAGGAAACTCACAAAATCCTACGGGTAATGATTTTGTATCCCAACGATTTTTAGCCTTGGCAAATGGGGCTTACAAGTATAATCCGTATATTTTAAATCAAATTAATAAGTTGGGCAAAGATTATGGAGAAGTTACTGATGAAGACATTTATAATATTATTCGAAAACAAAATTTCAGCGGAAATGCATATTTAAATGGATTACAACAGCAATCGAATTACTTTAGATTCCAATATTTCAATCCATTGAAATCAGAAAGGTACTATCGTAATTTAGATGAACAAGTACTCGCATTAATTACTGGTGAAATTGGATCAATGCCAGATTTGAAAAAGCCCGAAGATAAGCCGGATTCAAAACAACGCTCATTTGAACCGCATGAAAAAGACGATTTTTCAGTAGTTAAAAAACAAGAAGATAATAAGAAAAGTGCGTCAACTGCATATAGTAAAAGTTGGCTAGCAATTGTATGTTCTATGATGGTGGTATTTTCAATCATGCTATTCTTATTTGTAAAGCGAAATAAAAAGAAAAATAAAAACGAATCACAGCGACGATAATCCGTGTGTGATTCGTTTTTTTTATTATGGAATAAAAATGTGATATATAAAATTCGCTTGTTCCGTGGCTTTTTTCAAAGCCTCAGGATTAAGTAATTGGAATATAACGACAAATCCGTTTTGTAACATATGGATAATAATTGGAACAGCAAGCCGTTTTGTCCAAACATATGCTAATGAAAAAATGACGCCCATACCAAAATAAACTGGAATAAATTTGAAATCATTATGTGCTAATGCAAATATTAATGAACTTACTGTTGTAGCAATAATAAATGCTACGATACGATTACCTTTAATCGCATTAAATAATTCTCCAAAGATTACTTTTCTGAATACGTATTCTTCTAATAAAGGACCGATAATAGATACAAAGAAGATAAATATAGGTATTTTTCGAGCAATAATAATTAGCTTTTCTGTATTAGGACTTACTTGTTGTCCACCATAAATTTGCGTTAATACAATGCTCACTACCATTTGATAAATCATTACCAATGCAAATCCAAGCAATGCCCATGGAATGATATATTTTTTAGGTTCTTTAACTTCTAATTCTAATTTTGTTGGATTTTTAATTTTTAAATTAATTAAAATAATCGTCGTGGCGGCGATTAAAAATAGAACAAGTTGTATGTAAATGACTGCTTTAGTCAGTTCTATGCCACTATATTGTACAAATGGTAATTTTTTTACAATGAGAAGCGGTAAAAATTGAGACAATATATAAATAATAACAGTTAGCAATGATGCCCATAGTCTTGTCATAATTTTCCTCCAAATATTTGTTTATAATTTATTTTATCGTAAATAACTTGAAGTTACAAAACTTAATTAAAAGGTTATGACTTGAAATTTTGACCAAATTTGATTATTATAAATGTATGTTAGCACTCTTTAATGTTAAGTGCTAAACTTTAGGTTTTTTTAAGGAGGAACAATCATGCTAAAACCAATTGGAAATCGTGTGATTATTGAGAAAAAAGAACAAGAACAAACAACTAAAAGTGGTATTGTTTTAACTGATAGTGCTAAAGAAAAATCAAACGAAGGCGTTATCGTTGCAGTAGGAACTGGACGCCTATTAAATGATGGTACAAGAGTGACTCCTGAAGTGAAAGAAGGGGACCGTGTCGTGTTCCAACAATATGCTGGTACAGAAGTTAAACGAGATAATGAAACATATCTAGTATTAAATGAAGAAGATATTTTAGCGGTAATTGAATAATATAAAACTAAATTCATAGATAAATTGTAAAGAACGAAAATGAAATATGACTAAACAAATGGAGGTTTATCATTTATGGTTAAACAATTGAAATTCTCTGAAGATGCACGTCAAGCAATGTTACGTGGTGTAGACCAATTAGCAAATGCAGTTAAAGTAACGATTGGTCCTAAAGGACGTAATGTTGTATTAGATAAAGAGTTTACAGCACCTTTAATTACGAACGATGGTGTAACGATTGCTAAAGAAATCGAATTAGAAGATCCATATGAAAATATGGGGGCTAAACTAGTTCAAGAAGTTGCAAATAAGACAAATGAAATTGCTGGTGACGGTACGACAACTGCAACAGTATTAGCTCAAGCAATGATTCAAGAAGGCTTGAAAAATGTTACAAGTGGTGCGAACCCAGTTGGTTTACGACAAGGTATCGACAAAGCAGTTAAAGTTGCTGTTGAAGCGTTACATGAAAATTCTCAAAAAGTTGAAAATAAAAATGAAATAGCGCAAGTAGGTGCGATTTCAGCAGCAGATGAAGAAATTGGACGCTATATTTCAGAAGCTATGGAAAAAGTAGGTAACGATGGTGTCATTACAATTGAAGAGTCAAATGGCTTGAATACAGAACTTGAAGTGGTTGAAGGTATGCAATTTGATCGTGGTTATCAATCACCGTATATGGTTACTGATTCAGATAAAATGGTTGCTGAATTAGAACGCCCATATATTTTAGTGACAGATAAGAAAATCTCATCATTCCAAGATATCTTACCTTTATTAGAACAAGTGGTTCAATCTAATCGTCCAATCTTAATTGTAGCTGATGAAGTTGAAGGCGATGCATTAACAAATATCGTGCTAAACCGTATGCGTGGCACATTTACTGCTGTTGCAGTAAAAGCACCTGGTTTTGGTGATCGTCGTAAAGCAATGTTAGAAGATTTAGCTATTTTAACTGGTGCGCAAGTGATTACTGATGATTTAGGCTTAGATTTAAAAGATGCATCAATTGATATGTTAGGTACTGCAAGTAAAGTAGAAGTAACTAAAGATAATACCACTGTTGTTGATGGTGACGGTGACGAAAACAGCATTGATGCACGTGTAAGCCAATTGAAATCTCAAATTGAAGAAACTGAATCTGACTTTGATCGTGAAAAATTACAAGAGCGCTTAGCTAAATTAGCAGGTGGTGTTGCAGTTATTAAAGTAGGTGCAGCAAGTGAAACAGAGCTTAAAGAACGTAAATTACGTATTGAAGATGCATTAAACTCTACACGTGCAGCAGTAGAAGAAGGTATTGTTGCAGGTGGTGGTACTGCATTAGTAAATGTTTACCAAAAAGTAAGTGAAATAGAAGCAGAAGGTGACATTGAAACAGGTGTGAATATTGTACTTAAAGCTTTAACTGCACCAGTTCGCCAAATTGCTGAAAATGCAGGGTTAGAAGGATCTGTCATCGTTGAACGCTTGAAAAATGCAGAACCAGGTGTTGGTTTTAACGCTGCTACAAACGAGTGGGTTAATATGTTAGAAGCAGGTATCGTTGATCCAACTAAAGTAACACGCTCAGCATTACAACATGCAGCAAGTGTTGCGGCAATGTTCTTAACGACTGAAGCGGTTGTAGCATCAATTCCAGAAAAAAATAATGACCAACCTAACATGGGTGGCATGCCAGGAATGATGTAAAACTGTTTATAGTTCTAACTAACTAGAAAATTACATTATGCACGAGTATGATTCATTCTAAGTACAAATTAGAATGCACGTAAATATATTTTAATTACGAGACGCCTTCCATTAGTTGACTAAACTTATGAGAGGTGTCTTTATTATGTGCTGATGTGTTATTGAGATTCTTAAATCATTGTGGTGCGGAAGTTATTGTATTGCCCTTAATATGAGAGTACATCAACTTCTATAAGTAATGCATATTGCGAGTGCAGGAATGAATGAGTGCTTGATTAAAATCCTTATGGGTGGTTGACATAATTAAAAGAAACCACATTTAAAATTTCTTAATCACAAGCGGTTAACTAGGTATAGTTTAGTTTTGAGTAGATCTTTTTAAAGGTGTACTTGTGCATTTTACTTAATTAAAGACATAAGACATTTAATGGGCCTAAAATAAATAAAAAACAAAAAACTACCTGTTTAGGTAGTTTTTTAAATGTAATAAATTAAAACACTAGTTCATTTCTTGTTAAAGATGGATAGTTATTTTATAGATAAATTTGTCCTTTAGTGTAGCGGTAATTTTTAGGACTTTTTGGTGGTATAAATGTTCTTAATAAAGTTAATAGTCCTACTTTACCGCAAAGCATAACGAATATAATAATTATTTTAGTAATACCATGATATTCTGTGGTAAGGTTCATACTTAACCCGACTGTTCCAAATGCAGAAACCACTTCGAATAATAACTTGATTAATGATATGTTCGGATTAATTATCGATAATATAAAAGTAATGATACTGATAAATAGAAATGAGATATTAATGGTAACAATAGATAGTTTTATATGTTTGTCAGATATTTCTTTATTGAATACTGAAACATTATTTTCTTTACGTATATAATTTAGAACAAATATAAACGCCACTGCAAAAGTAGTTATTTTAATTCCTCCAGCTGCACTGAGAGGGGCACCACCAATAAACATAAGTAACATTAACATTAAGGCGGTAGATTTGTTAATGCTTGCTATATCAATACTGTTAAAACCCGCTGTTCGTGTTGTTACTGATTGGAAAAAAGAATTTCCGATTTTTTCAACTAGTCCCATATGTTGCATAGTATTAAACTGTTCTAATAAAAAGAATGTAATAGCTCCTATAATTATTAGGATACTAGTTGTAGTTAAGACTAATTTAGAATGTAAAGATAATTTACTCAATTTTTTACAATTAATAAAGTCTATCACGACAAAATGTCCAATACCTCCAAATATTATGAGTATTGAGATTGTAATAATGACAATTGGATCACTAGAATAATCTATTAAGTTATTCTTAAAAAGGGCAAATCCAGCATTATTAAAAGCTGATACTGATGTGAATAAGCTTAAAAATAAACCTTTGCCTATACCAAATTTTGGTATAAAAGATAAACACAAACAAATCATACCAATTAATTCAGTGACTAAACTATAAATAGCCAAGTGTTTAATTAGCTTAATAACACCACCAGGTTCGTCAATATTCCATGTAACCATAATCAAGAATCTATTTTTCATTGATATCTTTCTATTTAAAAATACTAGTGTCAATAGGGTTACGGTCACGATACCCAGACCACCTATTTGAATTAATAATAGTATTACTATCTCACCAAGTATATTAAACTGTGATCCTATATCAACTGGGGACAAGCCAGTAACTGTAAATGCACTTGAAGCTATAAATAGGGCATCTAAAAAAGATATTGGCTTTTTACCAGTAAAAGGTAAATACAATAAAAGTGCACCTATGATAGTTGTAGAGAAGAAAAGCATTAAATAAAAATATAAAGGTTTGTGGACTTTGTTCATTTTAATTTCATACTCCTTTATATTATAAATTAATAATTAGATAATATCATAAATGAAAATAGAAATGTTACTGATGTGTATTACTGACAGGTGTTGACTAATTCTTTTAATATTTTTAATTGGCCCTGAGATATATTTCATTTTCTGATTTTTACTAACTAAAAAGTGAGATTTTGGACGATTATGATTTATTACAAGTAAACATTAGAATACACGAAAATATATTTTTTTATGAGACGTTTTCCATTAGTCGACTAAGCTATTGGAAGGCTTTTTTACGGATTGTTACTACTGTTTTATATCACAATTTTACTTATGTTTATCTCAATAGTGATTATGCATAATGTTTTTTCATTTTTTTAATAATTATATTATAAAGAAGCGCATCAACTGCTATAGACTATTATTGTTATAGAGAAAATATTTAAAAAGTGAATGAGTTAGTAAAGCAAATGAATTTTTATCATATTTATATATAATTTGACTTGTAAAATATTGCTGTATTAAAAATTTTGAGATTTGTGTTATCTTTATTATGAAGATTGCTAATAATATTAGATCATGGATATGACTAACTTGAAGAAAACTAAGTCGACTATGAATAATTACCTTCACTTTCTATTGTAAAGTTTAGATAGAATTTTAATTTGAAAGTTATACAATATTATTTGGTAAATTTTAACAGATTGTGAAAATTTCCTAGTATAGTCATTTTGTTCAACAGTGTGTGATTAATTTGTATTTAGATATAAACGAAAAGAATTTGATTGAAGAAATATGTATGACTTTTATAAATATTTATTAATTTTTAAATGTAAATTATAATAAAAAAATTTGTAAAATCAGATTTAATGTTTCATTGCTGATTTTGATTGGAAGGCGATTATATGGACAAAGTAATAACATTTTTGATAATAATTTTTTTGACGATTTTAATAGTTCTGTACTATTTCAATGCTATTAAGAAAAATTATGAATTTGCTAATAGTGCTCAAAAGATTTTTTCGATTATCTCTTTTACATTTGCAACTGAAGTTTACTTGTTATTTGCAATATATATATTATTCTTCAAAATTTTTAATAGTAAAAACATAGAAATAACTGTATTCATCGTTAGTTTGACAACAATATTATTCCAACAATTTTTACCAAAATCATTCGAACGAGTTGTTTTATCAGATGATAATACTAAACTTAAATTAGATAAAAAATATGGAGAAAAAATGGCTATAGATTTTAAAATATTTAACTATGTCGGTATGATTATTATATTATCAATGTTAATCATAAAATTTGCTCACTTGGTTTTAAAAGGAATATTAAATTATTAGTTCATAATATTTAATCAAAAGTATCTGTTAAATATTGTATGTATTATCTAATAGTTGTTATTTTTACATTTTAAATAATAACAACTGGAATACGTGTAATGATAGCTATTTTTATTACTACTGTAATTCTAATCACACCCAAAAGAGGCTTCGAAAACTAATGAAAATTTTTCATTAGTTTTAATTGCAGTTTTACCTGTAAGAGTTGGTGAATCATTCGTTGTTATAAATGATATAGAAGCTATGATTTTAAATAGAAAGTTGTTGTATTATCTGGTGTATGAAAAATAAGCACAAAAGCATGTAAATTACTTGAGAAGCTTTGAGGTGATTAAGTAGAGGCAGCATTAAGATATTTAAATTAGTACAAATGACTTGTGTTAATTTATACGGACTAGCTTCTCAAGAGTAAATGGAAAAAAGTATTGAATTTTAATTTTCTCAAGTTGGTTAATAATTAATTTAAAAGGGCAGGATGAATGATGAAAAACTTAAACAACATTGATGTTAATTAAACTATCAATTAATGTTTTACAAGAGGAATTGTCACCTGACCTTAAAACTAAAGGTTAGTTTTGTTAAGTTATATGTTTTCATAAAGAAAAATTAATTTTCTTGAATCTTACTTTTTTGATTCAGTTAGAAATGATGAGTAATAACTAAAGAACAAATTAAAATAAAAAACTGCCAGCACGCGAATAGGGCAGCTGACAGCATCGTTCTTATTTCTCTTTTAAATATTGAATGGAAGCTTCTTTAAAAATATCAATATATTTCAGATACATATCTTTTTCAATATATTCATCGATTTGATGTGCCATTAATGGATTACCTGGTCCAAAAATGGCTAAATCAACATTGTCCTTATTATCACCTAAGAAACTAGAGGCATCTGTTGCACCTACAAGCGCCGAAACAAATATATCGTCTTTGTCTACATAACTAGAAGCTACATCTTTAATCGTAGTAATTAATTTGCTATTTTTATCGCTTGTTACAGGTCGGTGATTGCTTGGAATATCGAGTGAAAGCTTATTGCTATCCACATTATTAATGATATTTTGGAAAAACGATTCTATAAAGTCGTTATCATACTCAGGAACTGGTCTTACGTTAAATTCAAGTGAAGCTTCATCTGGTACAGAGTTAAATTGTTTGCCGCCATTTATAATCGAACATACAGCTGTAAGACCAGATGCATAATTTGCATCCTCTTCAGAAATTTCTTTTCCTATCAATGATTTGAACATGGGTGCAACATCTAATTCATGTTTAGTATCATGTTTTTTAAGCTCTGAATATTTTTCTTTAAATTGATTATAAAATTCAAGCAGTGTATCAATTGCATTGTCACCAATAAATGGAACTGAGCTATGGACAGCTTTACCAGTTGCAGTTACTTTACATGACATAGACCCTTTATGTGCATAATAAATTCCTGATCCAGTTGGTTCAGCAATAATTAAGCCATCTACATCGTCTAAATAGCCTTTATCAGCCAATAATTTGGCACCTTCTTGTTCTTTCTCTTCGCCAGCAGTAGCTAGTAATCTTATCGTTCCTTGAGGTAATTGATTTTGTTCTTTTAATTCAATGAGTGTGATGACCAAAGCCATCAGACCGCCTTTCATATCTGTTGTGCCTCGACCATATAATTTGCCATCTTTTTCTGTGAGTTGAAAAGGGGGATAAGTCCAATTATCTTGATTTCCTGCATCAACAACATCCATATGACCACTCAATGCGAGTATAGGTGAGCCGTTACCGATTTCTGCAACGATATTGGCGCGGTGTTCATTAACTTTCAAAATTTCAGATTTAATATCGTACTTGTCGAATAAATCTGTTAAATAATTACAAACGTCTATTTCATTATTATTTTCAGTTTGTAGTTCAACAATATCTGCTAGTAATTGAATTTTTTCTTTTTCACTAAAAGTTGTCATTAAGCTCACACCTTTTCAAAGTAGTATATATATTTATATAAACATAATTTTTATTCTTAAACATAATTTAAAATGCAGAAAGTAGCGTGTTATTTGATTTCGTTCTATGAAATTAACTGTCTAGTATCAACGATCTTATTAACACTGATATCGGGTATGCTCAATTTTATAGTAAATTGTATCAGAAAGATGCAGGATATTATTTAGCTAATAATTATATATAAATTTCAAATCGATGGTTATTAACTACTAAATAAAAATATTTGCTAAATTAATGACTTTGTACACACATTATTTTTAAAGAGGATAAAGTATTTAATAATATTAACAAAATCATTTAATAAATAGTTAAATATATATTCTCTATTTTTGTGATATTATTCACATGTCGATACATATCAACAAATATCAATCATACGAAAGAAGGTTATAACAATGAAAAATAAAAAACGTGTTTTAATAGCGTCATCATTATCATGTGCAATTTTATTGTTATCAGCAGCAACGACTCAAGCAAATTCAGCTCATAAAGACTCGCAAGACCAAAATAAGAAAGAACATGTTGATAAGTCTCAACAAAAAGAGAAACGTAATGTTACTAATAAAGATAAAAATTCAACAGTACCTGATGATATTGGGAAAAACGGTAAAATCACAAAACGAACTGAAACTGTATATGATGAGAAAACAAATATACTCCAAAATTTACAATTCGACTTTATCGATGATCCAACTTATGACAAGAATGTATTACTTGTTAAAAAACAAGGCTCAATTCATTCAAATTTAAAGTTTGAATCTCATAAAGAAGAAAAAAATTCAAATTGGTTAAAGTATCCAAGTGAGTACCATGTAGATTTTCAAGTAAAAAGAAATCGTAAAACTGAAATACTAGACCAATTGCCGAAAAATAAAATTTCAACTGCGAAAGTAGACAGTACATTTTCATATAGCTCAGGTGGTAAATTCGATTCAACTAAAGGTATTGGACGAACTTCATCAAATAGCTACTCCAAAACGATTAGTTATAATCAGCAAAATTATGACACAATTGCCAGCGGTAAAAATAATAACTGGCATGTACACTGGTCAGTTATTGCGAATGACTTGAAGTATGGTGGAGAAGTGAAAAATAGAAATGATGAATTATTATTCTATAGAAATACGAGAATTGCTACTGTTGAAAACCCTGAACTAAGCTTTGCTTCAAAATATAGATACCCAGCATTAGTAAGAAGTGGCTTTAATCCAGAATTTTTAACATATTTATCTAATGAAAAGTCAAATGAGAAAACGCAATTTGAAGTAACATACACACGAAATCAAGATATTTTGAAAAACAGACCTGGAATACATTATGCACCTCCAATTTTAGAAAAAAATAAAGATGGTCAAAGATTAATTGTCACTTATGAAGTTGATTGGAAAAATAAAACAGTTAAAGTCGTTGATAAATATTCTGATGACAATAAACCTTATAAAGAAGGATAATATTGAAAGGGCGGATTACTAATGATTAAACAATTATACAAAAACATCACAATTTGTAGTTTAGCAATATCTACTGCATTAACTGTATTTCCGGCAACTTCTTATGCAAAAATTAATTCTGAAATTAAAGCTGTTTCTGAGAAGAATCTTGATGGTGATACTAAAATGTATACACGTACAGCTACAACAAGTGATAGTCAAAAAAATATTACTCAAAGTTTACAATTTAATTTCTTAACTGAACCTAATTATGATAAAGAAACAGTATTTATTAAAGCAAAAGGTACAATTGGTAGTGGTTTGAGAATTTTAGACCCAAATGGTTATTGGAATAGTACATTAAGATGGCCTGGATCTTATTCAGTTTCAATTCAAAATGTTGATGACAACAATAATACAAATGTGACTGATTTTGCACCAAAAAATCAGGATGAATCAAGAGAAGTTAAATATACGTATGGTTATAAAACAGGTGGAGATTTTTCGATTAATCGTGGAGGCTTAACTGGAAATATTACAAAAGAGAGTAATTATTCAGAGACGATTAGTTATCAACAACCATCATATCGTACATTACTTGATCAATCTACGTCACATAAAGGTGTAGGTTGGAAAGTAGAAGCACATTTGATAAATAATATGGGACATGACCATACGAGACAATTAACTAATGATAGTGATAATAGAACTAAAAGTGAAATCTTTTCTTTAACACGAAATGGAAATTTATGGGCGAAAGATAATTTTACGCCTAAGAATAAGATGCCTGTAACTGTTTCTGAAGGGTTTAATCCAGAATTTTTAGCTGTTATGTCACATGATAAAAAAGATGAAGGTAAATCAAAATTTGTTGTTCATTATAAAAGATCAATGGATGAGTTTAAAATAGATTGGAATCGTCATGGTTTCTGGGGCTATTGGTCTGGTGAAAACCATGTAGATAAAAAAGAAGAAAAATTATCAGCATTATATGAAGTTGATTGGAAGACACATGATGTGAAGTTTGTAAAAGTACTTAATGATAATGAAAAGAAATAAGTAATAAAAGTTGCCTGCTACATAGAATGTAGTAGGTAACTTTTATTTATATTTGAGTAGATAGATTTATTATAATGTGCAGTGTATGAATCTTGTTTGAGTGTAGAGTAAAGACTTGTATTAATGAAAAATTAAAGTTGTTAAGATGATTTTATTAAAATGTAAGTCAATTCAAATTTTAACAATATAACTCGCTTCGACCTTTTAGAACGAAGCGAGTTATTAGTTAGTTGAGCACTATTTACTATAGGCTTTGATTGGATAATGATCTGAAAAATCATTGTAAACGTAGTAATATGGGAACGCATATACATCCCATGGCTTAGGTTTTTCAGTCACAACTTCATTGACTAATTGTTTTGGTTGTTTATGATCTTTATCTGTAAATATATAGTCTAAATGTTCTGGTTTACCATTAGGGTAATTATATTTCGCAATTGAATTTGATTGAGGGTCCCATGTGCTATTATGACCTGCATATAGAACATCATTTACATTCAAGTTTTTAAGCATATCTTTGAACTCTGGAGTGCCTTTATTAACATTAAGGTCACCACCTATATATACCGTTTCATCTTTAGGGATATTTTTCTTTTTAACAAAGTCACTGATTTCTTTCATTTGTTCAGCTCTAATTTTTCGATCATGTCCAGCACCACAACGTGAATCTTCAGATTGTGTATGTGTACCGATAACATGAACGTTCTTACCATTTTTCTCTATTTTTGTATAAACAAAGCCTTTGTTGCTATCATTATCGAATCCACAACCGCTTTTGAAAACATGCTGGATTTTTTCTTTAATAGGATATTTACTTACAATCGCTACGCCACCATCTTCTGCAACAGTTGATGAGTAGCTACCTTCAGTTTTGTCCCACCCTGATTGAGAACGGCCGAGTACAGGTGTTTGATAAGGATATTCTTTTTTCACATTACTTAATAATTTGTCTGATGCACCATTATCAAATGCTTCATTGAATATTACGACATCATTATTTTTAATATAAGAAGATTGTCCGATTAAATCAGCGCGTTTATATTGCCCCCAGTTTGGATACATAGAAACCTTGTAACAACAGTATTTATTGGGTTTGGAGTCCCTAATGGGTCCCTAAATTACATACTTTCTAAAATTTTAGTTGTTTTTTTGTCCTCTTCATTAAATTTTTCTTCTAACAAATGAGAATACACGGATGTAGTTTTTGCTATATTTTTATGACCTAATCTTTTAGAAATGTAATGTATAGATACACCTTTTGCTAGTAAATAAGAACAATGAGTGTGTCTTAATGCGTGCGATGTAATAATTGGTATATTATTGACTCTACAGGCTGATTTCAAAGCATTATTGATAGCATGAAGGTTAATTATAGATCCGGCTTCTTTGAAAATGTAACCATCATAGCTAATTGCAAATGTACTTATGACGTCCATAATGTGTTTCATATCAGATTTAGCGATACTGATATATCTAGGGGAAGTATCGGTTTTTCGCTCGTCAATAAATATAGTGTTTTTCACTTGGTTGATATGCTCAATCTTTATATTTCTTGCACCACTGACACGACAACCCGTACAAATCATTATGAATAGCGCTAATGATGAACGAGTTCTCTTCTTTCTGACGTGATCTTTTAGTATTTCATATTCAGTTACCGAGATGAATTTTTCTTGTTCTGACTTCGTAGGTTTTCCGGCTTTATAATTAACTTTATAAGCGGGGTTTTTAAAAATAAGTCCATCATATAATGCGTCATCTAAAGCTGACCGAATAGCACCGTTTGTTTTTCTTATAGTTTCTTTTGCGTGTTCTTTTGAATAGTCGTTTATGAATTTCTGATAAACTTGTCTATTTATCTTTGATAACTCCATTTTACCTATTTTATGTTTTTGTATATGTTGTAATGCATTTCTATAATGACGGTAGGTATTTTCTTTAACAACAGGTTGTTTATATGTTTTAATCCAATTTTCGAAGTATTCTGCAAGAGTTATATAGTTATCTATATTAAAACCACTTCTTAACTCATTTAACTTGTCTAGTCCAGCAGAATTAGCTTCACGCTTTGTTCTAAAACCTTTCTTACGGTATCTTTTTCCTTCATGCTTAAATTCATATTGCCATTTTTTACCATCGTAACAACGTGTTTTCATGCGTTCCCTCCTCAAAATTGGCAAAAAATAATAAGGGTAGGCGGGCTACCCAAAATTTAGTACTAGGTACTAAATATGTTATAATAAAATAAAAAGTAGGTGATAAGATGACTCAATTTCTAGGGGCGCTTCTTCTTACAGGAGTTTTAGGTTACATACCATATAAATATCTAACAATGATAGGTTTAGTTAGTGAAAAAAACAAGATTATCAATACTCCTGTATTATTGATTTTTTCTATTGAAACATGTTTGATATGGTTTTATACTTTTATAATTTTTAATAATGTTGATTTAAAAAATTTGAGTTTACTTCAGTTGCTTACAGGTCTAAAAGCAAATATTTGGTTTCTAATTATTTTTGTTTTAACAGTGCTTGTATTTAATCCTTTAATTGTTAAATTCATTATCTGGTTAATTAATGAAACAAGAAAGTTTATGAATTTGGATTGTATAAGCTTATTAGACAAAAGAGACAAGTTGTTTAATAACAACGGTAAACCAGTATTTATAGTTATTAAAGACTTTGAAAACAGAATCATTGAAGAGGGTGAACTTAAAACCTATAATTCAGCTGGTAGCGATTTCGATTTACTAGAGGTTGAGCGACAAGATTTCAAAGTATCTGATTTACCGTCAAACGATGAATTGTATATTAAACATACACTTGTAGACCTTAAACAACAAATTAAATTGGATTTATATTTAATGAATGAATATTAATCTTTTTTCTTAGCTTTTTCTGATAAAGTGCTTTTTAAGTTTTCGCTGGCACCCGGCTTTTCAAAACTTTTGTTTATTGGGTTACTACGAGTAGCTTCTTGTTTTTTGTTTTTATCCGCCATAAAATTCTCACCACCATTCAACGTCTACACTTGTAGGCGTTTTTTGATTAGTAAAATCATAATGAATCTTCTTTGGTTAACTTATCGCCATCTATTTTTTGTGAAATAAATTCCAAGTATTTACGCGCATTATGTGACGATAAATCTTTAGGTAACTCATAAGTGAATGGTTGATTACCACTAGTTAAAACTTCATATACTATAGTTTCTTTTTTTATTTTGCAATTAGTTATTTTCATTATAAACTTCCTTTCAAACACTGCTGAAATAGACGTCTTTTTTAAATAAGCATAATTAATACTTCAATTCTTTAATCCACATATATTTAAAAGTGAGGTAGTAGGTAATAAATATAAGACTTAAAGTTAAGATTGCTTTTTTCATGTCAATTTCTCCTTTGTTTATATTTATATTAAAGCGCTAAATATACGTTATTAATCACATTTTAGTTCTATCAGTAATTTTAGACTCCATAACTCTTTGACGTGACTCTTTAGCTTCTCGAATCATATCTTTAAATCCTTGACTGTCTATAAAAGATTTAGCTTCTTCTATTTGCTCTTGAGTTAACTCTTTACCACCGGTGTTAATGTGTAAGTGTTCAATTTCTTTATAAGAATTCATTTTTAGACTCCTGTTCTTCAAACTCACTTTTAGTTATAGGTAAATCGTTTTTCAATCTATAAGTCAGTTCTTCTTCTGTATAAAAGGGGATTTCAACCATTTCCCACTCTTCAATGTTAATGTCAACTTCTTTTAAATTCATTTTACTACCTCCTATAAAATAACTTTTCCAACTAACCTCACACTTTCATTATCATAAAAATGTAAATCTTTATACTTTTTATTTAAAGAAACCAACGTTAATCTGTTATCTTCTACATAAACCTTCTTTACGTAAGCATCTCCATTTATAATAAAGACGCCTATTTGTCCATCTTTGATAGTGTGAGATTTTTCAATGAATATAATTTGTCCATTTTTAAATAACGGCTCCATTGAGTCTCCATTTACTTTTAAAGCTATATCATGTGCGGGGACATAACCTCTTACGAATTCTTTTGAAATAGGCTCGTTATATAATCTTTCACCAATACCAGCAGACGCACAACCATATATATCCACTTCGGATTTTTCTTGAATGTAAGAATTGAAATCTACCAGATTATCACTGTCATTATTTTGCTCTTCTAATTGATTAGTCGCATATTTTAGTACATTGCTTTGTCTTGGAGGCGTGAGTTGAGATGATACGTTATGAATTTCTTCAATAATTTTCGAATCATCCATATCATGTATTAAATCTAAGGGTTTAACTCCAAAAACATTAGCTATTTCAGGTAATTTATCTAGTTTTGGACTTCTAATTCCCTTTCTCCATCTTGTGACTGTTGTTCTATTAACATCTACTAATTCTGCTAATTCACTATCACTCATATCTCTTTTGTTCATCAGACGTTCTAAATTCGAAGAAAATGAACTCATATTTTTATCTCCTTTAAACATATTATCTAACTAATAACTTCATTATATGCCTACAGTTCCAAAAATGCAACAAAAACATAAAAATATGTGTAGAGGCAAAAAAATATGTAAAAAGCACTTGCAATTTTGGAACATCAGGTGTAGTATTGTTTTCGGGAGGTGTTCCAAAAATGCACAAAGATTTATATAGCTCTAGAAAAGCGGCGAAAAAGAACCAAGACTTTATGGGGAGTTTGATTGGTGTTTCGGGTCAACAATACGGAAAAAGAGAACGCGGAGAGATTCCTATTAATTTAGATGAAGCGATGATTTTTTCTAAAGCTCTCGAAACACCTATACAAGAACTATTTCCAGAATATTTTTTTATTGAGCGAGTTCCAAAAATGCACAAAAACGAAATAACATCTTAAAAGGAGGACACTATGGAACAAATAACGTTAACCAAAGAAGAGTTGAAAGAAATTATAGCGAAAGAAGTTAGAAATGCTATAAAAGGCGAGAAACCAATCAGCTCAGGTGCAATTTTCAGTAAAGTAAGAATCAATAATGACGATTTAGAAGAAATCAATAAAAAACTCAATTTCGCAAAAGATTTGTCGCTAGGAAGATTGAGGAAGCTCAATCATCCGATTCCGCTAAAAAAGTATCAGCATGGCTTCGAATCAATTCATCAAAAAGCTTATGTACAAGATGTTCATGACCATATTAGAAAATTAACATTATCAATTTTTGGAGTGACACTTAATTCAGACTTGAGTGAAAGTGAATACAACCTAGCAGCAAAAGTTTATCGAGAAATCAAAAACTATTATTTATACATCTATGAAAAGAGAGTTTCAGAATTAACTATCGATGATTTCGAATAAAGGAGGAACAACAAATGTTACAAAAATTTAGAATTGCGAAAGAAAAAAATAAATTAAAACTCAAATTACTCAAGCATGCTAGTTACTGTTTAGAAAGAAACAACAACCCTGAACTGTTGCGAGCAGTTGCAGAGTTGTTGAAAAAGGTTAGCTAAATTCAACGGTAAGGATTTGCCCTGCCTCCACACTTAGAGTTTGAGATCCAACAAACACATAAGTTTTAGTAGGGTCTAGAAAAAATGTTTCGATTTCCTCTTTTGTAACAGTTTCAATTCCTTCATATCCTGGAAAAACAATTTTCTTTAAATCCGAAACATGTTTTTTTGAACCATCCTTTAAAGTAACTAGAAGTTTCATACTTATCACCTCCTTAGGTTGATAACAACATTATACACGAAAGGAGCATAAACATTATGGAAGATATGAAAGAAATTTATTCTTTAAAAATCCAAAAGAAGAATTTAAATAATAAACAAAAGAATTTAATGTCTGTAATTAATCAATGTATTGAACTAGAAAAGTTTTCTTACACCGAAATTAAAAAAGTTCTCTACCTAATTGATAGAGAACAAAAGTATTTAGCTAATAACCGCAGAAAAACATAAGTTAAAAATAATCTAACTCGGACTGCTGGCAATCTTCTAAATATTTTTCATACTGATTTTTAGTTCCGCCCAGAACGTATTCAGTATTGTAGTACGCTTGTCCATTATCCAAAATTTTAACTAATTTTGTACCAACATGAACGATATCCCAACCTTCTTTTAACAGATCGTTGGCTGCATCATTAGCTAAATCGTCATCGAAAGACAAAAGGTGATAGTAGTTTTTCATAATATTCACCTCCTTTCACTAGGAGATAACTAAATTATACACGAAAGGAGCATAAACAATATGCAAGCATTACAAACAAAATCGAACATCGGCGAAATGTTCAACATACAAGAAAAAGAAAACGGAGAAATCGCAATAAGTGCAAGAGAGTTATATA
>NZ_KV839088.1:0-8762 GCF_001838845.1 Staphylococcus sp. HMSC36A10
AATACTTTTTCTATAGAAATTAGTATTTCTTATGCATGAGTTTTACTCATGTATTCCTATTTTTAAGTACACATTAGCTGTGGCTAATGTGTAAGAACCACTACATAATAAATCATTAGTGGCTCTTTATCATTTCTGTCCCACTCCCGCGTTTTTTGTTAGGTTAAAATCCATTTAACTAACACACTCAGAATGTGCTAAAGGAGCTCGAAACAATAAATTGTTCCAGCTCCTTTAAGCACCGATGTCTTATTTATAATATGTTTGTCTAATATCATCTTTCTTTATACCAAACTGCTTATAGGATTTATCCATTAATTTGGCAATTTTATCTGCCCAGCGAATGTCACTCGCATATTGATGTTGCGCAGGATTTTCTGGATTCCATCGCATTTGATATAAATTCAGTTGATTGTTTTCAAAATATTCATTACGAATGAACTTTGCACCACCAATAATCGCCTTATCTGGTGATGTCCATTGTTCCTTTTCAGCATAACTTTTCCCACTACGAACAGCACTACTATCGAATGCTCCTATACCAAAAAAGTTGTAATAGCGTTTTTTTCCATCTTTAATGCCTTTTGCTAATTCTGATTTGCCGTTACCTGTTTCTACTAATGCATGGCTAACAAGATAAATGACATTAACCTCATATTTTTCTTGAGCTTCTAGAAAAACTTTCCCTCGATTTTCTAAAATCCCCTTACCTTTTAGCAATTGGTTAACTTCAGATTCCGACATTGGCACTTTTTCTGTGATATCCATATACTTCATATCATTGTCTTTATGTGAAATAGTCATTGCTTTAGCAATTTCATTATTATTTGCTTCAACAAATTTACCATCCTCTTCTTTTGTCTGTACAATACCTTTCCCTTGTTGCATTGAAACAGCCTCATCAAAAGAGTAATTCACATCATTTTTAAACAATTTAGTTTCATTCACGATGAGTAATACAGCAAAAACAACTAAAATAACTATCAATAGTAGCGTTGAAATGCGTAACTTGAAATTCTTCTTCATATAGACAAAACCTCATTTTTCTTACTTAGACAATAAAAAATATGCCACTACAATCGCTAATATTACGATTAAAAAAGAAGCGTTAACGATTACTTTCATCGTTGTTCTATCTCTGAACATCATATTAAAGACAACTAGACTAATTGATAATGAAACAGCAAAAAAAGTAATAGCTAACACTAATTTCATCATAAATAGACAGACTAAACCTATGACTAATAATGTATTAGAAATTACAGCTGACGTTTTTAACATTCTCGAATTAATATGCACTCACCCTTTTTATTTAAATAACTTACATAATCATAATAATACATGATGTTTCATAGGCCTGTCGATGATTGATTCACAATAGCACGTGATTTTTTTGTTTTTCAATATTATTCATTTATTCCATCAAAAACACCCTTTTTAATTTTTACAAAAATTAAAAAAAGTGCTCCTACACTGCTTGCATGTAGAAACACTTTTTCATTGTAATGTTATTCTTCTCGAGACATACCTTTTAGCATATTAAGCATGTATGTTAAACTACGGTTCATGTCGTCATCTTTCAATACGCCCAATAGACTTCTTATAGTTGTCTTAGCATTTGGACTCGCTTGATTGGCAACGTGTAATCCTTTATTAACTTTATTTAGGAAGTCGCTTAAATCTGATACATTGAGTTCACCTAATAAAAATACCATTGAAGCCATATTAGATAATAGCCCTGTATAAATATCTTTATTAAGTTCAACTGCAAATTTATTTATGATGACTTGACGTCCTCGAATTGCACCATTTAAAGCATCTAATAGTTTTGCATCATCTAATGTTTTAATAAGCTTGATTGCTTTTAATATACTATCTTTATTCGCTGCAATTGCCTCTGTAACTTCATTTAAACTTTCTAACTTAATTTGTTCTTCTGATTTTTCTAAGCGTCTAATTTTAGAAGATATTCTCTCAGCCATTATTTATCCACCTGATTTCCTGGGAAAACATAATCTGGACGTTCCCATTTTTTCTGTACTTGAACACTGTACTGCGGATGACGTTTTTTATTGACACGGAAATTATTAGGGTTCAACGGTGACTTACCACGTTTCGTAATTACCTCCAAACGACAGCTTGTACGTTTATAAGATGGTGTATCCGTGTATTGATCAACATCACTATTAGTTAATAAGTTAATTGCGCCAAGATCTCCATTTTCCATCGCATCATTATTTAATGGAATATAGATTTCTTTACCTTTAACACGATCTGTCACGTGAACTTGTAATACCGCTTCTCCTGTTTCAGAAATCAGCTTAACTTCTGCACCTTCATGAATGCCTCTATCTTCAGCAAGCTCTGGAGAAATTTCAACAAATGCACGTGGCACTTTGTATTTAATCATTGGTGTTTGATAAGTCATATTACCTTCATGGAAGTGCTCTAACAATCGACCATTGTTTACATGAATATCATAAATTTCATCTTGCTTAAAGTAATTATCAAATGATAATGGGAATAATTTTGCTTTACCATTATCAAAATTGAATCCTTCTAAGTATAGAATAGGCTCATCAGTACCATCAGGTTGTACTGGCCATTGTAAACTATTGAATCCTTCTAAACGATCATAACTTACCCCAGCATATAGAGGTGTTAAGCGTGCTACTTCATCCATAATTTCACTAGGATGCTTGTAATTCCAATCAAATCCTAATCTATTAGCAATTGCTTGGAAAATTTTCCAGTCAGGTTTTGAATCACCAAGAGGTTCTAATGCTTGGTATAAACGTTGAATACGACGTTCGGTATTTGTAAAAGTACCGTCTTTTTCAAGTGAAGGACTTGCTGGCAATACAACATCTGCGTATGTTGCTGTGAATGTTAAAAATTCATCTTGGACTACCATGAAATCTAATTTTTCAAACGCAGCTTGTACAAAATTAATATTTGAATCCACAATACCCGTATCTTCACCATATAAGTACAATGAGTGTACTTCTCCGTCATGTATACCTTCTACCATTTCATGATTATCTTTACCAGCTTTTGGATTCAATTTAACGCCATATTCTTTTTCAAATTTAGCGCGAATATCATCCGCTTCAATACTTTGATAACCAGTAATCTTATCAGGCATACTTCCCATATCACTACATCCTTGAACATTATTATGTCCACGTAATGGATACGCACCAGTACCAGGACGACGATAATTACCTGTTACTAATAATAAGTTTGAAATCGCTGTACTTGAGTCACTACCAATGTCTTGTTGTGTAATACCCATTGCCCAACAAATTACAACAGATTCAGCTTTAGCACATTCTTCAGCAAATTTAATCAATTCTGATTCAGGAATACCTGTTGCTTCTTCAGCAAAAGCCATTGTAAATGTTTCTAATGATTTGTAATATTCATCAAAATCATCTACCCACTCATCGATAAATGCTTTATCGTGTAAATCATGATCAATAATATACTTAGTCACTGCGCTTAACCACGCTAAATCCGTACCTGGTTTCGGTTGATAAAAACGATCCGCACGTTCAGCCATTTCATGTTTTCTAATATCAAACACATGTATTTTTTGTCCAAATAATTTTTGAGCACGTTTCATGCGTGATGCAATAACTGGGTGTGCTTCGGCTGTATTGGTACCTATCAATACAGACATTGCCGCTTTTTCTAAATCTTCAATACTACCTGAGTCACCGCCGTGTCCAACCGTTCTAAATAAGCCTTTTGTTGCAGGTGCTTGGCAATATCTTGAACAGTTATCAACGTTATTTGTGCCAATAACTTGTCTTGCTAATTTTTGCATTAAATACGATTCTTCATTCGTCGCTTTAGAAGAAGAAATGAATGATAGTGCATCTGGGCCATACTTTTCTTTAATAGATGTAAAATTATCTGCAATGACATTTAAAGCTTCATCCCATTCTACTTCATGGAACTCACCATTTTTCCTTACTAGTGGTTTAGTTAATCGTTGATCTGAATTAATATGTCCCCATGAAAACTTACCTTTAACACAAGTCGCAATTTTATTTGCTGGAGAATCATGTGATGGTTGTACTTTTAAAATTTCTCTATCTTTAGTCCAAACTTCAAATGAACAACCCACACCACAATAAGTACACACTGTTTTAGTTTTCTTAATACGCTCTTTACGCATTTCTGCTTCTGAATCTGAGATTGCAAATAGTGGACCATAACCAGGTTCTGCTTTTTTAGTTAAATCAATCATTGCTGCTAATGAACCAGGTTCCGTATCAGTCATATAACCCGCATTACCTTCCATATTCACTTCCATCATGGCATTACATGGACATACCGTCGCACATTGACCACAAGATACACATGAAGACTCATTAATCGGTACATCATTATCCCAAATAACACGTGGATGTTCACGATCCCAATCAATTCTAATAGTTTCATTCACTTCGATATCTTGACATGCTTCTACACAACGCCCACATAAGATACATTGATTTGGATCATAACGATAAAATGGGCCGTAATCTTTTTCGTATGGCTTCTCTTTATATTCATACGTTTGATGCTGAAGCCCCCATGCATCCATCGTATTATGAATTTCACAATCACCATTATTATAATCACATACTGTACAATACAGCATATGCTTTTCTAAAATTCGATCAAGCGCTTCTTTTTGAGCATCTTTCACATCATTGTTCACAGTATTTACAGTCATTGGACGATCAATCACCGTACTACATGAACGTTCAATTTTACCGTCAATTTCAACAGTACATGTATCACATGTTTGAATTGGTCCCATCGACTCGTTATAACAAATTGAAGGTACAAAAGTATCTTGTGATTTAATAAATTCAAGTAAATTCGTACCTGGTTCTACAAGATAATCTTTTCCATCAAGTGTAACCACCAAATGTTCTTGCATATTACTCACCCCGTCTATATATATTTTCCGTAAATGACTTTTAATAAATTGCTCATATCCACCTAAAATAACGATGCCCCACACATCTTTCAGATAGAATTAATTTAATTGTATTACTTTATGTACTAGTTGTTAAGTGAAATTTTGTATTTTGCCTTTTTACAATCATTTTTATTTGAAATATTTTGCGCGAAATTAAATCATCTTTTTGTTTAATTGAAAATAATTATCATTATTAGTTTTCCAATTATCTGTTTCACGCTTTTTGCCATATCTTTCACAACCTTATTAATGACAATATTTAATAATCACCTCACCTAAAAATCGTTATACTATTTATAAATACCCTTTTTCTGAAAATTAATAACCCAAGTTTGATAAATATCTACTATCATTTAGAAGGTAAGATTTATCTTTAAATTAAATTTGTAATGGATTAATTTATAAAAATCAAATCAGGCATTAAATAAAATAGCCCATAAATACAAAGTGTTATCACCTTCTATTTACGGGCTATTAGTTCTATTCGTTATTCTATTTACAGATCATTCTATCTAATTAATTTGTGTACAATTTTGATAACTTATTTTCCCTTAGTTTACTACTCTAGATTATCTTTTAATAACTTAGTACTTTCAGCTTTTGACTGCTCACTAGGAATGAAGTAGTACAATCCGTCACTTTGAATGCCGCCTTGACCACTCAATTGATGTTTATTAATCGTGTCATTAGCATCTTTATAATTGCTTCTAATCGTATTCAAATCACCTAATGTTAAATCTGTTTTAACATTATTTTGAATTTCATTCATTAGACTATTAAAATGTGTAATCGATGATGGACTTGCAATCTTATTAGCCATCGCTTCAAGTACAATTTGCTGACGTTGTTGTCGACCAAAGTCACCACCAGCACCTTCTTCTTTACGACTTCTAATAAACTTCAATGCTTGATCACCATTTACATGTGTCTGCTGTCCTTTTGTAAAACGAACACCATCAACAGTGAATGTATCATTACTTACTACATCAACACCGCCGATGCTATCTATCATATTATGCAAACCATCCATATCGATTGTCGCATAATGATCAATTGGCACATTCATTAATTTTTCAAGTGATTTAACAGCCATATTTGGTCCACCATATGCATAGGCATGTGCAATTTTTTCAGTAGTACCACGGCCAACAATTTCCGCTCTTGTATCTCGCGGTATACTTACTATTTCAGTTTTCTTCGTTTTAGGGTTGATAGATAAAATCATAATACTATCACTACGCTCTCCACCACCCTTTTTCTTACGATCAGCATCTGAATCGACACCAAATAAAGCGATTGTGAATGGATCACCATCGTTTAAACTCACTTTTTTATCTCTTAATTCTGAATGATTGCGATCTAACGGATTGTGTATCTTATTACCAGTAATAAAAATTTTAGCAGCTACATACACAACAGCCACAATCGCTAAGATTACTAAAATACCGAATACCCATAAAAATATTTTTTTCGGTAGGCTCATTTTACTTTTAGACGAACGTTTCAATCCCACCACTCCTTTACTATTCCTTACATACTTTGTCTGTTTTCTCTATTTATTATATAGTAAAATAATTTTTTTACTATACTTCTGTAGACGTATAACTATTTTTTATCATTTTTTATCTCTAGAGAATATCTATCTGTATTTTTGATAACCACCATTTGCATTTAAAATTTTAAGTACCGTTTCATGACATGCTTTATTACTTATAATAAAAGGTGCACCCTTTAAATGATCAATTGCCTTACCATCTAAAGTCGTCATTTTTAGATTCAATATTTCTGCAAATAAAAACTGTGCAGCAATGTCCCAAGGTTTAGGATTTGTATTAATATGTGCCCCAAATTGACCTTTTGCCACTCGCATAGAATCTAATCCGCAAGCACCAACTAAACGATAACTAAATGAGGCGTCAAATAAATCTTGTACCGTATCCAGATTCATTACTTGTGCATTAAACGATATAATAGCGTCTTCCAATTTTAATGATGGTGGTTCTTCCATCTTAATTCCATTACAAAAAGCACCTTCTCCTCGTATTGCTTTATAAAGCTTTTTATGCGGATAATCATATACGTACGATAACATTGGTTTACCTTCATAAAAATACGCCAATATAATACAATAATCTTCTTGCTGTTTTACTAAATTGGCAGTTCCATCAATGGGATCCATAATCCATAAATGATTAATTTCATTCGTAATCATTGCATTACTTTTTTCTTCCGCTAATAGTTGGTGTTCCGGAAAATGTGTTGCTAAAAATTGTTGAAATTGTTGTTGAATCTGTTTATCTACATTTGTAACTAAATCAAATCGATGACGCTTAGTTTCTGTAGTCATTTCCATAATTAATTGCGGAATAACATTGTCTATTTGTTTCAACCACGAACATATTAACTTATCTATTTGCTGTAATGTTTTATCTGTCATTTCGTCCACCACTTCTCATATCATTATCATTTTATTATTACCCTATATTAAAAGAATCAACAATACAACTGAAGACTTCTTCATTTTATGCATAAAAAAATCGGCTAGTCACGTGCTAGCCGACAAATAGAAAGGAAAGTAAGTAATAAATATTGAAGATGTTGTGATGTAACTTGAACGATTAAAAGCTATCTGTTATATAGCTCTACCCCTTTGTTTAATCGCTCCCCCTGTTACAAGTAATATCATAGCACAATCTTTTTTAAAATGTAAGCGTTTTCCACAAAATTTTTCCGATTTTTTTAAAAAGATATTGAAAATGTCCTCATTGTCACTCTTATGTTATACTTTGTGTAATATATCATCTTTTAGGAGGTGGCTGTCATGAATAAAGCTGAAAGGCAAAATTTAATAATTACTGCAATTCAACAAAATAAAAAAATGACCGCTTTAGAATTAGCTAAATATTGCAACGTATCCAAACGCACAATTTTAAGAGATATTGATGATTTAGAAAATCAAGGTGTTAAAATTTATGCGCATTATGGGAAAAATGGTGGTTACCAAATACAACAAGCACAATCTAAAATTGCATTAAACTTATCTGAAACACAATTATCGGCCTTATTTTTAGTGCTTAATGAAAGTCAGTCGTACTCGACATTACCATATAAAAGCGAAATCAACGCAATTATAAAACAATGTTTAAGTCTTCCACAAACACGCTTAAGAAAATTGCTTAAACGCATGGACTTTTATATTAAATTTGATGACACACAACATATGACACTCCCAATGCTGTTTTCCGACATTTTAATTTATTGTACAGAACGAAATGTGATGTTAGTAGATCATAGGGTTGATGATAATATTAAAGCTGAAAACGTTATATTTATTGGCCTTTTGTGTAAACATGGACATTGGCATGCAGTCATTTATGACATTGCTCAAGACAAAACTGCCGAACTTGAAATTGAAAATATTATAGATATTTCGTATTCATTCGGTAAGACGATTCAAACCAGAGACATATCCATTGATAACTATCATCAATTTTTAAACCCCATCGATTCCTAAAAAACAGCAGTAAGATGATTTTCAATTAGAAAATATCTTGCTGCTGTTCTCTATTTATACAATACTTCGTATTGAATGGCTTCGCTTTCCTAGGGTGCCGTCTCAGCCTCGGTCTTCGACTGGCACTGCTCCCTCAGGAGTCTCGCCATTAATACTACGTATTAACATGTAATTTTACTTTGAAATACTTAAAAAAATAAAACACTTTGCCCAACTTACACTACCAATAGAAACTGCTGTTAGAATTCCTCAAAATGATATTTCGCGATA
>NZ_KV839088.1:8862-181180 GCF_001838845.1 Staphylococcus sp. HMSC36A10
TTCAGACATCATCGTGGCGCAACATCCTATCATCTAAAAATGATGTTAAAAATCACCTCATATTCATATACTCAATCTGAATTTTCTGGCCGTAGAATAGAAAAATTACTTCATAACAGTATTCGAATGATGTGGTTAGCTCAAGATCAAACACCTTCTTATAAAACTATTAATCTTTTTAGAGTGAATCCTAATACTGATGCGCTAATTGAATCTTTATTTATTCAGTTTCATAATAAAATGCATATCAAAAAAGCTGATTTCTATCAAATAATTAATAGAAATCAGCTTTTTTCATTGCCTAAAAACTTAATGTCCCGACCTCTTTATCTACGCATAAATACTTATTACTGATATAACGAAAGAAACAAAATTATTTGCTATATGTAATGCAATTGTTGAACCTAGGTTTCTTCCAGATTTTAAATAAGTGAAAACTAATATGATGGATAGTATGAGATATGGACCAAACTCAAACGGCGACTTTGCATCAGTCACATGAATAAATGCAAATAAGAACACCGAAACAATACTCATAGCTATAAAATTAAACTTCTTACCTAATTCTCCAATTAAAATATGTCTAAATACGATTTCTTCAACTATTGGACCTACAATCACAATTAATAAGAATGCTACAGGTAAAAATGCAGGCACTTCAAACATTTTATTTAGCTCAAGTTCATTGGCTGTTTCACTATATTGCAAATGTTTAGGTAGAAACTGTGTCATATATTCATATGTATAAATTAAGATGAGAGCAATAATATACGTTATTGACAATCTAAGCCAATATTTTTTGATATACGCAAAACCAGCTCGAAGCCTTGATGGCATCACTTTTAAATGAAATAAATAAAATGCGCCAATCCCAATCGTATATGCTAAAGCTTGTGTGATAGTCGCTACAAATATCAGATTACTATCGATTTCATAATAACCAAACAAAATTGGTCCTATGTAAGCTGCAATTGTGAGTGCATAAAATATAACACCTATAATTGGAATTATAAGCAAATCTCTCCATGCTATATCTTTAAACGTGTATTTCTTTTTTTCATTTTCCACTGTTATATCCTTTCCTGTTTAATAATTGATTTTTGGAGGTACTTCTACATGATAAACGAAACTAAGTATATGAGACAACAAATTACTAATTTGATTCAAATCATTGATACGATTAAATATAATACTTTAATGACAGATTGGAACATTCAAACGCATATTTATAAATTTAACCAAATAGTTACTAATGAATTGAATAAGTTCAAAGGCTTTGAAACATCATATATAATAAACGAAAATCAAGTTTCCTATTATGAAATTATAACACTACTTAATAAACGTCCCCTCCGACAAGTCGACTATGGTAACAAAATTCAATATCTTAATTTTTATCATACAGAACTATCTAACGCATTATTTGCAATTAAATTTGCCCATTAACCTATTTTTCATAAAATGTCATTTAAACAAGTTATTTATTAAAATTCACTTTATTACATAAATTATACAATTAAAAAGTTTCTTCAAATTGTAAAGATGCATTAATCGAGTTATAATCATAATGATTAAGATGGTAGATTTAGTCTTATATAACTACATTTACTAAGATTTAAATAGATGAGTACATAATGTATAAATTGGGAATATACAGTATGACTTACGGTAATATATCAATATATTGATATATTATTTGCACATGGGAGTATGCTATTTTTTATCTATACATCTTAAAAAAATTTACAGTTTTACAATTCAATATCATTAAACAAACAACATATTCAGCTTATTTTTCATTCTCTTACGTTACAAGTTGTAAATACCATCGCGTTAAACAACAATAGCCAACGCTAATAAAATATATTGCGTTAAAGTGGAGTGATTAATATGTCAAACGTACTAACAGAAATAGATAGTCAATATCCATATATGACTAAAAATGAAAAAAAGATAGCTAAATTTATACTAAATTCACCTCAAAAGGTGATTAAAATGAGGTCTCAAGACTTAGCAAGCTTATTAGATATTAGTACATCATCAGTCATTCGATTCAGCAAGAAAATTACTGATGGCGGTTTTCACGACTTGAAAATAAATATATCTAAATATGTTCCTAAAGCATCATCAATTTACAATGTTGAATTAATGAATAACGAAAGCACAGAATCTTTAAGAACTAAACTCCATACACGTACTACACGCGCACTTAATCATGCAAATAACGAATTAAATGATAAAACTATTGATCAAATATGTCATTGTTTAAAACGTTCTGAGACGATTTTTATATATGGTTTTGGCGCATCTTTTGTAGTTGCTACCGACTTATACCAAAAGTTATCAAGAATAGGTCTTAATATTCAACTTGTTCAAGAAACACATATTTTTGCTACATTATTAGCAACTCACAATTCGAACGACAGTGTTATTCTTATTACTAACAATGGTACGCAAAGTGAAATGCAATCAATGGTTAAAGTTATTGATGACTACCATATACCTATAATTACAATTACTAGTACAAGGGATAATCCCGTAGCACAGGCATCAAATATTGTTTTAACTTATGGGAAAACTGATGAAAATGAGATGCATATGGGAGCAACAACTTCATTATTTGCTCAAATGTTCACTATTGATATTTTATATTATCGTTATGTTGCATTAAATTATCACGCATCATTAGATTTCATAACACAATCTAAAATGGCTTTAGATAACTATCGTAAACATTTATCAAATATTAACTTTAAACATTAACAGTCTTATATAAATTCTTTAATCATGTCATATAATAATTTATGCATCATTTTCAAAGCTTACATGTCTTTTATCTTGTATAACATACGCATATGACCAATGATTTGATAAGGCCATTCAATTTCTTATATTAAAAACAAACGCAGTTGATTAACGGATTCATTCCATATATCAATTGCGTTTATTATTTTAATAATGCTATTTTTTATTTTAAAGCCCACAGTAAAAACTAACGATAATATTGCCACTTATAAGTTTTTCACACTACAACTTCGATTTAAGCTATATTTATAAAAAAATGCGCCTACTCATAACATTCTTTGGCTATTTAACTTTAATAAGCTAGGGCCAAGTTTGTCATAAGATAAGCGCACATTATAATCATACTATTTTGCTTTTACATTATTTTTATTATATCTAATAAAATAATAAATCGTTACAATCGTTAAGAAGATGACACCAATAAGCACTGATATTCTAGTTTCAACATTAAATACCATACCAACCAATACTAATATTAAGAATAAGATTGTTAAATAGTTAGTTACTGCGCCACCAGGCATTTTGAATGGGTGACCTTCCAATTCTTCAGGGTGTAATTTTCTAAAACGTAAATGACTGAATAAAATCATAAACCAAGGAATCATACCTGGTAAAATAGACGCACTATAAACGTATACGAAAATACTCTTCGCTCCATCGATATATAAAGGTAAAATTACGTTTAATAAAGCACCAATTAAAATACCAAGAGATACTGCTACAACAGTGTACAATGGTACACCATTTCTCATGATTTTAGTAAATATTTTCGGCATTTCACCTTTATGAGCAAGTGTATAAATCATACGACTCGCACTGAAAATACCTGAGTTACATCCTGACATTGCTGCAGTTAATACAACAAAGTTAATTAATCCAGCTGCAAATGTAATACCGATTTTAGCAAATGTTGCAACAAACGGACTTCCAATGTCTCCTAATTGATTCCAAGGATACACTGAAACAATAACAAAAATAGCACCTAAATAGAAAATTAAAATTCTCCAGATAACACCATTCACTGCTTTAACGATATTTTTCTGAGGATCTTTAGTTTCACCTGCCGTAATACCTATCAGTTCCACACCTTGGTATGAACCAATTACAATTGATAATGCAAAGAAGAAACCAACAATACCATTTGGCATAAATCCGCCATTTGTCCATAGATTAGAAATACCTACCGCATGGCCACCATTTCCAAAACCAAAGAAAATAAGACCAAAACCAGCAATAATCATTAAAATAATTGTTACAACTTTAATTAAAGCAAACCAAAATTCAAATTCTCCAAACGCTTTTACCGAGAATAAATTCGCTACCATTAATAATAAAATAGCAATAACACCAGGAATCCAAGTTGGCAATTCCGGGAACCAAAACTTCATATATTCTCCTACTGCGATGACCTCACTCATACCAACAACAATCCATTGGAATATATTACTCCATGCTGTCATATAACCTGCTGCAGGATGTATATAATCACTTGCAAATGTTGCAAATGATCCTGTTGTAGGGTTTAAATAAATCATTTCCCCCATTGCTCTCATGATTAAAAATAAAAAGATACCCGCAATTAAATATGCAAGGATAACTGATGGCCCTGTCCATTTAATTGTACTTGTCGCACCCATGAAAAGCCCCACGCCAATCGTACCACCAAGTGCAATCATTTGAATTTGACGGGCACTCAATCCCCTTTGTAGTTCATTGTTCTCCATAACTTCTTACCCCATCTCTGATTGATACTAAATAAATCCATAAAAAAACTTATTGCCGTAATTATACTATAAATCATCGATTTTGGTACATTAATATTTGCATACCATGCAATCGTTTACAGAACTACTATAGCAGGCTTTTGCAACTTTGCAAACAATTATTTTGTGATTTTTCTAAAAAATTAAAAAAGTTGCTCAAGTACCGTTGAGTCACATACAACTTCAGCTATTCTCGGTAATTATGATATAATTTTAATAATATTAAAAAGGAGTATATCAATGTTAAAACAAATACTGCCACGTGCTACAAAAATATCGGTACTCTTTGCTGTAGCATTTTTCATCATAAATTATATCGGTATGGAAAAACCTGACATCCTATATTTAGTTGGAAGAACTATTATTGCAACACTTGCTTTCATACTCATTTGTCTTACAGTATTTACTATTATTAATTCTCCAGAGCGCAAGATTAAACTCGGTACGACTTTACCGATTGCATTAATTATTGGTATCATTTTCGGCGCCATATTTTTAACGGTACAAATCGGTGTCATCACTGGGTTAATCATCGGTGTGATTGCTACGTTTATTTGGGAATTGATTGAAAAAAATAAAGGAGGTCGTTCATCATGACAACAGCATTAATTGGTGTAATTGTATTAATCTTACTAATTATTAGCTTTGTGCCAAACTACCGTGCTATGAAATCAGCAAAAGAACAAGGAAGTAATGCAACAAGAGCTACAATTATGGTAGGCATAGATATTATCTTAATTGTACTTATCATCGTGACGTTATTATTAAAATATATGTAACTATTTAAACCACCCTATCTCATACATAAACATGAACGTTCTACCATTTCACATACATATGGTCGTCCATTTAATGAGGTAAGGTGGTTTTCTCGTTAAAGTTTACCTTGTAATAGTAAAAAATAGCCAATTGTTGCGAGTATTAAGTAAATCATTGAACCAACAACAAAAGATCTTACTTGCACGCGAAATGGTGTCTGTTTGTTAAATATAGGACCAATCACCAAATTTCCAACGCCTAAAATTACTGGACCAGCTAGAAAAAACAATATAATGTAACCCATCATGATACGCCTCCTATTTCGTAAAGAAACGCGCTACAATTTGATCGTAATCAATATCTTTTGCTACATAATCTACATTAGAAAAGTCCTGTGCGCTTGTCATTTTATTCGTATTAACAATAACATCTAATCCAGCTGCAATCGCGGCTGTTGCACCATTTACAGAATCTTCAATAGCCAAACATTGTGTCGGCATATAATTTAATTGTTGTACTGCAGATAAATATAATTCAGGATCAGGTTTAACTTGTTCAACATCTTCTCTACCAACAACTACCTCTATATAATCATCTAGACCTAATGCTTTAAAGGTAGGCATTATTTCCGCTTTCACACTACTTGTGGCAATCGCCATAGGAATGTGACGTTGCTTTAAAAATGCCATCAATGATTTAATCGTATCAATCATCGGTAATGTTGTACTAGTAAGATGATGTTCTTCATAAAGTTTATCTTTATTTTCCGAACCAATCGCTTTAATTAAATGGTCATGCAAATCTGTAGCTGCTCCTCCAATAGAAGAACGATAAAAATCAATGCTTATAGGATCGGCATTATGCATCTCTAAATGTTTATTAATAACATTAAATAAATGTTGTTCCGTATCTATTATTGTTCCATCGAAATCAAATATAACTGCTCTATACATATATTTACTCCTCTATTTTTTCTCTTTATCAAAGCTTAACACAGTCCGATGACCACTTCATTCTATTAGTGCAATTATAACTTTTTTGACCAATACTTTGCTAAAATAGGCCCTGTTATATTATGAATGAAACTAAACACTGCGCCTGGTACTGCTGCAATTGGATTAAAATGCAATGCTGCTAATGACACAGCTAAACCAGAGTTCTGCATTCCAACTTCAATACTGACTGCTTTTTGATCTTGTCGATCTAATTTTAAAAGACGAGCTAACCAATATCCAATCGTATATCCTAATACGTTATGTAAAATAACTACTAAAAATATTAATAATCCTGTAGTTAAGATTTGGTGCTTACTGCCACCTACAACTATTGCTAAAATTAATGAAATAGCAACAACTGATATAATCGGCAAAGCTGTAGAAGCTTTTTCAGCAATTTTACGATTAATAATTTGCAAAACAATACCTAAAGCAATTGGAATTAATACAACTTGAACAACTGACCACAACATACTCAGGAAAGATACTTCCAACCATTCATTTGCAAATAGATATATTAACGCAGGTGTAACGAATGGCGCTAGCAACGTAGAGACCGTCGTAATAGAAACAGAAAGTGCTACGTTAGCTTTGGCTAAATAACTCATTACATTACTTGATGTCCCACCCGGACAACATCCAACTAATATTACGCCAACAGCAATATCAGGTGGTAAATGAAAAGACTTTGCAATTATAAATGCTAATGTGGGCATAATACTGAATTGTAGACAGACACCAATAATTACTGCTCTAGGTGCTTTAAAGACCATTTTGAAATCATTAGGTGTAATTGTTAATCCCATACCTAACATAACAATACCAAGTAAATAAGGTACCCATTTACCTAATGTCGCAACATGTTGTGGGAAAATAAATCCAATAACAGCTGCTACTAACATCCATACCAAAAAACTCTTCGTGGCAAATATACTCAATTTTTGAAACATTGTTAACACATCCTCGTCGATAATATTGAAAAATATTACCATAAGACCAGTAAGGTTACAATTACTTTTCTGAAAATTAAGATTATTTAGTCGTTCTCTTCTTATTGCAAATATTTTATCACTGATAAACAATTATTTTAAACTTCATTCAAAAGTCTTAGTGAATAAAGAAAAAAAGCGTGGTAAAATCAACTTGAACAAAATTAAGTCACCTTTATAAATATTAAACGTGTATTTAATGCCATGTATTCCTCGGGAGGTCCTCACATGTTAATTGATAAATTCGAAACATACATCATCAACATCGCCGGTTTAAATGACCGTACTACTAGAAAAAAATTAAGTAAGTTATGCAAAAGTGTACAATTTTGTGATGCGTTGCAATTCTCAATAAACAAACAGTTTAATCAATATGTATTAGAAATTAGCTTACCAAAGCAACAACTTCCATACTTCATTTCATTTTTAAGTTTTCATCAGTATAGTATTTTCCAAGTACTTTCACCAAAGAAAATAAATGAATTACTTGATTCTGATAATTTATATCAATCTGCAAAGCGTTTCGATATCAATATTGATGGCTTGCAAGATGCTTTCATTAAAGACAAAGTCATCGATATTATGAATATGTTCCAAAATCACACTGATATCACTTATACGTTGAATAAGTCTCATGCACATATTATATGTACGCCAGAAATATTTGCTAAATTGTTACATACGATTGCAACTAGAAATATCGACATTCTATCTGCCAATTATAGATCGTCATCTATGAGCAATGCTCGTATATCATAATAAAAGACACATCTATACGATGATCATTTACAATGATTGCGTATAGTGATGTGTCTTTTTTTGTATTATTTATCTTCGGACGATTGATCCTCAACCATTTGTTCAAATGCTTCACGAACTTGTGGTACTGTCATACCTACTACAACTTGGATACTCTTACCACTCTTTACTAATCCGTGTGCCATTTGTTGATGCGTGAAATATTCCGTATCCGCAACTTTACTTTCATCATAAACAGTTAAGCGTAATCTTGTTGTACAGTTAGTAACATCTTTGATATTTTCTTTGCCGCCTAAACCGTCGAGGTAATACGCAGCTTTGTCTTCGTATTCATTACCTGTTGAAGCACGTTTAGAATCTACGCTATCACCTTTTTTATTTTTGTAATCTTGCTTAGAAAATAATTTAACTTCCTCTTCTGTTTTCTTACGTCCAGGTAATGGAATATCAAATTTCAAAATTAAGAATCTGAATAAGAAGAAGTAAATCGCTACAAATATCAGACCGATAATAACTTGTGCAACATAAGTACCCCAATGTTCTTTACCTAATGGCAACCAGTTTGTTGAAATAAAGTCTAACAAGCCACCACCCATGTTACCTACAACACCAAATGCGTACATTAAAGTATCCATTGATGCTGCTAAAACTGCGTGTAAAACAAATAAGTATGGTGCGATGAATAAGAATGTAAATTCTAATGGCTCAGTAATACCTACAACGACTGCTGTTAATGTTGCAGGAATAAGTAATGCTGCTACTTTTTTACGATTTTCTTTAGGTGTCGTAGCATACATTGCTAAAGCAATACCTAAACATCCAAATACTTTCCCATTTCCTTGAAGCATAAAGCCATAAGGGAATTGCTCTTTTAATGGCTTAGTACTCTTAGCAAACTCATTTAAATGTTGTAACCATTCAGCTTTCAAGCCGTGATTGACTACTACTGGTCCAACTTCAATTGGTGCATAAATAAAGTGATGTAATCCTGTTGGTATTAATACACGTTCTAAGAAGTGGTACAGCCAAACACCGATATAGCCTGAAGCGATGATAAAGTGTTGCATTGAACCAATACCGTGCTGAACAGTTGGCCAAATAACACAAGTAATTGCTGCTAATGGTAACATCACAAAAAATGAAATTGTAACCACAAATGTTAAACCTTGGAATACACCAACCATTTCTGGTAATCGTTTACTATAGTATCTATTGTGAATCCAAGTAATAATAGCTGAAATAATAATACCACCTAGAATATTCGTATCCAATGTGGCAATACCTGCAATTGATTTTAAACCAGGTACATTTTCAACGCCTTTTTCTAAATTAGCGCCAAACGTATGTGGCCATTGCGTTAAAATGGCATTTATAAATGTATTAAACATTAAGTAACCCATCAATGCTGCAAGTGCTGCATGACCTGGTGCTTTTTTAGCTAAAGAAAGTGGTAAACCTACAACAAATACAACTTCCATATGCGTAAAAATAACCCAGCCACCAGATTCTATCACTGACCAAAATTTAAACCAAAACGTATGTTGATCTGCTAAACTCCCCATGATTGTAGGATTTTTAAATAATGTCGCAAAGCCAAGCACTATCCCAAAGAAAGCGAACATTAATACCGGTACAATCATTGCACTACCGAAACGCTTTATCGCATTCATCTTCTATTCCCTCCATATCATCTTTCCTAACAATACATCTAATTAGATTCATTTATAAATAGATGTCTTACTATTTAAATATAATATATAGTAAACGCTTACACACCTACAACGACATTGACGTATTTTGAAAGTATTTTGTATAATCAGATTATCTTTTCATATAGTGAAAATTTTTTCACGACCTTATATATGACATCGTTGTATTTGTAATACATTCGTTTTAAACGCATAATCAAACCTATATCAATACACAAATATATATAATGACATACAAGATTTTAATGTAATAACGATCTATCACACATTTATTTTCAAGGAGGTTGAATATGTTTTTAGATGAACACATTAATCGAAACTTTGATAAACTTAATGATAATGATTTACATATCGCTCACTTTATCAATACACATATAGATGAATGTAAAAATATGAAAATACAAGATTTAGCGCAATTCACACATGCCTCGAATGCAACCATTCACAGATTTACACGCAAATTAGGTTTTGACGGTTATAGTGATTTTAAATCGTACCTTAAATTTGAAAGTAATAAGACACACCAATTACCTTCTAACTCTATCGATAGTTTCAAACAAGAAATCGATAGTACATTCAGTTATTTAGAACGCGTTGATTACCAGCTTCTTACTGAAAAAATGCATACAGCTTCAACAATATATTTGTATGGTACAGGGCGTGCACAGTTAAACGTTGCTTCAGAGGCACAGCGTATATTGTTAACGTTACATAATCATGTCATTGTACTTCATGATGAACATGAACTTAAAATGATTTTGAACAAGAGTGAACCTAATGATTTATTCTTTATTATTTCATTATCAGGTGAAACACATGAATTATTAGAAGTAACAAACTTGCTTCAACTTAGACAAAAATACTTTATTTCTGTTACTACAATGAAAGATAATACCCTTGCTCAAAAAGCAAATTACAACGTCTATGTATCCAGTAACACATTCTACTTAACTGATGGTACAGACTATTCTAGCTTCATCAGTTATCATATATTCTTTGAAACACTTGTAAGAAAATATAATGAGTATTTACTACATAATGATATTTCAAATTAGAAAAAAGGAAGTTATGATTTAATGGCCTTGAGCCTATCATAACTTCCTTTTATCATTTTATTGTTGTGTTGATGTTTCGATAACGTGGTACATCTTATCAAACATCAATTCGAAACCATGCACCATGGCATCATGATATTCTTTTTTCTTTTGCTTGTATTCTAAATTAGTAAATCGTCTTTCTTTTTCAACTAATGAACGATAATAAAATAGCATTTGGGTGCCACCTGTTTCACGTTCAAAAAATTCTACCTCAATGACATCTTGCGTTTCACTTAGTCCAGGCATACCGATAGTCATCTTAACGTATTCATCCATAACTAAAGATTCATAAATGCCTTCAATCACATTTACTTTGCCATTACGTTGTTGATCTACAATACGATATTTACCGCCTTCTTTAACGTCCGCTTCAATCTCTTTATTCGTTCTGGCTGATGTCATAAACCATTGTTTCAACAAATCTTTCTTTGTCCAAGCTTCGTATACTAACTCTGGAGAAAATTTATAAAGCTTTTCAATTTCAACTTCGACATGTTCATTCTCTACATTAAATTTTGCCACTGTTGTCCACCCACTTTCGCTCTTACTTTTATTTTAACGTATTTTTGCTCAGTTCCAAACATAGATGATCATCATTTTTAAAAGATTAGCGTTATACGGTGAGTACAACATGATCTGTTAATATAACAAGCCACCTTACTTGGCTACATCGATATATTGTTAAGCATTAATGTTTCATTTCTTGACTAGTGTTCTTTTTTAGCTTTGGAAAATTAAATAAAATCGCAATAAGTCCGCATACACCTAATAATATAGGATAAATGCTGTATGGGAATAACATTAACGGTGAAATACCAGCTACACCAGCCGCTGAAATGACTTGCGGGCTATATGGTAATAAACCTTGGAAGCAGCCTCCAAATATATCAAGAATACTTGCTGATTTCCTTGAATCTACATCATATTCATCTGCAATATTTTTAGCTAAAGGACCTGACATAATAATAGAGATGGTGTTGTTTGCCGTGGCAATATCTGCGACACTTACCAAACTAGCAATTCCTAATTCTGCGCCACGCTTTGATTTCACTTTAGAGCGAACAAATTGCAACAACCATTCAATACCACCATTGTGTTGAATAATACCGACTAAACCACCAATTAGCAACGCAATCATAGCAATATCTTCCATGCTTATAATACCTTTGGACACTGCATCTAGTAGCCCCATCCAACCGAATGAACCATCTATGAGACCAATGATTCCGGCTAATAATGTTCCGCCAATCAATACGATAATGACATTTACACCTAATAATGCTAATACCAATACTAAGATATACGGTACAACTTTAATTAGATTATAATCATAGTTTTTAGCATGATTTAAAGAAATGCCATTCGTTAAGAAATACAGAATAATAATCGTTAAAATAGCACCTGGCAATACAATTTTAAAGTTTACTCTGAATTTATCTTTCATTTTCGTATGTTGTGTTCTAACCGCAGCAATTGTTGTATCTGAAATCATTGATAGATTATCGCCGAACATTGCACCTCCAACAACTGTAGCCATTGCTAGCGCAGTTGGTACATCTGTCGCTTGTGCAAATCCGTAACCAACAGGTGCTATTGCAGCAACAGTTCCTACAGACGTCCCCATAGATATAGAAACAAACATACAAATCACAAACAATCCTACAATAATTAAATTTTCTGGGATTAATGATAGTCCTAAATTAACTGTCGACTTTACGCCACCCATTTTTTCAGCTGTATTTGAAAATGCACCTGCTAAAATAAAAATCAACATCATTAAAACAATGTTTGAATGGCCTGCACCTTTCGTGAAGACCTCAACTTTTTTAGCAAATGATTCTTTTCGATTCATTAATAACGCCACAATTACCGTTATCGTAATTGCAACATTTAATGGCATTGAAGTAAAATCACCTGTGATAATACCTACGCCTAAAAACAACGCCACAAATAATAACAAGGGGAATAATGCCCAAGCATTGCTCTTTTTATGTACTTCCATCCTTTTTACCTGCTTTCCAATTAAAAATACCTCTTTCTCACAAACGATGAAGAAAGAGGTTTTCATGTGCTTTACCTGCTTATCTTCAAACCATTACGGTTACTGGAATTGGCACATTCGAGATGTTGCCGAGGCTTCATAGGGCCAGTCCCTCCACCTCTCTAGATAAGTGATGCTTATTTACGTTTACGTTACAAGATAATCCTTAGTACGTCAATCATAAATTAATCAGGAGTCGTATAATATTTTTCATAAACAATCATTGCTACTGTAATAATAATCAAAACAATAATGCTAATAACAAGTAAAAGCCACCATTTAAGCATTAATGCAATAAAAATGAACACGATAGACACACTTACTAATATTAATGATATGACTTTAAATTGCTGAACACGTTGCTTGGAGATGACTTTCAACTGTTTGTTTGATAGACGCGTATTTTTTATACTGATTCCCAGTATATTTTCTAATATTTGAACCACTACCATACTTATTGCAAATATAATAATTGGTAAAACATCATAGCTCCCTATAGTTAATGTATAAATTACAAATCCAATGTAAAGTAACCCTGAGACAAAGGATAAAAAGTATGCGACGTATTTGTTAAACTTAATGATATGCTTTTTAACGTTTTGATGGGTAAACCATACATTCATAATAATCGCAACTGCTACAAATAATGTGAATACTATATATAATGGTAATTTTTGTTCAGGAAAAACAGTCGCTATTCCAAAAGCTAATGCTAAAATCAAAAATAATATAGCTCTAGATACTATTAATGCCATAATAACAACCCCTTTGTTTAATATCGAGTTTGCAAATTTACGTTTATCAGCGTTTCTATGATCAGCACTTCTACGGGTAGCGTTTCTATGTAATTTACATCATCTTAACATATAAATACTTCGCTATTTAATTGAAAACATATCCTATTATTCTTTGTCCGTTCTGACATTTAATATCTAACCTTAGGCATTTCACTTGTTAATGAATTTAACTTTCTTCCACTAACCGTCCCTAAACCCAATCCCGCAACAGTTTTTAACTTTTTCGTTGTTGTCCTGACATCCTCATTAAGAAAGTTTATTCTGCTTAAAACTTATAATCCACACCCTGAGCAAACGCTCCTTATGACAGAGTATTAAAATAAGCCGATAAAGATACACACCTTTACCGACTATTTAAAATACACTTCACCAATTCATTTTAATTTAATGGATTGAAGTAACTAAATTAATATTATGTTGTTCAATTAAAAGCTTCATACAAACCTAATCTATTTGCACTCCACCGCTAACACCGAACACTTGTCCAGTTGTATAACTTGATTCTTCTGACGCTAATAGCACATAAGTTCCACATAACTCAACAGGTTGACCTGCACGACCTAAAGGTGTTTTTTGACCAAATGTTGGGATTTTACTTTGAGGTTGTCCACCAGAAATTTGTAATGGTGACCAGAATGGACCAGGCGCTACACAGTTCACTCTAATTCCTTTTGGTCCTAATTCTTCTGAAAAACTTTTAGTTAATGAAATAATTGCTGCTTTTGAAGCGGCATAATCATGAAGAATAGGACTAGGATTATAACCTTGTACAGATGATGTCGTTGTAATTGACGCACCCGGTTTTAAATATTCCAATGCTTTTTGAACTGTCCAAAATAGCGGATAGACATTCGTTTCAAATGTTTCTGTAAATGCCTCAGTTGTAAATCCATGAATATCATCATGATACTGTTGATGTCCAGCAACTAAAGTAACATTATCTAAGCCACCTAATTGTTGATATGCTTGTTCAACAAGGTCATAGTTGAACTGCTCATCTCTTATATCACCAGGAATTAACACTGCCTTTTGACCACTTTCTTCAATCACTTGGCGTACTTCTTGTGCATCTTGTTCTTCACTCGGAAGATAGTTAATCGCTACATCTGCACCTTCTTTAGCATACGCAATTGCTGCTGCACGCCCTATTGCTGAGTCACCACCTGTGACTAATATTTTATAGCCTTGTAAGCGTTGATGACCTTGGTAAGACGTTTCGCCACAATCAGGTGCTGGCGTCATTTCAGATTGTAAACCCGGTACCTCTTGTTCTTGTTTTTCATAATCCGTTGTTTTAAATTTTGTTCTAGGATCTTGAGCTGCCATTTTTTAACATCTCCTTATTCGCTTAATGGTTATTATTTACCCAATCTTCCTAGGAACTTAATCATGATTACACTAAAAATTACTTTCTTCTTTATAAAAACAAGCTCGAATTACTCATGCAATAGTCTCTTTACAAATTCAACAAAATACTCAGGTACTTTTTCCAGAATCCTTTCATCCGGTTTATATTGAGGATGATGTAAATCATATTCACTATGAGAACCAATTAACGCAAATACACTTGGAAAATGTTGACTATAACCTGAAAAATCTTCTCCAATCGTAAGCGGCTGTTCCATCATTTCCACCTTATATCCAACATGTTGGGCTACTGCAATTGCTTTATGCGTCAATGCCTCATCATTCATCACAGCGCCAGGTAAATGCGTATAATTTAAATTAATTTTCATATTATATGCTTGAGCCAATCCGTCCGCAATATCTTGTAATCGTGTTTCTACAAGCTTTCGTACCACAGGATCAAAACTACGCACTGTGCCTTGTACATACGCATGATCAGCAATGACATTCCAAGTATTACCACATGATATTTGTCCAATTGTTACTACTGCTTCATCAAACGCAGATAGATTTCTACTAACTATGGATTGAATACTATTAATCAATTGCGCCAACACAATAACTGGATCGTTGCATTGTTCCGGCTTTGCAGCATGACCACCCACGCCTTTAATATGAAACTCAAAACGATCTACTGCTGATGTAATTGCCCCTGTTTTGATTGCAAATGTACCTACCGAACGCGATGGGTCATTATGAAAACCCAATACTGCTTGTACATCTTTTAATGCATGTGTTTCAATAATTTTAAAAGCGCCATGTCCTAGTTCTTCTGCTGGTTGAAAAATGAATTTAACACGCCCAGTAAGAGTGCCCTCAATTTCTTTTAATTTTACAGCCGTAGCCAAAATACTAGCCATGTGAATATCATGACCGCACGCATGCATCACACCTTCATTTTCAGATTTAAAATCCTGTTCAACAAGCTCTTGAATCGGTAAAGCATCAATGTCAGCCCGAACAGCTATACAACTCAGACCTTGTCCCACTTCAGCAACCAGCCCAGTCATAAGCGGTAAGTCTAATATTCTAATATGATGTTCTGTTAAAATATCTTTAATTTTTTGTGTTGTCTTAAATTCTTTATCGGATAGTTCTGGAAATTGATGAAAATACCTTCTCCAGGTAACAGCTTGATCTTTTAATCCCATCGGTCATTCCCCTTCCTTAAGTCAATGATATGTTGTCTACCCTACGATGATCATCTTTGACTATTAAACGATGATTTCACAACAATGTACTCTTGTTAATTGCTTTCGTTAATGATAGACAGTTGTTTAATAATATCGTAACACTGTTGTCAAACTATTCTAACTTTTATAATTAAGAACCTATACAAAAACGTGTTCTCGGATAAACTTGTTTTTACAAACCACAAAAAGCTCTAAACATTAGTTTAAACCAATGCTTAGAGCTTTCTAATTATTTTATGCTTTAAAAGATAATGTGTTATCTACGATGACCTTACCGTCTTTAATAACTTTTTCTGCGTGATTGATACCAAAATGATATGGAATATATTCATGATTTGGTGCATCCCAAATTACTAAATTAGCCTTATCACCTGTGTTAATTGTACCCGCGTTAATGTCTATTGCTTTAGCAGCGTTGACCGTAACAGCATTCCACACTTCACTAGGCGAAAGCTTTAATTTTAATGCTGCAATGGCCATAACAAGTTGCAAGTTATTCGTTACACTGCTGCCTGGATTATAATCAGTAGCTAACGCGATGGCACCATTATTATCAAGCATACCTCTCGCATCTGCATAATCTTCTTTACCTAAGTAAAATGTTGTCGCAGGTAATAGAACTGCAACTGTATCACTATTTCTCAATTTTTCTTTACCTTTGTCACTCGAAGCTACTAAGTGATCAGCTGATATCGCTTGCTCATCAATAGCTAATTCTAATCCACCTAATGGATCAATTTCATCAGCATGGATTTTCACTTTAAAGCCTGCTTCTTTCGCTTTTTCCATATAGTGTTTTGACTGCTCTATTGTAAACACACCTGTTTCACAAAAAATATCTGCAAAGTCCGCATATTGTTTTACTTCTGGAAGTAAGTCAATCATCTCTTCTAAAAATGCTTCATTTGAATCTGCTTCCTTAGGTACAGCATGTGGACCTAAGAAAGTATGCTTCATATCTAAGTTATATTTTTCAGCTAAACGATTAGAAACTTTCAATTGTTTCAGTTCATTTTCTTTATCTAAGCCATAACCACTCTTACTTTCAACTGCAAGCACACCGTGTTTAATCATCGTTAGCAAGTCATGCTCTGCTTTTTTAAATAAATCATCTTCAGAAGTCTCTCTAGTAGCTTTAACTGTCGATAAAATACCGCCACCCATTTCCAATATTTCTAAGTAAGACTTACCTTGACGTTTTAATGACATCTCATGTTCTCGAGATCCACCAAATGTTAAATGGGTATGAGCATCTACTAATGCCGGAGAAACTACTTTTCCACTAGCATCAATCGTCTCAGTCGCATCGTAGTCATCTGTATGTTGTCCAGCATATACAATTTTGCCATCTTTAATGACAACTGTACCATTTTTCACAACATTTAATTCATCTAATTCCTTACCCTTCAAAGGTTTATCTGTTGATTTCGGTAAAATTAATTCTGCTATATGATTAATTATTAAATCATTCATTACTTATCACCTGCTTTATCAATCATTGGAATATGAATACCTTTTTCTTTAGCTGTTTGAATAGCGATGTCATAGCCAGCATCAACATGTCGGGCAACACCCATACCTGGATCAGTAGTCAATACGCGTTCCAATCTTCTTTCAGCACGCTCTGATCCATCTGCTACAACAACCATACCCGCATGAAGTGAATATCCCATGCCAACACCGCCACCGTGATGGAATGAAATCCATGAACCACCTGCAGCTGTGTTAATTAGTGCATTCAATACAGCCCAATCACCAACCGCGTCACTGCCATCTTTCATACTTTCTGTTTCACGGTTAGGACTAGCAACTGAACCAGCATCTAAATGGTCTCGTCCAATAACAATTGGTGCTGAAATTTCACCGTCACGTACAAGACGATTTAAAGCTAAGCCCATTTTCGCTCTTTCTCCATAGCCTAACCAAGCAATACGTGATGGTAGTCCTTGATATGAAATTTTTTCTTCAGCTAAATCAAGCCATCTTAATAACTTTTCATTTTCTGGGAAAAGTTTGCGCATTTCTTCATCCGCACGCTCGATATCTTTTGGATCACCACTCAACGCAGCAAAGCGGAATGGCCCTTTACCTTCACAGAATAATGGTCTAATGTAAGCTGGTACAAAGCCTGGGAAGTCAAAAGCATTTTTCACTCCGTTATTGAAGGCTACTTGACGAATATTGTTACCATAATCAAATGCTACAGCGCCACGTTTTTGGAATTCAAGCATTAATTCAACATGCTTTGCCATTGAAGCTTGTGACAGTTCAACATATTTTTTCGGATCTTTTTCACGCAATACTTTCGCTTCTTCTACAGAGTATCCTTGTGGCACATATCCATTTAGCGGATCATGTGCACTTGTTTGGTCAGTAATTATGTCAATTTTAAATCCTTTTTCTAGAATCGCTTGATGGATGTCTACAGCATTTCCAACTAACCCGATTGATAACCCTTCTCCACGTTCTTTCGCCTCTTCTGCTAATTTTAATGCTTCATCTAAATCAGCTGTTTTAACATCACAGTATTTCGTATCAATTCGCTTATCAACACGTGTTTCATCAACATCCACGCAAATTGCTACCCCATGATTCATAGTAATTGCTAACGGTTGCGCACCACCCATACCACCTAAACCTGCTGTCAGTGTAACAGTGCCTGCTAAATCTCCATTAAAGTGTTGATTACCTAGCTCGGCAAATGTCTCATAAGTACCTTGCACAATACCTTGAGAACCAATATATATCCAACTACCGGCTGTCATCTGTCCATACATGATGAGTCCTTTTTTATCTAATTCATTAAAATGATCCCAGTTTGCCCATTCAGGTACTAATACTGAATTTGAAATTAATACACGTGGCGCTTCTTCATGTGTTTTAAATACAGCAACTGGCTTTCCTGATTGTACTAACATTGTCTCATCTGATTCTAATTCTCGTAACGTTTTCTCTATTGCTTCAAAAGCTTCCCAATTACGTGCTGCTTTTCCAATACCACCATAAACAACTAAATCTTCTGGTCTTTCAGCAACTTCTGGGTCTAAATTGTTGTATAACATTCTAAGTACTGCTTCTTGTTCCCAACCTTTACACTCAATACTCAAACCTTTTTTTGCTTGAATTTTTCTCATAAAATTCGCTCCTGTTCTTTTAAGAAGTTAATTCCACTAAATTTAAAACGCTTACATTATTATCTTCAATATTCATTATAGTATGTTAAAATATAGCCAACAAATATAAATAAACTAATTATCCATAGCTTGAATCTATAAATAAAAGGAGCAAAACACATGAAAATTATTCAGTTAGAATACTTCTTGGCTATCGTGAAATATAATAGTTTTACTAAAGCTGCACAATTTTTACATATTAGCCAGCCATCTTTAACTGCTACGATTAAAAAAATGGAAGCAGATTTAGGTTATGACTTATTTACACGTTCAACAAAAGACATCAAGATTACCGAAAAAGGAATACAGTTTTATCGTTATGCGAGCGAATTAGTTCAACAATATCGATCCACGATGGAAAAAATGTATGATTTAAGCGTTACATCAGAACCAAGGATAAAAATTGGGACTCTTGAATCTACGAATCAATGGATTGCGAATTTAATTCGAAAGCACCATTCCGACTACCCTGAACAGCAATATCGTTTATATGAAATACATGACAAACATCAATCTATAGAGCAATTACTGAATTTTAATATTCATTTAGCTATAACAAATGAAAAAATAACCCACGAAGATATAAGATCCATTCCTTTATATGAGGAATCTTACATTTTATTAGCACCCAAGGAAACATTTAAAAATCAAAATTGGGTAGATGTTGAAAATTTGCCACTCATATTACCAAACAAAAATTCTCAAGTGCGCAAACACTTAGATGACTATTTTAATAGAAGAAATATTCGTCCAAATGTCGTTGTAGAAACAGATCGATTCGAATCAGCAGTTGGATTTGTTCATCTCGGCTTAGGTTACGCTATCATTCCGAGATTTTATTACCAATCATTTCACACGTCTAATTTAGAATATAAAAAAATTCGTCCAAACTTAGGCCGAAAAATTTATATCAATTACCATAAAAAACGCAAACACTCCGAACAAGTACATACATTCGTACAACAATGCCAAGATTATTTATATGGACTTTTAGAGGCTCTTTAACTTAAGTTATTAGTGCCTCTTATGCAGTTGCTCAGTCAACTGTAAAACAATTTCACAACCAATTTTATGATTTACATGTATAAATCATTACATTCAGACCAACAAACATAAATAAGCAGTAAGATGACTACAACTTAAGAGTCTTCTTACTGCAATTATTTTTCAAATATATCAACGTTAATATAACTTCTATTAAGAAATACTCACATTCTGCCCTGCAATGCAAATCTCGTCACATATAAATATTTTTAATTATTTTAAAAAATGATGCACTAAATTAGCAACGAGCTTAGCAGTTCTATTGTCAGCGTCATATGTTGGATTCATCTCAGCAATACTAACTGAAGACACCTTATCACTTGGAATAATACGTTTTGCTAATTCAAGAACAGTATGTGGATACAAACCTAACACTGCCGGCGCACTTACCCCAGGCGCAAACGCACTATCAATGACATCCATACAAATCGTAAACATAATGACATCATGTTCATGTACAAAACGTTCAATCATATCTTTAATTGTTGGTGATACGTGACTCAATAATTCATCTGCAAAGACATAATCAATCTTTTTCTCTTTAGCATAATCAAATAAACTTTGCGTATTACCACCTTGAGCAATACCAAGCACTAAATAATCTGTGTTTTCATCTTCTTCTAAAATTTGTCTAAAGCTCGTTCCAGATGTAGATTGTTGTTCAGCACGTGTATCAAAATGCGCATCAATATTTATCACACCAATAGATTGTGTTGGATAGACTTTACGTGTTGCTAAATATTGAGCATACGCAATATCATGTCCACCACCTAATAAAAATGTTTGTCTATGATTAGCAATTGACTTCGCTGCAAGCATAGCAAATTCTTTTTGAGTATCAATTAATTCCTCATGATCATGATAAACATTTCCGTAATCGACTAAAGTTTCACATTGATTCAAATCCGGCAAACCTGCAAATGCTTGTTTAATCGCATCTGGTCCTTCTTTTGCACCAATGCGCCCCTTGTTTAAAGCAACACCTTTGTCAACAGCATAGCCTAATATACCGACCCCTGATGGCATACTACTCTTTTCCAGCTTAGACAAATCTTCAAATGTTACTGTTTGAAAATGTCTAAATTTTTTCGGGTCTGTTTCACTATCTAACCTTCCAGTCCATAAATTTGGTTCACCTTGCTTGTACACAGCATTTCCCCCTCTTATTTATGTGGCTTATTAACAATTAAAGTATAACGTATAGGAAATTTTGAATTCAATTCATAGTTAAATCCGTATCTTAAAAATACTTATCTACATTACTTTTACCCCTATTTTCTATGTAATAACGAATACTTAGCTGATTTATGTTAATAAAATACGTCAAGACTATTACATTTTCATTAATATTGACATAGACAATTTATCTCTCGGCTTGTAATATGTATAATTGTTACTAAAAGATATTTTGCTTGTTACCTAATGGAGGTTACATATAATGAAGAACAATAAAATTTCTGGTTTTCAATGGGCAATGACGATTTTCGTCTTCTTTGTCATTACAATGGCGTTATCCATTATGCTCAGAGATTTCCAGTCTATAATTGGTGTCAAACACTTTATATTTGAAGTTACAGATCTAGCACCATTAATTGCTGCAATCATTTGTATACTCGTTTTCAAATATAAAAAGGTCCAACTTGCAGGTTTAAAATTCTCAATCAGCCTGAAAGTAATTGAACGTCTATTGCTAGCTTTAATTTTACCTTTAATTATTCTAATTATTGGTATGTACAGCTTTAATACATTTGCAGATAGCTTTATTTTATTACAATCAACAGGCTTATCAGTACCTATTACACACATTCTGATTGGACATATTCTGATGGCGTTCGTAGTAGAATTCGGATTCCGTTCATACTTACAAAATATTGTTGAAACGAAAATGAACACGTTCTTTGCAAGTATTGTTGTTGGTTTGATGTATTCAGTTTTCTCAGCAAATACAACTTATGGTACAGAATTTGCTGCTTATAACTTCCTTTATACATTCTCATTCTCTATGATTCTTGGTGAATTAATTAGAGCGACTAAAGGACGTACAATTTATATTGCAACGACATTCCATGCTTCAATGACATTCGGACTTATTTTCTTGTTTAGCGAAGAAATCGGCGATCTATTTTCAATCAAAGTCATCGCCATTTCAACAGCAATCGTTGCAGTAGGATACATTGGTTTAAGCTTAATTATCCGAGGTATTGCATATTTAACAACAAGACGAAACCTTGAAGAACTTGAGCCTAATAATTATTTAGACCATGTCAATGACGATGAAGAAACTAATCATACTGAGGCTGAAAAATCTTCTTCAAATATTAAAGATGCTGAAAAAACAGGTGTAGCTACTGCATCAACGGTCGGTGTTGCTAAAAATGATACTGAAAATACAGTGGCTGACGAACCAAGCATTCATGAAGGTACTGAAAAAACAGAACCTCAACATCACATAGGTAATCAAACTGAATCTAATCATGATGAAGATCATGACATCACTTCGGAGTCAGTAGAATCAGCAGAATCAGTTAAACAAGCACCACAAAGTGACGATTTAACAAACGATTCAAATGAAGATGAAATAGAGCAATCATTAAAAGAACCTGCGACTTATAAAGAAGACAGACGTTCATCAGTTGTAATTGATGCAGAAAAACATATCGAAAAAACTGAAGAACAATCTTCAGATAAAAACAAATAATAACAAAGCGCTTGCTAGTACCTCTTAAAAAGATGATGCTAGCAAGCGCTTTTCTATACTATATATTATTTTTCTAAAATTTTAACACCCTCTTGAGTGCCTACAATAACTTGATCTGCCATATCTAAGAAGTATCCTGTCTCAAACACACCTGTCAGATGAATTAAATACTCATGGAACTTATATGGGTCAATTCCTTTTGGTAACTTACAATCTAAAATATAATTGCCATTATCAGTTATAAATGCGACATCTTCGTTTACACGACGTTCTACTTTTATATCAGCGTATGATTCAATTTTACGTAATATGTGATACCAGTTAAATTTATCCACCTCTACTGGTAACTTAAACGTCTCACCTAAGTATTGAACTATTTTCGTTTCATCGACAACCACAACAAAACGCGATGCCATTTCATCTATAACTTTCTCTCTGAACAGCGCACCACCGCCACCTTTAATTATATTTAAAGATGGATCTACTTCATCAGCACCATCAATTGCTAAGTCGATATGATCAACATCATTGATTTCACATATTTTAATACCTAATTCTTTTGCTAAAAATGCAATTTTATTAGAAGTGCATACACCTGTAATATTGTAACCACGTTCTTTAATTAGTTGCGCCATTTGAGGTAAGAGTAATTCCATTGTACTTCCTGTACCAATTCCCAGCGTCATGTCACCATTGATTTGACTTAAAACATCATTTAATGTCATTAACTTGAGTGCTTTGACATCTTTCATGAAGGTAGCCTCCCATATTTATGTAATCTATTCAATTCATATTTTACATGACTCATATAAATTAACATACCCTTATTTCTAACATTTTTTTAAACATATCAATCAGAATTTACAATTCTAAAAATGTTTTATAGTACAATATATTTTAAATAATACTCGTTAAGGAGAATGATATGATATCAATTCACGCAATTTCGACAGGAAAAATCCAAGATTTGCCTTATAGCTCGAAAAGACCGATGCGCTCTGCTTTAGATAAAACTAAGATTTCACAAACAACATGGTTATCTTCAACTGGTTTCACTGGTGATGAACAGGCTTATAAAGATCATGGTGGACCACATAAAGCAGTTTGTGGGTTTAGTAAACATAATTATGCACTGTATCAAGATGATTTACCTACACTACCTACTCATGCGATGTTTGGAGAGAATTTAACATTTGATTATTTAGACGAATCTGATGTTTACTTTGGTAATCAATATCGTTTAGGTGAAGCGTTAATTGAGGTTTCTGAAATTAGAGAACCATGCTGGAAAATTCAAGCAAAATATAATATTCCTGATTTAGTGAAGCGCATGTCTACATCTGGTAAAACAGGTTTCTATTTCCGGGTATTAAAACAAGGCTATGTATCTCCAAATGATCAGCTTTACTTAATACAAGAAGCACCAATCGAACATCGTTTATCTGTACAACAGCTTAATGACCTTTATTATAATGATAGACAAAATCAAGATATGTTACGATATGCACTAAACAATCCATTTCTGTCACCAACAAGACGCGATAAACTTCAAAAAATGTATAACAGAACATTGAAATAATTACCTTTCATTATAAGTGTTAAATGAACTTTTCAAAACAAAAAGGAATCAACTTACACATCGTTTGTATAATAGTCTTATCTATAACCACTGATGCTATTGATTCCTTTTTTATGTTATATATTTTCTTTATTTCAAACTGTATATTAATGATGTCACTTCATTTGATACGATTCTTGATAACCTATTCAAAATTCCGCCAAATAACATAAATATTATATAAATGCCGATACTTTTAATCATTTTCTACTTTTTCTTCGATACGGAAACTTGTTTTCGAATTGAACACTTCACCAGCTTTTAAAATTGACGGTGCTTTTTCACCATATAAATTAATATCATTTGGTAAAAATTGTGTTTCTAATGTAAAGCCAGAATGTGGTTTATAAATATTAAATGGACTATCCCACTCATCAGGCTGGTTAAAAGTAAAGAACACAACATGAGGCATATCTGTATCGACCTCTAACATAAATTCATGATTTTCAACATACATTTTATGTTCACCAACTGTAAATGGGTGATCAAGACCACCAAAACGTGTCATTTGTTGGCTTAATTGCGCATGTTGTGATGTAAAAATATCACTCAATTTTATCTTGTTATCTTCAAACACTTCATGTAAATCTAGAATATCACCTGTAACAATATTTCGCTCATCTAATACATACATATCTAATTGATTACTTGAAATGCGATGATTATCAACGACATTATTATCTCGATTCAAATTGAAGTACACATGATTCGTAGGACTAAACAATGTGTCTTCTGATGCAACTGCTTCGTATTCAATCGACCATTGGTGATCCGCATCATAAATATGTGTAATCGTCACATCGATATCACCCGGGAAATGATCATCAGCTGATTTCAACACCGTCTTAAATATAACTTTAATTTGAGCAATTTCATTTCTAATTTCATAATCAAATAACTTATTGTCCAAACCATGACATCCACCATGTAAATGATGTTCACCGTTGTTTTTTTCTAACTGATATTCTTTACCTTTCAACTTAAATTTAGCATTATCAATTCTACCGCTATATCTTCCTATAGAAGCACCAAATTTAAAAGGATTACTATGATAAAATTCATCCGCTTCAACAACATTTCCAAGAACAATATTATTATCATGATATTTCCAAGACACTACTCTTGCTCCATAATTCGTAAAAATAATTTTAGTTTCATCATTATCAATTTTGATTAAATCTACACCTTGTCTTTGGTGCTCAACTTCAACTATCATTTTTACTTCTCCCTTCTAACCACAAGTGTTCAAGCTCTGCTGGGTAGCAACATTACTAAAACACCTACAATACAAATGATTGCACCGATAACATCATATTTATCTGGCATTTGTTTATCTACGACCATCGCAAAAATCAAACTCATGATGATAAATACGCCACCATATGCTGCATATACTCTTCCGAATGATGGAAATGATTGAAATGTCGCAATGACACCATATAACATGAGTATCGCACCGCCTATTAGCCCAACAAGTGAAGACTGTCCTTCCCTAAGCCACAGCCAAATCAGGTATCCCCCACCTATTTCACATAAGCCAGCTAATATAAATATAAAAATCGGATATAACATGAAATCACTCCATCACATATTTGCTATCAATAATCTATCGGCTACATATCATTTGTTTACATTTCTTCTTACTTCACATTCCCATTTTAAAAAGTTCGTTTTCACATTCATATTGTACACTTTTTTAGACATTATTCTATAGCTAAATATAAAAAAATAAGAGTAACACGCTTTCATCATCATTTTATATGATAAATGTGTGTCACTCTCATCAATTTTATTTTTTAAATACACGTTTCATTGAATTAAATAAGCCACGTTCAAATGTAAGTACTGAATCTTTATATGTTTTAATTGCAATCCATATCAAGACAGCTACCATTACAATTGAGATTAAAGAACTTAAGATGACCTCATATATTTGAAGCCCTGAAGTTTGAGCGCGTACAACTAATTGAAATGGCGCTAAAAACGGAATATAACTTGTGATTAAAGCAAGTTGTCCATCAGGATTATTTATCGTGAATATCGCGATATAAAATGCAATCATACCAAGTAATGTCAGTGGCATCAAAGATTGATTTAAATCTTCTATTCTAGATGTTAATGATCCGAGGATGGCTGCAAGTAATACATACGCCATAATTCCAACAATACTACTTATAATTCCGACAATAATAATTTGCCAAGACAATTGATTCATTTCCACGTTAAAACCTTGTAGCAAGTCTTTTAAGTCAAAGGCAAAAATGCATATAAATGCCATCAATACAATTAAAATAATCTGAGTCACGGCAACTGCTATAACGCCTAAAATTTTAGCAAAAATATGTTGGATTGGTGAAATACTTGTAATAATCATTTCAATGACACGCGATGTTTTCTCACTAGCAATTTCCATAGCTATTTGAGATGCATAATTTAAAACAATGAAGAACATTAGAAAGATAATGCCATAAGCTAAAGCATAGTTGAAAATCTTTTGTCCTTCTGATACTTTATCGACTTCATCATTAGAAATCACCTTATTATCAACTTTACTTTGTGCTTGTAATTTTTGTAAGTCTTCTTTGTTGATATTTAATTCCCCGGCTACCATATTTGTTTGAATAGCTGTAAGCAGTGCTTGTACTTTTTGTGAATCTTCATGACTTACTCGCTTCTCACTAATGATTGTCCCTTGTAACGTGCGATTTTGATTCACCTTGATAATATAAGCTTTATCAAGTTTATGTTTTTTTACTTCTTTTTCAGCATCTTCTATAGAAACTTTAGTAAACTTAGCATCACTATGAAATGTATTCGCCTGTTGCTTGAAAACCTTATAGATTTGTTCATTCGGTGCTGCTACACCAATTTTATCTGGACCATCATCAAACATGTTAATAATCTTATCAATGTTAGATAGGCCAATCATTAAGGCAGCAATAATAATCATAAAAATTACAAATGATTTAGCTTTAATTTTTTTGATATATGTCAAAGTAAATGTCGCCCAAAACTTATGCATCCTTGCCACCAACCTTCTCAATGAATATATCTTGTAATGATGGTTCTACAACTTGGAATCGTTTAACATAACCTTGATGTGCCACAACTTGATAAATATCTTTGGCTACGTCTTCATTCTCAATCGTCAACTGAAGACCTTGCTTCATGTTTTCACTATGAATGATGCCTCTAATGTTTGTTAAATCTGGTAGTGTTGTTTCTGATTCAATGACAACTTTCTTGTTACCATTAGATGCACGTACATGATTGATATCACCAGAAACAACAAGTTGACCTTTATCTAAAATACAAACATCATCACATAATTCTTCAACATGCTCCATACGGTGAGAACTATAAACGATTGTACTGCCCCAATCATTTAAGTCTTTAACTGCTTCTTTTAATAACTCAACATTAACTGGGTCTAGACCACTGAAAGGCTCATCTAATATTAGTAATTCTGGTTTATGTAACATACTTGCTAACAGCTGAATTTTTTGTTGATTCCCTTTTGATAGACTATCAATTCGTTTTTTGCGGTTTTCAGTAATATCAAAACGCTCAAGCCAATACGATATTTGCTGTTGTATTTCTGTTTTTGACATTCCCTTTAAAGTTGCCAAATATTTCAATTCTTCTTCAACTGTCAATTTCCCATGTAAACCGCGTTCTTCCGGTAAATAACCAATACGATTGTACATTGTTTTATCTAGTTTTTTACCGTTATACGTAATGTGTCCTTCAGTTGGTTCACTTAAGCCTAAAATCATACGAAATGTCGTTGTTTTACCTGCACCATTTCTGCCTAGAAAACCTAACATTTTGCCTGATTCTAACTCTAATGAAATATCATTTACTGCCGTCATCTTGCCAAAACGTTTCGTAACATGTTCAATTACAAGTCCCATACTTTGCCTCCTAAAACAATATGTATTTATCTTAATATAACATTTCTATTCTCTACAAATACAATATTTTAAAAGTGAATTTATTTTTAAAATTTCTGAAATTGAAATATTTAAATAGTATCTTCTTTGCATGTTAAGTATCATTAGCGCTAGATACGCATTTCCCATACCTTTATTGCCTTATTTGTAAAAAAATATCCCAGCATCATTGTGCCGAGATATTTATATCATTACAATTGATTATCTGTTTCTTCCGGTGTTTTCGGTGTTTCAGATGTCACTGGTTGATTTTTAATTGTAGACGGGTATTTTGGGCTTTCGCCATATTTATTTGCCGGCTTACTGTCAAAGCATAGGAATACTATCATAACAATTGTTAGGCCTAAATAAACAAAATAAAGAAGTACTAACAAAATATTAAGACCCATCGGCATTAATGTAAAATCACTGTCATAATAACTATCGATAATCTGTAATACTATATAAAATATAATACTGAATACTGTCATAATCATTGGAAATAACATTGTTCTTGATATATCGTGAAATCTTCGAACGCACAACGCTAAATTTGGAATAAACGTTGCCAAACTATAGACAAAAGTATACACAGATGTAAGGATAATCATCAATATACTCATAACTATTAATGTTTCGTTATCTGCCGCTATAGAAATAAAGAATAGAAATAGGTTTATTATTAGCACACACACAGCTGGAACCATAAGTATCAAATGCCATAGTGCCATATACCAATATTCACTACGTCTTGATCTCCCCTTAAAATTTACATAATTTTTCCAAAATAATACGAATGATTTCATAAAACCTACTTGAGGTAATTGTTCCATTGTAATCTCCCTTTCGTTAATCATATTTATATTTTTAATTATTGTTACCGTTATAATTTACAAGATTCATTATCAAGCCACTTCATTTCAATCGTCAATCACTTTGGAAAATGAACTTTATATTTCATCACTAGTAAAATGAAAACCCGCTACAAGTACACATCTATATGGAGACTCATTTGAAAGTCAACGCTTCGTTAACTATACTAAAAATATGTCACACTGCAATGTTCACGTTTAAAAGAGTCTCAATCTCTGCAAATAAAATATTCCATAACAAAGTATATACTTTACATTTTTATAATTCTTAACAATACTATTTTATCAAACATTTACCACAATAAAAATATCTTTTTCATTTTTATTTAAATTAATCATATAATTGCGAGGAGAATATTATGGATTTCGTTAATAATGATACAAGACAAATTGCTAAAAACTTATTAGGTGTCAAAGTGATTTATCAGGATACCACTCAAACGTATACAGGCTACATCGTGGAAACGGAAGCATACTTAGGTTTGAATGATCGTGCGGCTCATGGCTATGGCGGTAAAATAACACCTAAAGTCACGTCATTATATAAACGTGGTGGTACAATTTATGCACATGTCATGCATACGCATTTACTCATTAATTTTGTAACAAAATCTGAAGGTATACCTGAAGGCGTACTTATCCGCGCAATTGAACCAGAAGACGGTTTATCCGCTATGTTCCATAACAGAGGTAAGAAAGGCTACGAGGTAACGAATGGCCCAGGAAAATGGACTAAGGCATTTAACATTCCACGGGCTATCGATGGCGCTACGTTAAATGACTGTAGATTGTCTATTGATACTAAGAATCGTAAATATCCTAAAGATATTATTGCTAGTCCACGAATCGGTATTCCAAATAAAGGTGATTGGACACATAAATCTTTACGTTACACAGTGAAAGGTAATCCATTTGTGTCTCGCATGCGTAAATCAGATTGTATGTTTCCCGAAGATACTTGGAAATAAATGCCATCTTTCATTGATTACTATCATGAAAATGAAATCTATCTCCTTATAAGTCAATCAATCGTGCCGCCAACATGCGGATGGGTTGATTGTTTTTTTGTCCATCATATTTTTTGATTCATCTCCTCTTATTGAACTTGTTCTTAATTATAAAATATAACAATAGAATTATTTATAATTATTAAATTTAGATGCATTAATATTATTGATATTATTTTCAAAAACTAGAAATATTGATTTGTTGCATGTATAATGTTAAAAGTGCCCTTTTATAACGCTTACATATAAAAGCTTATTTAGGGAGAGGGATATTCAACAAGGGGGATTTGAAAATGATAGAACTTAATGCAATTACAACATTATGTTTAGCCTGTATACTTTACTTACTTGGTAAAGCTATCGTTAATCACGTTAATTTTTTGAAACGCATTTGTATACCAGCACCAGTGATTGGCGGCTTAATCTTTGCTATTTTAGTTGCGGCTTTGGATTCATTTGGCATGGTTAAGATTAAATTAGATGCTTCATTCATTCAAGATTTCTTCATGTTAGCATTCTTTACGACAATCGGTCTTGGTGCATCATTGAAATTATTTAAATTAGGTGGCAAAGTCTTGCTATTATACTTTATGTTTTGTGCTATCATTTCAGTCATTCAAAACATAGTTGGTGTATCACTAGCAAAAGTATTAAATATTAAACCTTTGTTAGGATTAACAGCAGGTTCCATGTCTATGGAAGGCGGTCATGGTAATGCTGCTGCTTATGGTAAGACAATTCAAGATTTAGGTATTGATTCGGCACTGACAGCGGCTCTTGCAGCTGCAACTTTAGGTCTTGTATTTGGAGGGCTTATCGGTGGTCCAGTTGTAAAATTTTTAATCAAACGTTATAACTTAAAGCCTCAACATAGTGACGATACATTTAAAGATTATAGCCAAGTAGCATATAACGAACATTTACATAGTAAATTTAATGCCACTGAAGTATTCTTCATTCAATTTACAATCGTTGTATTCTGTATGGCAGTTGGAAGTTATTTCAGTCATTTGTTTACAGCTCAAACAGGGATTAATGTTCCAATTTACGTTGGCTCATTATTTGTAGCTGTTATTGTCCGAAATATCTCTGAAAGTTTTAATTTTAATATTGTAGATTTAAAAATTACTAATCAAATTGGCGATGTCGCATTAGGTATTTTCTTATCTCTTGCGCTAATGAGCATTCAATTAATCGAAATTTATAAACTTGCTATACCTCTTATTATTATCGTTTTAGTTCAAGTTGTCGTTATGATTTTATTTGCTGTTTTAATTTTATTTAGAGGTTTAGGAAAAGATTATGATGCTGCAGTAATGGTAGGTGGTTTTATCGGTCATGGGCTTGGTGCAACGCCAAATGCCATGGCAAATTTAGATGTTATTACTAAAAAATATGGAAACTCACCTAAAGCATATTTAGTTGTACCTATTGTTGGTGCATTCTTAATCGATTTAATTGGTGTTATAGTCATTATGGGATTCATACAATGGTTTAGTTAAACACCAAACTCATAAATAAAAGAGGAGGCCTTCGCCTCCTCTTTTATTTATCCTCGATGTATATTCAAGTTACGTTGTTCTATCCATGACAATATTTCCGGACTAAATACGATTTGTTTTTGTGTTAAGTCGTCAATATTTTTAGCATCTAACATCGTCATTATTGATTTCATGTGTTCAATAAATGATTCTACATAAGCTACTGTATGTGCAATGCCATTATTTTCAACTTGATTTAAAAACGGACGTGACATACCAGTTGCCTTTGCACCAAGTGCTAAACTTTTAATTGCATCGAGTGGTGTACGTAAACCACCACTCGCGAAAACTGAAATTTCGCTTTGATAAGCCGTTGTTTCAAGTAATGACTCAACTGTAGACTGTCCCCATGATGATAAGTAATCCATATCTTTATTTGCACGACGTTCATTTTCAATATCTACAAAGTTAGTACCACCTTTGCCACTAACATCGACATACTTGACGCCTATTTGTTGTAAGTCATGCATTAATTCTTTGCTCATACCAAATCCAACTTCTTTTATAATGACTGGAACAGACACTCGTGATACAATCGACGCTATATTATCTAACCAAGTCACAAATTCACGATTCCCTTCAGGCATAACTAATTCTTGAGGAGAATTAACATGGATTTGTAACGCTTGTGCCTCAAGTAATTCAACTGCTTCCAAAGCCTTTTCTACTGGTACGTCCGCACCAACATTGCTAAAAATCATGCCTTCAGGATTCATTTTTCGCGCAATCGTAAACGTCTCAGCCATGCGTGGATTTCTCAATGCCGCATGTGTTGATCCAACTGCCATCGCTAAGCCAGTTTCTCTTGCAACTACAGCTAGCTTTTCATTGATGTTTTTCGTCCACTCGCTACCACCCGTCATTGCATTAATATAAACCGGATATGCCATCGTTAAGTCAGGCGTCTGTGATGTCAAATCGATATCATTTACATTAATTGATGGGATAGAATGATGCACAAAACGCATCTTATCAAAATCTGAATGCATTGCGTCAGATTGGGCCATTGCTATTTCAACATGTTCATTTTTTCTCTGTTCTCTTTGAAAATCACTCATGATTAAACCTACCTTTTCGTCATTTCTAATTTAAAACCATTTTTTACGTCTGAAAAAGATGATTAATACGACAGCTATAACAAACATTACAGCTAAGCAAATATAATATCCATAATGTAAATGTAATGCCGGCATATTTACAAAGTTCATACCATAAATCCCAGCTATGAATGTTAACGGTGAAAATATAACTGATACTAATGTCAGTACTTGCATAATACTATTCATTCTAAATGACGTGTATGACTCAAAATTTTCTCGTATTTCGTTTGTCATTTCTTGAGCAGTACGAATGATATTACGTTGCTTAATCAAGTGGTCATCGATATGTTGAATGTATAGCGAATGTTTATTATCTATAATCAAATCACCATTTTGTTTCATTGTATCAATTAGCTCTTGCATAGGAAACAGTACACGTTTTACTTTAATCAAATCCGAACGTAACTTAAAGACACTATCCATGACCATTTTATTAAAGCGATCATCTACATGGCGGTCTTCAAAATGATAAACACTATCTTCAAGTGCATATACAAAGTTGAAATATTTATCAACCATCATATCTAAAATTAATATGACGACATCTGCACAATCTAATTCTGCATCTAATGTATTCATATACTTATAGACTACTTTATTTAATGATTCCAACGTTTGATGATGATATGTTACTAATACATTGTCTTGTATAAAAATATTTAGTGCTATTGGTGAATAGTTTGACCCCATAATACTATGGAATACTAAGTATTGATAATCTTTATAAGATTTATATTTAGCTCGTGGCATACCGTTAATTGCATCATCCACTTCTAAATCATTAAAATTAAAATGTGCTTTAAACCATTCATTTTCTTGTTCATTCGGTTCATCAAAATCATACCAAACAATAGTCGCATCTTTTGGTATCTCTTTGATATCATCAACTACTTTAAACGGTTCATATGTAGTTTGATACCGTATCTTTAAAGCCATCGATACTCCCCCTAAATAACGAATTCTCTATTATTTTATCATGAATTAAATAACGTGTATGTCTTAATTTATTTTAGTATGATAGTCACTAAGGAGATGGTTATTATCAAACAACTTTTTACACATACTCAAACCGTAACATCTGAATTCATTGACCATAACAATCATATGCATGATGCAAATTATAATATCATTTTTAGTGACGTCGTGAATCGTTTTAATTACAGCCACGGTCTTTCTTTAAAAGAACGCGAAAATTTAGCATATACGCTATTTACACTAGAAGAACATACGACATACCTCTCAGAATTGTCTCTTGGCGATGTATTTACTGTTACTTTATATATTTATGATTACGATTATAAGCGGTTGCATTTATTTTTAACATTAACTAAAGAAGATGGTACACTAGCATCAACAAATGAAGTAATGATGATGGGAATTAATCAGCACACACGTCGTTCTGATGCTTTTCCTGAATCATTTTCAACACAAATAGCACACTATTATAAAAATCAATCAACTATCACTTGGCCTGAACAATTAGGACATAAAATAGCAATTCCACACAAAGGAGCATTAAAATGACAGATGCATTACAACAAAAGATTCATATCGAATTACTAGATTTATTAGATGATGTTAAGTTTGAATTAACAGAATTAAATGCACAAAAAGGGTTATACATTAACGGACCAGCAAATCAGCTACTTAAGCGTGGCGTGCATATGGCTTATGTTCAAGGACAAAAGCAAGCCATCGATAATATTATGACTATTGTGGAACAACAGCTTGAAGATCAACATTTCCTAGAACATTATGATAAATTTCAAAATGAGGTTGCTCATCGCAATTATGATAAAACAGCTAACTTTGCAGAACTTAGTGATATTCCACGTCAATTCGATAATTTTTTAGATCAATTTTATCAAATTAAAGGGCAATACTTTATCATCACACATATCAATACACTTATTGGTGATTTTCACTCAGAAGCTCATTAACAATTAGTCTATATAACCCTTGCTATATTTTCAAAAACAAAACCCAATTACGTTTTCATGTCAAATATCATCTTGCATGAAATCGTAACTGGGTCATTTATATGTTATTAGTTATTTTGTGTTACATCCTCATCTATCGATTTGGCAATTTGTTTAATAGCTTTATGTGATTGTCTAATTGGATAAATTGGAAAATCATGTACCATCTTAGGATAATCATAAAACTCAATGTATTGATGATGTTGCAACATCATTTGTTCAAATAGCTTCATATCAGGATGTGTCATTTCACGTCCACCACCAAACATATAAACTGGTGGCAATCCTTCTATTGTGCCATTAATTGGCGATATGCGCTTATCTGTTAATGGTAGGCCATTCGCCCATTTTTTCATAATCTCATTGACACCAAACTGACTTAGAACCGCATCTTGTTCGATTAAGGCGTCCGAAATATCTTTATTAGATAGTGTTGCATCTAAAATTGGTGAGATTAAATACAATTTATTCGGTAATGGCTGTTGATTATCTAAAAGAGATTGTACAAAGGATAATGCCAGTGCACCACCTGAACCATCACCCATGACTACGACATTTTGATGTCCTACTTCAGATACTAATTGATCATAAACACGTTGTATCGCTTGGAAAGTATCGTCAATATGAAACTCTGGTGTCTTTGGATAGATAGGCAGTACAACCTCATATAATGTACTTAAAGTGATTTTATCCAACAATCTCCAATGGAACGGTGATGGTTGTAGTGCATTGAATCCACCGTGAATATATAAAATTTTCTTATCAATTTGATGTCTGAAATTAAAGCGAAAGACTTGCATATCATCTAATGATAATTTTTCTAAATTTGCTTTAACATTTAATGTTGAAGGCTGCTTATGTTTTTTTCTATTTTCAATTTCTCTTTTATAAAAAAATCTTTCAACATCTTGATCATTTTTAAACATAATCGAGCGATTGTGAAGCAAATATTTATTGACAACGCTATTCATAACACGGTTTCTAATCAATGTCTTAACCTACCTTTATATATTTTATGTATCCAATGATTGTCTATCCCCTACATTCTTTGCCAAAAAAAGTATATAATGTAGAAGATATTTTCTTTTTCACTTTCAAATTTAAGACTACAATTGAACAGTGATTTTTCATCATTATAACAGACAACTAGACATATTGATAAGTAAAGAAAAGAACTTTATACGGAGGTACCTTGCATGACAAATCCAAATCAACGATTAGAACCATTTGATGAGACATTTCAACAACCGAATATTCATCGTGGTAAGCGATATGGTAAGAAAAAACGTTCATTGGTAAGCATGATTATTCAAATCATTGTTGTTATATTAACCGCAATCGCTGGATACAGCATGTGGAAACAACCCATTTTTAATATTGTCTTCACCAAAGAATCTGTAGATTTTGATGGCATTAAAAATTTTAACGAGACAATTGGAAAAATGCATCAATTAAATATTAATTTGGGTAATATCAATGATTTACAACAAGGAATCGATCGCTTAATTTTAGTCTTTAACGGTTTCTTTATTTTATGTATCGTTAGCCTAGTCATAACAATACTGACAATTGTATTTAATCGCACAGTTCTAAAAGTAGTAAATATTTTAGTGTTAACAATTATGTTAGTCATTACATTGTATTTCAGTTATATTATTAAAGCACTCGCACAAGAAATTGCAGATGTTTTCAAAAAATATTATTTAAATGTACCACCAGATCAAGTGATTACAGAAGCTGACGCTATTCATAACGGCATCATTTTACTTGGCTGTAGCATCGGTTTACTTGTTATAAGCTTATTCTTCCGTAATCGCATGCCTCGTTTAAAATAATGTTATATAGTAGGGATTGGGACAGAAATGTTATTTTCACAAAATTCATTTCGTTGACCCACTTCCTGCTTTTTCTTTATTAATGACCTACTACGTCAATGCCAAATTTTAATATAATTCCTCTAACATTCTATAAATCAACAAATAAAAAAAGTATCGATAACCATATTTGGCACCGATACTTTAAAAATCATGTCCCCACAACATAATTTTTGATTAGTCACACTTCAATTAATTTATTTTATTTATTCATGATTGATACTATTATCTGCATCTAACTTTTGAGCTGTAGCTTTTGCTTTTTTATTACTTTGTAAAAATAAACATAAAATTAAGGCGATGATGCTAAATATCGTTGCAACTATAAATGCATCATTAATACCTTCAACCGTTGCTAGTTTATTTACAAATTGTAGTAACACTTTCATTGCGCCTTCTTGTCCGCCATATTGTGATGCTAATTCACGCATATGATCTTGTACAACAGGATTCGTTTTATCTAACTCTTCCCCAAAAGCTGATAAGTGTTGTGTAGTTTGTGTTGTCATTACAGTAACTAAGATTGCTGTACCTATAGAGCCTGCTAATTGACGCATCGTATTTAAGAAAGCATTACCATGAGAGGCAAGTCGTCCCGGTAACGCATTAATAGCTGCAGTTACCATTGGCATCATTATAAATGCCATACCAAATGAACGTAGTACATAGATGCCCATGATTGTCATATATGGCGTATCCATATTCAATTTAGTTAATTCCCATGTTGCATAAGTCATGACAGCAATACCAAAGATAGCTAATGGTTTTAAACCAATAGTATCTAACAATTTACCTGCAAATGGTCCTAGTAGACCCATAATTAGAGAACCAGGTAATAATAACAATCCGGAATCTAATGCTGAGAATCCGCGTAAATTTTGTAAATAAATCGGTAATAAAATCATACCACCATATAAACTTAACATTACAACCATATTAATAATTGTTGTTAATGTAAATGTTGGGAATTTCAATACTTCTAAATTCAACATTGGTGATTTCATTCTTAATTCTCTAATAACGAATAGAATAATAAAGATAATACCAATCGCAAACATTGTTTCTATCTCTACTGAACCCCAACCTTTGTTGCCAGCTTCTGAGAAACCATATAACAAAGCACCAAAACCAATCGTACTAAAAATGATACCTGGGATATCAGCTTTAGGGTTTGTTGTATATTGATATAACTTAAACCATACAAAACCAATTAAAATAGCGATAATCCCGATAATGAACATACCGTAAAACATCACATTCCAATGGTAATTTTGTACAATATAACCTGATAATGTTGGACCAATTGCAGGTGCTAAAATCATTGCGATACCCATTGTACCCATGGCAGCACCACGTTTTTCAGGTGGATAAATTGTAATAATAACAATTGAACCTAATGGCATTAGTACACCTGCACCAATGGCTTGTAATACACGTCCAACCATCATGATTGGGAAATTCATTGAAATCGCACAGATTAATGAACCAATTGTAAAGAGTACTAACGCAACTAAAAATAATTTTCGATATGAATATTTATTAAATAGATACGCCGTAATTGGTATTAAAATACCGTTTACTAACATGAATCCCGTCATCAACCATTGCCCTGTTGACGCAGAAATATTAAATTCCGTATTAATTTTTGGCAAAGCAACATTTAATAATGTTTGGTTTAAAATCGCAATAAACATACCGAATAATAATGCCGCTAATATTTTACCGCGTGAAACACCTTCACCAAAAATAAAGTTTTTATGTTCTTTTTTTATTTTTTCATTCACTTTATATTCTTCTGATTCAGGATTTTTAGCAGCAACTGCTTCCTCACCATTATTATTAGTGAATGCTTCTTGATCTTTCTCAGACCCCTTTGTGTAACCATTTAGACTAACTTGGCTATGATCATCTTGATTGTCAACACGCAACTCTTCATGCGTCATACGTTGTGTCGATTGATCAGTTGTTTTGTCTAAATCACTAGCTTTAAATTTAGATTGATTTGATTGACGTGTCGTAAATTGTTGTTCCTTTTGTTGGCGTTTGCCTTTTTTTCTTGATCTTATTAAAAATAAATTGATAACCCCAACAATAATGAGCGCTAAAATAATGTAGCTAATAATGAAGGTCGTAGTCATTTAATGACCCCCTTAATTTTTATGGATTTTTACTTCAGCGTTCATTCCAGGAACAACTTGTTTAGACGGTTCTGATTCTAGAGTGATTTTAACAGGTATTACTTGAGAAACTTTAGTGTAGTTACCATCACTATTTGATGATGGCATTAATGAAAAGCTTGCAGCAGTTGCTTTTCCAATACTATCAACTTTACCTTTAATAGAAGCTTTTTGACCGTCAATAGTCACATCAACATCTTTACCTACTTCAACATCTTTAATATCTTTTTCGTCAATATTTGCTGTTACATATAAATCATCTAAATTGTATGCATAAGCGATTGGGTTACCAGCTTGCACCATTGAACCTTCCATACCATCTAATTTGGCAATTGTACCTTTTTGAGGCATTTTAAGATCCATATCTTTCGTTTCGCCATCTTGACCTTGTACAGTAACAGTTGCTACTTTGTCACCTTTATCGAGTTTGTCACCTTGTTTAACATTAAGTGATTTAATTTGTCCAGATGCAGGACTTGCTATTTTAATTTGATCGCCATTTACTTTTGCATTATCAGTTGTTACATAGCTTGTTGTTTTATTCCAGAAATAAAAGCCAGCAATCCCAATTGCTAACAGTACAACAACCGTAATGACATTAATTAATATCATCTTTTTCATGAAACATTTCCTCCTATTTGCTTTTAAAATTCACTTTATTTATTATAGAGACATGATAACTAAAAAAACACCAACAATTTTTATAAGAGTGTTGGTTAAAATTCACAAAGGTGTAACAATATGAAACGACAAGCCAAAATAGAAATTCAAAACGCACTTGTTGATTTGATGGCTGAATATCCTTTTCAAGAAATATCCACTAAAATGATTTGCGCGTATTGTAATATTAATCGTTCTACTTTTTATGATTATTACAAAGATAAATTTGATTTATTGGATACCATCAACTCAAAGCATAAAGAAAAATTCCAATTTCTTCTAAGCGCGCTACATCATAATTTCGAAAATATTAAACAGGATAAGCTTAAACTTTATAAATTCTTCATTATTATTGCTAAGTATATCAAGCACAATGAGCAGTTTTTCAAAGACATTTTAGTTACCTATCCAATGAAAACATTATTCATAGACTATATAAATTTAGCGAGAGATTACTATCAACAAATTATGAATGACTATAGTACTACAGTAACCAATAAACAGCTTTATGTTACATATATCATAGGCGGTCAAGCTGGGGTGTTTATTAATTGGCTTTCGAATGGTTGTAATGAATCACCTGAAGAAGTTGCTGACATTTTATTGGCTAATACGATTAAACTTCAAATCCAATAATACGGTTTCATTCTAATAAAGAAATGCTATAAAACAACTAGATAAAGTTAAACCAAATGGATAGATAATAGTACATATGTAACGGTGCTATCAATATAAAAATGCCGAGATTTCCACATAATAATCTCGGCATTTTTATTTTTGATGCTAAATTCATAGGTCTATGAATAGCTCAAGTTTTGTTTTTTAATTTTTCAATTCAATATAATAGAAGAAACTATGTTTATCATCGATTTGTTTTAAATACCCTCATATTATAAATCTGTAAAATAATTAATATAACTGCTGTAGCTATAATAATAATTATGTAAGGTATAGGATTATCTTCACCTTTTACCCCCACTAATGGCGATGCAACACCACCAAATAAAAACTGCACTAAACCTAATAAACTTGATGAACTCCCTCTACCACTACTACTTTCATCCATAGCTATAGTAAAACCAAGTGTCGCAACACCTGTCACTGGTGCTATTAAAATGATAAATCCTATCGCTAAAATCCAAAAGTTCCAATGATTAAGCAATACAATCGTCACTAAAATTACACCGATAATCTGAATCATCGTCATGCCTCTCATCAATTTTTGTGAGTCTATAAAATCAACAAGGTACCCAGTAAGTTGACTTGATATAATGAGCGTAATACCAATTCCTGCAAACATCCAACTAAATTGTATTGCAGTCATGCCATAAATTTTTTGAATAATAAACGGAGACGCAGAAATATAAGTAAATAATATTACAAATGTCATACCTTGAATGAGCATTGGTAATACAAAACGTGGCGTCTTCAATAATATTTTGAAGTTTTTAAACATTGTCTTTAATCCACTACTTGACTCACGATTTGTCACTGTTAATGATTCAGGTACTTTTAATAAAGAACCTATGACCATGACGAAGCCAAAGATAGTCAGAATGACAAAGACCATACGCCAGACAGAATAATTTAAAATTATGCCCCCTATTGTTGGCGCAACAACTGGTGCAATACCATTAACAAGCATCAATAATGCCATAAACTTAGTTAGTTCATTACCACTATACATATCACTTGCTATAGCTCTTGAAATAACTGCTGCTGCGCCACCTGTCACTCCTTGAAGAAATCTTAATGCAACCATCAGCCAAATATTATGTACAAAAACAATACCTAAACTTGCTAATGTAAAAATAATCATAGCTATAATAAGCGGCTTTCTGCGCCCAGTTGAATCTGAAATTGGACCAGCAAACAAATTACCAAACGCTAAACCAATCATAAACATCGATAATGTTAATTGTGCGTTAGACGTCGTTGTTTGAAAATCATGTCTAATATCTGGTAATCCAGGCAAAAACATATCTATCGATAATGCTCCAATGGCAGTCAAAGATCCTAAAATAATAATAAATATCGGTGAACGCTTGTTAAAATGCGTTAAATCATTCATATGACTATCTCCTTTATATAATGATTAGTTTATAACTATCACGAACAGAAACTAAATTTAAATATGCTCTTTTATATATTAGCATTAGTCACAAGTTTCATGAACATCATTACAACTTATAAAAGGTATAAAATGATATAAACCTCAGCACTTCATAAATTTTTCCACAAAAAACAATCCCTTCAAAGTAATTCACACTAATTGTAAATACTTTGAAAGGATGTTGTTTGTATTCCATGACACATGCATCTTATTTAAGTTTTATACTCTATTTTTCTGATGTCTTGATTAATTGCAAGCGGTCTTGCGAGCCTTGTTCAAGCTCATATTCTTTATCTACTTGCTTACCGTTTTCATTTATTAATCTTACGGTTGCGGTAATCTTATCACCATGTTTTTCAGCATCTATAATTTGTGGTGAACTAATCATCATTAAACTTCCTTTAGATACACGCTTCTTTACATCATCATAAAAAGATGATCCTTTTTTTATATATGACGATACAAAATCAAAATCTGACTGATTAAACGCAGCATTATTCGCTAAAGAATATCCAGCAAAGAATTCTATCAATTTGTTCTTCAAGCTGTTTTCTTCTTTTTCTTTCTTTTCAACATAGTCTTCGATATCTTCACTGTCAAAATTCAAAGTTATCTCTGTATTGTATTTTAAATCGCTGGCTTTAATCGTCTTCGTCTGTGTTGTAAATGTTTTACCTTTCGCTTTACCTGAAGCTGAAATGGTAATATCTTTATTTTGTGGATATGGACCATACGTTTTGGAACTTGAAAATGCCATTTCACGGTCATTTATAGTTACTTTTTTAGAACTATCATTTAATTTTGTATCGCCTTTTAAAGTTACAGTTATATTTGCTTCTTCAAAATCTTCAGTAACATCTACCGTTTCAGAATTACTTTGTCTAAAATCAAATTTTAAATAGCCTGCAAAATCACCGTTCTCAGTTGATTTCATAGCTGGAATTCTATATGTCCCCGGTATAAAATTACCTATTGGCGTCACTTTATTTGCTTCAGCTATAACCATCTTTTTCTTACCACCAGATTTAAACTCATATTTTGTTTTTTCTTTCGGCTTAACAATTGGTTGCTTGGTAGGTGCAGTAAAGCTCATATTATCGAAAAAGATATAACGCGTGCCATTTTTACTTACACGTAATATATTTTGACCAGATCTGGTTTGAATATAAGAAGCTACGCTGGTCTTACTCTTATTCAATTTATGTACCGTATTTTTAAGGTCGCTGACAAATTGCTTAAGCCCAACTTCATCTTTGATATAGTTAATGTATACTTTCGCTTCTTCAGAATCTACTTTATTATCTTTAGTACTTAATAATGTTGCTACTTTTTGTTTATCATTATTCTCAATCGCATTCACTAATATTTTAGTTTGCGCTTCAGGTGAATTGAAGTTTCTTAGTAAAAAGAACAATATAATAATTAAGATTAAAATGAAAAAACCAATTGCCCAAGGCACCATTTTTCTCATCTTGATGTTATTAGTTTGTATATCTTCATCGGTTGACTTTCTATATAATGCTTGACGACTATCAAATTTATGTCCACATTGTGTACATATCTGTACATCATCTTGTGCTTGTTGTCCGCACTTCGGGCAAGATTTCATACTTTCACCTCAATTCTGTTCCTCTTCAATTGTTATATGTATATCACAAAAATTATTTCATTATTTTACCATTATTATTTTACAAATATTATCCCAAGAATACAATTCAAGAAATGATTAACTTTACTTTAGAATTGTACCTTATTACATTATTTATGAAAGTACTCTCTCAATTATAACTAAAAAGAAGGTGTTCAATACATACATATTTAGTCTTATATTTGAACACCTTCAAAAACCTATTTATGATTGCTATATGTTTTAATGCGATGATTGATGACTTCTAATACTTGCCTTACATTTTCAATATCTTCAGAATTTAAATCATTAGTAATATCTTGCGCAATATCTGTCATAATCGCATTACGTTCTTTCAAATATGCTCTACCTTTGTCAGTTAAGGTTATGAATTTCAAACGTTGATCAATATTTAAATTTGGTTTATCTAACTTAACTAATTTAGCATCGATTAACTTTTTAATTCGTCGGCTTACTGCGGCCTTATTTACTCCTTGTCTTTGCGTGATTTCACTAATTGTCAAAGGTTCTTTATTTAACATACCTAATACGTTAGACTGCTCTAATGAAATTTCATATTCATTTTGTAAATCTTTCAACATTTTTGCAGTTAATGCGTTAACGTTATTTATAAACTGCTCTAAAAATTGAATATGGTCTTGTAAATGTTTTACCATAATTATTTCTCCCTAATTACTATTTTTATAAAGTATCCTCAGCAATCATTGTATCGCACATCTAAAAAACACAAAAATATTGACCCATATATAATATAACAAATTAAGACTTACATGTTGCTGCGTTCTCCTTGCTTTAATAAATTAAATCATCTACATTTATATTTAATATTTATTATAAGCGAGGTGTCAGTATGTTATTGAATTTATTATTAATATTTATACTTATCGTTATTTGTCCGTTAATTTTCAACTATACTCTGACGTTAAATTTAACATGCTACATCTTAGTTGTCATATCGATATTTTTGTCACTCATCTATAGCATCATGACCTATACTTTCCCTTGGTCTATGTTTGTAACATTTATAATAATCAGTATTATCATGCTATTCAAACATAGATATTTATTTTCTCATACTTCTAGTCGCTTATTTATTAAAAAATTATTATCTTTTTCATATAAATTTGTACTCTACACATCAGCACTTCTATTTATAAGTACGATTCAGTCACCTATTGTGAAAGGTTTGTCTATGTGGTTAGCTATATTATGTCTTTCCCTGTTACTAACCTTTATTTGTTATCTCGTTTGGACAGTATCATATAGACATAGATCATACAACAAAGAAGTTGATATCATAATTGTGTTAGGTGCTGGTATTTTTACCGAATTTGTCACACCAATGCTTGCAGCGCGTTTAGACCGTGCACTTGATATCTATCAACAACAAGCATCAGCAACAAAGATTATTGTATCTGGCGGACAAGGACCAGACGAACCAATTTCTGAAGCTTTAGCTATGCAACGTTATTTGATTGCACATGGTGTTGATAAAACAGATATACTAATGGAATCTCACTCTATAAATACATACACAAACTTTTTATATTCTAAACAAATCATCAACAATTTGTATCATGAAGCAGTTAAAATTGTTTGTGTAACAAGTCAGTTTCATGTATTGCGCGCCTTACGACTAGCCCAAAAATTAGGTTTATCTATCGATGGTGTCGGAAGTCATACACCATATCACTTTTTCTTACATGTGCTCATTAAAGATTATCTAGGCGTAATGTATCAGTATAGATTGTTATTAACGTTATATTGTTCAAGTAGTTGGTTTATATGTCTTTACGCCGCTTTTATTTATAATAGTTAATCCACAAACAAACTATTATTATAGGTTGTTTCTAATATTGCGTCAAACTATCTTTAAATATTCGTTAATCCTTGATTAGACAATTGTTATATTGAAAATAAATAAACTAAAGCACGTCATCATTTTATATAATAGTGACGCGCTTTTTTGTAAACCCAAATCGTATTCTGTTATCTAACTTTTATACTACTATGTCTTAAATCATTAACATTTAGCGTCTTTACAAGCCACTAATCAGTTATTTTGCCATCTTCTAATTCAATCACTCGATCTGCATATTCAAATAATCTTCGATCGTGTGTAATCATAATACCAATCATTTGTTGTTCTTTAATTTGTTGACGTATCATCTCAACAACTTTTGTTGCTCTATCGGCATCTAAACTTGCTGTGGGCTCATCTGCTAAAATGATTTTCGGATTATTCATAAATGCTCTCATAATCGCAACACGTTGCTTTTCACCGCCAGATAACTGATGCGGATATACATTCAAGCGATCTTCTAACCCAATATTTTTCAAAAGTTGTATTGCTCTTGTTGAACTTTGTTGTTTGGTCATTCCCGCTTCTTGGCCTACGAGTGTCAATTGCTCTATCACTTTTAAATAAGGAACTAAATGTGAAGATTGAAAAATAAAACCAATATCTTCCAATCGCAAATCACTAGGACGATGCTGTTTATCAAACAATGGTGCATCATTGTAAAGCACTGTACCACTCGTTTGACTTAACAATCCGCCTAATATCGTTAGCAATGTTGTTTTCCCAGAACCAGAGGCACCATTTAAAATGACAAATCCCCCTTGTTCCACTTCAAAATTAATACCTTTTAAAACTTTTGTTTCAGACAAACCTTCTCCGAAATTTTTGACGATATCTTTAACGACTAATGCCATTATTCTGCACCTCCAATTGCTTCGATAGGATCCACTTTAAATAATTTGATAAATGATAGTGAGGCACCTAAAATCGCTACTAATATAAATATCCCCACCATTAATAAAATATTTTGCGTTGTTAAGTAAAAAGGCATCGTTACCGGCATCATAAATGATAGTCCTACTATGATGATCACAGCAATACCTACCCCAATTATTGTTAGTGTTAAAATTTGTAAAACTAACGCACTCAATAAATGTCTTGTCTTAATACCAATTGCTTTCAAAATGCCAATTTGTGATATTTTTTGAATCGTCATAACATAGAAAAATGCACTTAGAACGATTGCTGTAATAGCAAACAAACTAACAATCATCATATTTAACGGTGCTTGCTCTGCTTGATAACTCGCAATATTACCTGTTAAATCTTTTTCACTCACAACTTGAACGTCATTTATTTTATTAAGCTCATCACGTTGTTGTTGTGTTAAATTTTTCACTGGATAAAATGCCGTATTAACCTTATTCAATGCATTAAATCCGTTATCGTTCAATAGCACAATGGAACTATGCGCATACATTGTGTCGTTTAAAATACCAGAAACTCTATAACTAGTTGAATTATTTTTAAAATGTAATCTATCCCCGACCCTAATGTTGTCTGCAGCTAACTTACCATTAATAGCGACCTCATGAGCATTTTTAGGATAATCACCTTTTTTAAGTTGTATGCGTTGTTGTTTAACGTCATTCATTGTAATCACATCTTGTTCTTTATTAGATAATTTCAATGTTTGAATATTCATTTTATATGGTTCTTGATGAATTACCTTTTTAATTTGATTCTGTTGCGTATCACTAAGTTGCGATTTCTCAATTTGCGGCTCTTTCATTTTTTGAACAACATATTCATCATTATCAAAGTGTTCAAATAACGAAATATTCTCCCTACCAAGCCCTTGAGCTAAACCACTAATAAATAACACCATAATACTTAATAAAAGAATGATTAATGTGATTAAAATATAACGAAATTTGTAAAACATAATCTCTTTTATCGCTAATTTCATATCGATTCACTTCTCCCTATTTCTTCTTTAGCGTCAGTATAAGGTTGAAATATGAACTCAATATGAACAATTGTTTTTTTACGCAAAAATATTTTACATGTATAATAAATGAAAAAGATAAGGGAGTTTATAGCTATGGTGCAATGTCTTGTTGTCGATGACGATCCTCGAATCCTAAATTATATAGCTAGCCATTTACAAACAGAGCACATTGATGCATATACACAACCAAGTGGTGAAGCTGCATTAAAACTTTTAGAAAAACAGCGTGTCGATATTGCAGTGGTAGATATTATGATGGATGGTATGGACGGCTTTCAATTATGTAATACATTAAAAAATGATTATGATATACCAGTTATTATGTTAACAGCGCGGGATGCACTTAGTGACAAAGAGCGTGCGTTTATAAGCGGTACTGACGATTATGTAACCAAACCCTTTGAGGTTAAGGAACTTATTTTTAGAATTCGTGCGGTATTACGTCGATATAATATCAATTCAAATTCAGAAATGACTATTGGCAACTTAACGCTAAACCAATCCTATTTGGAACTCCAAGTATCTAATAAAACGATGACGTTACCGAACAAGGAATTTCAATTATTATTTATGCTTGCAGCACGTCCTAAGCAAATCTTTACTCGTGAACAAATAATAGAAAAAATTTGGGGCTATGATTATGAAGGAGATGAGCGAACAGTTGACGTTCATATTAAGCGACTACGCCAAAGATTAAAAAAATTAAATGCCACACTTACAATTGAAACAGTAAGAGGACAAGGCTATAAGGTGGAGAATCATGTTTAACACACTCTATGCTAGAATTGCGATTTATTCCATTACGGTTATTTTATTTAGTGCATTAATAAGTTTTGTATTAACAAATGTTTACTATCATTATAATTTAAAAGCATCTAATGACGCGAAAATCATGAAGACGCTTAAAGAAGCAAGACAATATGAACAATCAGCTAAACCAACGCACATTCAACAATATTTCAAACATTTAGGGCAAATGAATTACCAAATAATGACCGTTGATCAAAAAGGTCATAAGACATTTTATGGGGAGCCATTTAGAGAAGATACTTTATCACAAAATGCTATTAACAACGTATTAAATAATAAAGATTACCATGGTATTAAAGATAAATCATTCGCATTATTCGTAACTGGATTTTTCGACAATGTAACAGATAATACTGTTGGTATTAACTTTAAGACAAAAGACGGTTCAATAGCAGTATTCATGCGTCCAGATATTGGAGAAACATTTAGCGAGTTTAGAACATTCTTAGCCGTCTTGTTAATGTTGTTATTATTTATCTCGATTTCATTAGTTATCGCATCAACCTATTCAATCATTCGTCCAGTAAAAAAGTTAAAGCTAGCGACCGAACGCTTAATTGATGGTGATTTTGAAACACCTATCAAACAAACACGCAAAGATGAAATTGGAACATTACAGTATCACTTTAATAAGATGAGAGAGTCATTGGGACAAGTTGATCAAATGAGGCAGCATTTTGTACAAAATGTATCTCATGAAATCAAAACACCATTAACACATATTCATCATTTATTAAGCGAGTTACAACAAACTTCTGATAAAACATTAAGACAACAATATATAAATGATATTTATACCATTACAACGCAGCTGAGCGGATTAACAACTGAATTGTTACTCTTATCCGAATTAGATAATCACCAACATTTATTATTCGATGATAAGATTCAAGTCGATCAACTCATTAAAGATATCATTCGACATGAACAATTTGCTGCTGATGAAAAGTCGTTAATCATTTTAGCTGACCTAGAATCAATCAATTTCCTAGGAAATCAACGTTTGTTACATCAAGCATTGAGTAATTTATTAATAAATGCTATTAAGTATACAGATGTTGGTGGTGCCATTGACATCGCTTTGCAACATAGTCACAACAACATCATTTTCACAATAAGTAATGATGGTTCACCAATTAGTCCACAAGCTGAAGCACGTTTATTTGAACGTTTTTATAAAGTGAGCAAACATGATAATAGCAATGGTTTAGGTCTTGCAATTACAAAATCCATCATTGAATTGCATCATGGTACAATCCAATTCACACAAAGTAACGAGTATGTAACCACCTTTACTATTACACTGCCAAATAATTCACTTTAATCTCTACCTCCTGAAAAAACATTTCTGTTTTTATTTCAGGAGGTATCTTTTATATTGATTAGCGCTTTCTAGCCACTTAACATTTAATTTCTACCATTCAACAAAATTTAAATATATCGATGGTCATTTATGGTTTAATAATTTTGAAGGAGGCATTAACCTATGATGAAACTCAATTTATTTATCAATGCAAAAGAGACGGAATCTTATATTGATATACATGCACCTAAAATGAATGATCACGTTCAAAGTATTATTAATGCAGTCAATGATTTAGACAAATCACATACATTAGTCGGATACATAGACAAAGAAATCCATATCATTAATGTATCAGATGTTATAACATTCCAAGTTATTAATAAAAATGTAACAGCCATTACAAGCAATCAAAAATTCAAACTAAAATTACGACTTTATGAACTAGAAAAACAGTTACCACAACATTTCATTCGCATTTCCAAATCAGAAATCGTCAACAAGTATTACATTGAAAAATTATTATTAGAGCCAAATGGACTTATACGTATGTATCTTAAAGATGCACACTACACCTATTCTTCTAGACGTTATTTAAAATCTATAAAGGAGCGCTTATCAATATGAAAAATTTGAAAAACTCATTATTTATTAGCTTAATCATTGGTTTGTCCCTTTCACTGTTCTTTAGTATGTTATTTGCAGACGGCAAATATTATCCACTGAACCCACAATCAACTATTGGCATATTGTATTATACGCATTTCACAGAAACTACCGTAATGTTGATTTCTATCATTTTATGGTTACTCATAGGCGTCGTCTTTTTCCTTGGAGATTTTATCTTTAAATACACAGATTGGAGCATTACTAAAGCAACTATAATGCATTTCATAACAACGTATGTCGGATTCTTGCCTTTAGCAATGCTTGCCGGTTGGTTTCCACTAACAGTGCATTATCTAATCATATTCACAATTATCTTCATTGTGGTTTATGTATTAATTTGGATAATTCAATTCTTTAAAAATAAGAACTACGTAGACACTATTAACAAGCAACTGAAACAATTAAAATGATTTTCATTAACAACTAAAAAACGGTAATGTCTATCACATTAAAAAAGACATTACCGTTTCATTTATTATTTAACTTGTAAATACTTAGTTACTTCTTCATTAATTTTGTGATATAAATCCTCATGATCTGTTAAGCGATAACCAAATGACGGCACCATTTCTTTAATCTTTGGTTCCCATCCTTTGAATTCATCACGATAGCATCGCTGTAAAACATCAAACATAATATCTACAGCTGTTGACGCACCAGGTGATGCACCAAGTAATGCAGCTAATGTGCCATCATCTGACGTAATGACTTCAGTACCAAATTGTAAGTTACCTTTAGAATCCTCAGTATCCTTGATTACTTGGACACGTTGCCCTGCTGTAATCACTTCCCAATCTTCATTTTTAGCATTTGGGAAAAAGACTCTTAAATCATCCATACGCTCATCATTAGATAACATCAATTGTGACACTAAATACTTCGTAAGACTCATTTCTTTGATACCTGCAGATAACATCGTCACGATATTATTTGGTTTAACCGATTTAATTAAATCCATATGTGAACCTGTTTTTAAAAATTTAGGTGAGAAACCTGCAAATGGACCAAATAACAATGAACGCTTGCCGTCTACAAAACGTGTATCTAAGTGCGGCACTGACATTGGTGGCGCACCCACTGCTGCTTTTCCGTACACTTTAGCATGATGACGATCAATCACTTCTTGATTTGTACAGCGCAGGAATAATCCACTTACCGGGAAACCACCAATATGTTTTGATTGTTTAATCCCAGTCTTTTGGAGTAATGGTAAACTCGCACCGCCAGCACCAATAAATACAAAATCAGATTCATATGTTGTCGTTTCATTAGTTTCTAAATCTTTAACTTTAACTAGCCATGCCCCAGATTTCTGTTTCTTGATGTCTAATACATTCTGCTTATATTGAATTCCCACACCACGTTGCTCTAAATTTTCAAATAACTTTGCAGTTAACGCACCAAAGTTAACATCTGTACCAGTTTCATCATAAGTTAAAGCAATTGGTTCATCAGACTTACGACCTTCAATCATTAACGGTACCCAAGATTTCATTTCTTCTTCATCTTGCGATAATTTCATTTTTTCGAATAAAACACTTTTCTTTAACGTTGCAACACGACTTTTTATAAAAGCTACATTATCTTCGCCAATGACAAAACTCATGTGTGGCACCGCTTGAATAAAGCGATCTGGGTTATCTAATTGTCCTGTTTTAACTAAATATGCCCAAAACTGTTTTGAAATTTGGTACTGCTCATTTATCTTAATTGCTTTACTACAATCAACTGTGCCATCCTTACCTTCTTTTGTATAGTTCAACTCGCAAAGTGCTGAATGCCCTGTACCGGCATTATTCCATACATTTGAACTCTCTTCGCCAGGTTGTGCTAATTTTTCAAACACTTTAATATTTTTCTCAGGTGATAATTCTTTAAGTAATGTTCCTAATGTTGCACTCATAATACCGCCACCAATTAAGATGACATCTGTTTTGCTATGTTGTGTTGTCATAACAAATACAGTCCCCCTTTTTAAAATGAATAATGGAACGTTCGAGAAATACGACATATTAATACCACTTTAAATCAATAAGTGTCTCAATAGGTTCCCATGGTGATGCTCTATTACTATCTACTATGTATATTAATATTTTATAATAACGAAACTACTTTAATTATATACTTTATGTGCGATAGCACAAAGACAAAACCACAAACCTTAACAGCTATCAACCAATTTAATTTGATTGCTGATTACTCACTATTCATTTTAACATAAAGCGCTACCATTATTATAATGTCAAACTTCTTTCATTAATGATCCATAAAAAAAAGATGAGATGTTAGAAAACATCTCACCTTCTGTATATTTATATTTTGAAATACGTTTTTTTATAATAATGACAAGATGAAAGTCCAAATACAGATGAATATTAGTAAACATACACTGTATTTCAATGTCATTTTTAATAATTCTGATTCCTTACCAACTTGTTTTACTGCTGCAGTTGCAATTGCAATTGATTGTGGTGAAATCAATTTTGCCGCTACACCACCAACTGTATTAGCAGATACAAGAAGTGAACCACTTGTTCCAATTTGTTGTGCAACAGAAGCTTGAATTGGTGCAAATAATGAGTTGTTATTTACAACTGATCCTGTCATAAACACACCTATCCAACCTAAAATTGGTGATAGAACTGGGAAGACATTACCTGCTTTAGCAATACCTTGACCCATTGCTGCACTTAAACCACCATAAGTTGTGATTTTAGAAATTGCTAAGATGAAACAAATTGTAAGAACTGGTAACCACAACTCTTTAAATGTAACGCCGAATAATCTACCTGCATCTTTAAAGTTAACCTTTTTAGACATTAAAATTGTAATAATAATAGTTAATAAAATAGCTGTACCTGTTTGTCCAATAATATTTAAAGTCAATACTAATGGTTTATGCGTAACTTCGCTGATTGTTCCAGGTAAGTTGAATTTAAATACTAATGATGATAAAGCACCATTTGGTAAGAATAAGTTTTTAAAGAATGGCGCACTCCAAATCATTACAATGACTGTTAATACAATGAATGGGCTCCATGCATGTAATACTGCTTTTGCAGAATGTGCTTTTGCAGGTTCAATTTCTTCATCTTTATTAACACGATAAATGTGTTTTGGTTGGAATTTTTTAGAAAATACTGCTAATGCTAACATTGTTAATAACGGTGGAATAATATCTGCTAATTCAGGTCCACTGAATACAGTTAATAATCCTTGAGTAAGTGTATAAGTGATTGAAACTACTAAAATTGCTGGTAATGTTTCTTTAACACCTCTAAAACCATCAATAATAAAGATAAGTAAGAATGGAATAATGAAATTTATGATTGCCAATGTTAAAGTTGCTGATTGAGAAACACCTAATACTGAAACATCTCCAGGTAATTTCAACGTTTCTACAACACCTACAGGGATACCAATCGCACCAAAAGCACCAGACGCTGCATTTGCGACTAAACATAACATCGCAGCTTTTAATGGATTAAATCCTAATTGTGTTAATAAAAGTGCACAAATTGCAATTGGTACACCAAATCCTGCTGCACCTTCTAAAAATGCGTTGAATGCAAATCCAATAAGTAAAACTTGAATACGTTGGTCTTGTGAAATATTTGTAATACTATCTTGAATTGTTAAAAATTGTCCAGATTCAACAGTAATTTTGTATAACAATACTGCCATCATAACGATATAGCCAATCGGAATGATACCTTGGAAGAAACCTTCGACTACTGCACCAGAAGCGATACCAACTGGCAATTTGAAAAATGGTATTGCAATTAGTAATGTTACAACAAGTGTTGTAATGGCTGCATAAATACCTTTCATTTTAAAAACAGTTAAACATAGTAAAAACAGTACAATCGGTATTGCTGCAATTAAAGACGATAATAATAAATTATCAAATGGGTTAAACGTATTTACTAACATAGGCTGACTCTTCTTTCCATAAAGTAGTAGTGTAATTGCTTCATTAAAATCATGCTCTGGCTATAGCATTTTGTTATCGATAACATTTTACAGAACAGTGAGATTAATGTGATTTTTTTCACAATTAAAATATACCATTTTTTCAGACTATTAACAATATCACTTTCCTATTTAATTGTTTTATTTTTCATTTTAAATCTGTTCATCAAAATGAATTGTACTTAATGTAATGAAGTAACTTATACTATTCATGAATTTTACATAAGACCGTGCTAAAATAAGGAAGATACTACGATGAGAAATGGAAGTTATAGCAATGATTAAACAGATAAATGTTTCTAATATGCAAAAGTTTGAATCTCAATTAATGAAAGCTCAGTCTGAAGGTTATACACATGTCGTTCCATATGCCAATGAGATAATGATTTATCAATCGATGTTAGATGCGGTTCAATTATATCCTAAGTCTATCGTGGTTGATTATACTGTGGATGGACAATACAAAAATGATTGTCACTATTTCGGTCAATCATCGATCAACATTGCCGATTGGGCTCAAAACAATAATTATTATCCTAACCTGATATATGCGATTCAACAGACTCTTGATTTAATACATTATTACTCTGTAGAAACGATTTTCGATTTAGCTTTATTGACACTTCTGAAAGGTGATTTATCAATCGATGGTCATGTCGTTTTTGATTTTAAAGCCCCTTTAGCAACAAGTGCTTCAATATGGGAAACTATTAAAACTATTGAAGATTTTGATATGATGTCTCAGTTTTATTTGAATAAAATGGCTTATATTGATCATCATCCTATACCTTTTCGCAACCTTTTTATCGAGGATTCAGAACAACTTAATTCGCCAGATAATTGGTTGTATTCTACCAAGTTTATGCTACCTAAATGGTTATATAAAATAGCAAAGCAACGTGCTGATAACAAACAATTACAAAACTTCGGCCTGTATACGAAGCAACCAAACGTTTTAAAAGATCACATCGTTTTTATCGGTGATCATCATCAATATATAGGTAATTCAAAATATTTATTTACTTACTTCGTTAAACATAATCCAATGACTGCCTGTTATTTTGTTACTGACGATCGTCGCGGACCACATTTCATATCACCTAAGTCTGAAAAAGCTGACGAATTGATTAACAGCGCACGCGTAGTTATAGTTGAAAATGATATACCTGAAACGTTACAACCAAACGGTACTTTAATTCAATTACATCAAGGCACACCAATAATGCAATTATTTTTAGATAGTAAAGAGCCTATTAAAAATATAGAAACACCTTTTTATCGTGCTAAAAGGTATAATCGCTGGTTGCAATTCGATTATGTTATACATTCTGCTGATGATATTAGCCACTTTTATCAAACGGCTTTTCCTAGTCACCAAGCAAATGTATTGGCTTATGGTAATCCTAAACACCAATATTTACTACAAAAGCGTAACGAAAGTACTACTCAACAACAGTATAAGAAATCGTTTAAAATAAATGATCAAAAACCAGTTTTATTATACGCACCTATTGGATTAGTGAGTGCGCAACAATTACCACTATCAGATGCTTTATTCAAAGCCTATCATGTTGTGGTTCAGGGTGTTGATGAAGCGATGTTACCAGAAGAGGCGCTTGTTGCACCAAAGTATCTTAGTGCTCAAGACTTAATTCTAATGTCTGATGTCGTTATCACTGATTACTCAAATATAATATTTGATGCGATGGCTATAGACAAAACAGTAGCATTATACACTCCAAATCACAGTCAATACATTGAGTCTCAAGGTGTTAACGAAGATATTTGGCGTCATCTATCAAAAATTTGGTATACAGACCGACAATTATTAATTAATAATTTAATTTCCCAGGCAATACCAGTGATTAAATATCCACAAATACAACATAAAGAACAACCATTAGAATCTATTTCACAACTTATATTGTCTAAGATGACATCTAATCAATAGTGTTTAAATTTCTCAGTGGCTGTGAATGAGGTTTAAAAGTGCTATAAAACGTAAAATTTTATACTTTAAAATACGCAAAAAACGGTAAACCCTAATTCATATTATAGAGTTTACCGTTTTATTTTTTTAACTTGCATCATAGTTATATTAACATTATTGTTGGTAGTTTGGATCAGTAACCATTGCTTGTCCAGTATAATCAACCGTTACAATTGAATATTTTCCATTTGCATTTGGGTCTTTAAAACTAAACACATACTTATAGTTGCCATTATGTTCTTCAATAGAATAATCATTATACACTTTATTATTACTACCAAATTTATTTGCTTCATTATTAGCCGCATTTAAAGCTGTTTGGAAATTTGGCAATTGCTGTAAAGCTTGAGTTTTATTTCCATTAAACGGATAAATTTGACGTGCAACCGGCGCGGCATTTTGTCCATAATATGGTGCAACGTAACTTGATTTTTGATTATTATTCGCTTGATTATTACTTGATTGGTTATTATTTGTTTGGTTTTGGTCATTGTTTGTTGCATTTGAATTAGATTGTTGCTGGTTATCGTTTGCACTATTATCTTTATTATCTTTGTTTACGTCTTTACTATCATCTTTATTATCTTTCTTATCTTTAGATGAATCATTTGTTTTTTTATCTTGTTGTTCAGTTTTCGCTTTATCATCTTTTTCTTTATTACCGTCTTTTTGTTGGTCACTATCTTGACCACATGCAGCTAAAAATAATGATAATGCTAGTAACCCTGTAACTAATCTTTTCATACATATCTCCTCCTATAATTCGATATTCATTGAATAATCTTGAAATACATATCTACCATGTGTATCTTTTCATGGCTTGTTACCAAAGACGTCAACATTAATATGATCTGAATTATCACAATATCCATAACTACAATCTAAGGTTCTTTTTATTATACCCTAATTTTTGTTCATTATTATTTAATTTTTGTGAATTTTATGTTTTCTATAAATTTAATTATTTTACTTTAACAATTCATTACGCATTTAGCATTTCAAGGTATACACAATATTTATTACTATGATTTCATTTTATCTGCTGCAAAAACAATCATTATAACTCTTTTTCCATAATTAAATCTGTATCCGTTACATCACCTGTTTGAAAATGATGTTCACCAACCACTTTAAATCCATGGCGTTTATAAAATGCTTGAGCACTAGGATTATGCTCCCAAACTCCTAGCCAAATTTTATGTTTATTATGTTCTTGTGCAATTTTTTCGGCCAATTCTATCAATTGTGAACCTCTTCCGCCACCTTGAAAGTCTTTCAAAAAATATATGCGCTGCACTTCTAAATAGGTCTCCCCCATTTCTTCAGTTTGAGCACTATTAATATTCATTTTTATATAACCAACATTCGCACCATCTTCTTGATAAAAATAATGAAATGAATCTACATGGTTAATCTCTTGTGTAAATTTTTCTACAGTATAATTGTCTTTAAAAAATTGATCAAAATCTTTGTCATCATAGTAAGAACCAAACGTGTCATAAAATGTTCTAGTTGCTAATTCAACTAATTCACTAGCATTTTGTTCTGAAATTTCTTTGATTATCCCAGCCATATAAATCCTCCAATAAACAGTGATCGAATCAAAATATTACTTATGTTATTTTTCAGCCAAAACTATTTAAAAATACATTAACACAAATCAATTACAAATTGTATTGATTGTGTGTAACATCAATAAATGATACATTTATTCCAGTAAAATGGCCGTATTTTCAAAAGAGAAAAAGAGAGGATGTATCGTTGTGATAGAAACATTTAAAGCGTTTGTAATTGATAAAGATGAGAGCGGTAAAGTGACACCAACTTTCAAACAATTATCGCCTACTGATTTACCTAAAGGAGATGTGCTGATTAAAGTACATTACTCTGGTATAAATTATAAAGATGCTTTAGCGACTCAAGATCATAATGCAGTCGTAAAATCGTTTCCTATGATTCCAGGAATAGATTTAGCTGGAACAATTGTTGAATCCGAAGCACCAGGATTTGAAAAAGGAGAACAAGTAATTGTAACGAGTTATGACCTAGGTGTTAGCCATTATGGCGGTTTTAGTGAATATGCGCGTGTAAAATCAGAATGGATTATCAAGCTTCCTGATACTTTAACATTAGAAGAATCAATGATATATGGCACAGCTGGTTATACTGCCGGTTTAGCAATTGAAAGACTTGAAAAAGTTGGAATGAATATTGAAGATGGTCCTGTACTCGTTCGCGGTGCTTCAGGTGGTGTCGGTACTTTAGCAGTACTCATGCTTAATGAACTTGGTTATAAAGTTATCGCAAGTACAGGTAAACAAGATGTTAGCGATCAATTACTTGAACTTGGTGCCAAAGAAGTTATCGATCGACTTCCTGTTGAAGATGATCATAAAAAGCCACTCGCATCATCAACTTGGCAAGCTTGTGTAGACCCTGTTGGTGGCGAAGGTATTAATTATGTTACAAAGCGTTTAAATCATAGTGGGTCAATTGCAGTTATTGGTATGACTGCCGGTAATACTTATACTAATTCTGTATTCCCTCACATTTTAAGAGGTGTAAACATTTTAGGAATTGACTCGGTATTTACTGCTATGAAATTAAGACAGCGCGTTTGGCGTCGTCTCGCAAAAGATTTAATGCCTGAAAATTTACATGAGATCAAGCAAGTTATTACATTTGATGAACTTCCAGAACAACTTAACAAAGTAATTAAACATGAAAATAAAGGCCGCATTGTTATTGATTTCGGTGTAGATAAATAGTATTCATGAAAAAGACATCCCGTTTTGCGAGATGTCTTTTTTAATTTAGTATTTGATATACATACCGCCTGAATCTGGTTCGGTAGGTATAAATCCAAATTTTGTATATAATTTATCCGCTGGGTAGTCTGCAATCAGACTAACGTATGCACTTTCGACAGATACATTTTTAATATACTTCATAATATGTTCCATAATTTGACTGCCGTAACCTTGACCTTGATAACTTTTCGAAACAGCAATATCAACAATTTGAAAAGCAGTTCCGCCATCGCCAATTACTCTACCCATACCAATTAACCGATCTTTATCATACAAGGTTATTGTAAATAAGGCATTAGGTAATCCTTTTTCAGCTGCTTCGCGCGTCTTTGGACTCATACCTGCATTAATCCTTAATGCGCAATAATCCTCGCAAGTCGGAATATCATATGTCACTTTAACCATTATTTACCCCACTTTTCATCACACAATATATCAACCTAGTATAAATGTTTATTTACAATAGTCTTATTCGCTTCTTTAAACACTTCATGATGACTTGAAACATAACCCTCTGCATTCGCATCTGGTTGGATATATGTTTTAGCAAGATTCGCTGCATTTGCACCATCACTAAATGCACTTGCAATTAGATGTGATTTTGCATCATGATAAACAATATCTCCACACGCATAGATACCAGGTATACTAGTTGTCGTATTACCAAATCCTTTAACACGACAATCATCATGCATATCTAGCTTTGAAGATGTTTCACTCAATAATGTATTACAACGATCAAAACCATGACTAATAATGACATCGTCAAATTTAACTGTATGCGTATCGCCACTTTCAACATGTTCCAAAACAACTTCACTTATATGCGTTTCATCATCATTGCCGACCAAGTATTTAATACGTGTTTTTGGGCATAGTTTCACATTTAAATCTGTCACCAACGTTTTCATCGCTTCATGACCACTTACATCTTCTTTTCGATAAACAACTGTCACGCTTTTAGCAATCTTGGCAATATCATGCGCCCAATCTAATGCTGTATTTCCTCCACCTGATATTAATACATCTTTATCTTTGAAACGTCTGTAACTTTGTACAACATAATGTAAATTAGTTAATTGATATCTCTCTACACCTTTAACATCTAATTGTTTTGGATTAATAATACCCGCACCAATTGCAATGATAACTGCTTTCGATGTATATATTTCTCCCGCTTCTGTTTCAACTTCGAAATGACGTTCTGCCTTTTTCCTAATATCTACCACACGTTCATTCAAATGAACTTCCGGTTTAAAATATAATCCTTGCTTAATTGTATCTTTTAAAATTTCATGACAAGGTTTTGGCGCAATGCCGCCAATATCCCAAATAATTTTTTCAGGGTAAATTCTCATCTTACCCCCTAATTCAGATTGAACATCTATCAATCTTACAGACATATCTCGCAATCCAGCATAAAAGCTTGCATACAAACCAGACGGACCGCCACCAATGATTGTAACGTCTTTCATTATGTGCCTCCTATGACTCTCTATATTCATTTCTTTCATTAACGTACACAAATTGATAATTATTATCATTTAAAGCCATTATACTATTAATATTTATATTGTTAAAATAAATCGCATAGTTAGCCATGAATTATCAATAACTATCCCATCACAATATAAAAACACACCTTTCAAAGTAAGAAACAACAATGTTCCTTTGAAAGATGTGTATATTTTTTAGTTCTAGTTATATTATTTTTTAAAAGACTCATCACGTGGTTCTTTAAGAATTGCTTGTCTTAAAAGGAAAAATAGCAACAATAAACCTGCAAGCATACCTGTGTGCCCAATACCTGCAAAGCCTGCAAATGCTTCTGGAGAGTATGATTTACCAGTGACTTGGAAGAATCCTTTTGTCACCATCATACCTATAGTAACGATAACACCTATGTTATATACATAGAAGAACCAGTTAAATAAGTAGTAACTTGATAATTTAAATAACTTCTCCAATGGTAATAATATTAAAAACATAAACATACCTAAAATAAGTGTATGTGTGTGTACAAGTGATAATTGTGTTGTACCAGTAAAATCATATGCTTTTGTTAGCTCTCTATAGAAAAAGCCACTAAATAAACCTATGATCATATAAAAAAGAAATGAATATAATAACCTACGCATTTTGAATCCTCCCTCACCTTTTCATTATATCCGATTATACCTATTATAACAGTGACAAAAAAGCGAAGATATGACACAACTGAATTTGGTTTAGCACATAGTATGACAGCTAAAATAACTTTACATCAAGCGCTATACAAATAAAATAGCTATACCATGACGCTCGCTACAAACGTCTTGTATAGCTATTATTTCTATTTATTAAATTATGACGGCACTTCAGTACGTTTTGTGCTATGTTTTCTAACAATAGCTGAAACTAAACTTGATACAGCGCCAAAAATCATAAACCCTATAAACATCCACATTGTACTATTTAATTCAATATGATGATTCAAGTATAATAGTTCTCTTACACTTGTTGCATAGTGTGTGAATGGATTCCAATCATATACATATTTTTGATAACTTTCAGGCAACATTTGTTTAGGTAACGTTACAAGTTGCATACTAAAGAACATTAAAATGAAGAAAATTGGAACTGACTTCATACCTAGCCATACCATAACACCTAAAATAAGGCCCACGAAACCAAGAATCGCAAATGCTACAAAAATTGCGATACGATTTGGATGGTCAAAATCAAATCCTTGAACGCCTTGCATGAAATAAATATAAACAAAGCTACCTGCAAATGCTGCAACAACTGCAAATATCATCTGTCCAATTGAAGCAATGATACGATGTTGCACGACGATATTGTTACTAGTTCTAAATGCAAAGAACAATAAGATAGACGTTACGATTGAACCTATCCAAATTGGCATAAACATTAGGAATGGTGCATTACCACCTGCTTGGTGATCTTTAACTTTATTAAGTTTTTCATTATCCACTTTTACTGGATTCGTCAAACCATTGATGTCCGCGGCATTGACTTTAACATTTTGACTCGTTAATGTTTCCAAACTTTGCTTCGTAATTTGAGCATTAATATTATCACCCATACCAGTTAATACAGCTGATGCAATTTGTGAACCTTGTAAGCTTGATCCTTCACTTACAATCGTTTTAAATTTAGCCTGCTTAACCTCTACTTGTTGATTCCCCATTTTTTGTTTCATTTGTTGAACCACTTGTGGCGGAATTTCACCTGAAGCAACTTTTTGTTGCATTTCTTCTTTTTTACTATCCATAACTACTTTTTGTGTTTTACTCATAGCATCTTTTGAAAAGTCTTTATCAATAATAGCTACTCCAAAGATTTTTTGATCTTTCAAATCTTTTTCAAGGTCTTTTTCACTATCAACCTTAACCCATTTAATTTTATTAGAATCACTATCTAATAATTTATCCTCTAATTTTTTACCAATGTTAACATTTTTATCTTGAATCGTTATACCTTTATCCTCGTTTAATATACCAATTGGTAAATCTTTTGGTTTAGGATTATATGCAGGATAAAAAGCTAAAGAAAAGATTACCAAGATAATCATAGTTGCTATTGGTGCAATCCATAATAATTTATTTTTAAATATATTCATTTTATTAATTACCTCCTTATTAGACAATGTGTTGAATATTTCGCATGTTGTCTATTATAATATGTAAGTGGGAATAAACAATACACAATGTTCATCAATACGTTTATTAATAGACAAATACACCCACATTGTTCAATAACACGAGGAGGTTGATTTATTTTTGAAAGAAGATAGGCGAATTAGAAAGACAAAGTCCTCCATTAAACAAGCGTTCACTAAATTACTACAAGAAAAAGATTTAGAAAAGATTACCATTCGCGACATAACAACACGCGCCGATATCAATAGAGGAACATTTTACTTACATTACGAGGATAAATATATGTTACTCGCAGATATGGAAGATGAGTATATTTCAGAACTAACGACATATACTCAATTTGATTTGTTACGCGGTTCTTCAATTGAAGACATTGCGAATACTTTTGTAAATAATATACTCAAAAATATTTTCCAACATATTCATGATAATTTAGAGTTTTATCATACTATTTTACAATTGGAACGCACGAGTCAATTAGAATTGAAAATCAACGAACATATTAAAAATAATATGCAACGTTATATTAGTATCAATCATTCTATCGGAGGCATTCCAGAGATGTATTTTTACAGTTACGTTTCCGGAGCAACAATTTCAATTATTAAATACTGGGTAATGGACAAACAGCCCATTTCAGTTGATGAATTAGCTAAACATGTGCATAATATTATTTTTAATGGTCCATTAAGAATAATGGCAGAAAACCGTTTGCATAAATCAAACCTTGATTCACTAACTTAAGTAATACTCGCTTTTCCTAAATCCTTTAGAAAGGAACTATATATCATGATTACTTCATTCAGACATTCTGAAGATATAGATAAACATATTATAAAAACACCATTAGATCATACAGCGTCATGGATTAATGTAGTAGAACCAGACCGAGAAGAAATTGAAAATCTTATGGAACAATATAATATACCTGAAGACTTTATACGTGACCCTTTGGACTCAGAAGAAAGTTCCCGTATTGAATATGACGAAGATACTGGTTACTCATTAATCATTATTGATTTACCTATCGTCAATTCAACTAATCGTAGCGTTCTATCTTTTGTAACGATTCCATTAGGCATTATTATTGGCAACGGTATTATCGTAACAGTTTGTGACGCTGAAAATGAATTTTTAGAAAATTTACCTAAGCGTGATATTAATTTAAAATTTCACAGCAGATTTGCATTAGAAATTTTAACTACTATTGCCGACCATTATAATCGTAACTTACGATTACTTAATAAAAGTAGAATTCGTATTGAGAAAGAACTAAAAAATAACATTACTAACAAACAACTTTTCAAATTAATGGAAGTTGAAAAAAGTTTAGTATACTTTTTAGCTGCCTTAAAAGGTAACGATACAATTATTAAAAAGTTATTCCGTTTACCTGCAATTAAACGTTTTGAAGAAGATGAAGAATTACTAGAAGATTTAATCATTGAAAATAACCAAGCCATCGAAACAACAGAATTACATCAACGTATCTTAGAAAGTATCACAACATCATATGCTTCCTTATTATCTAATGATATGAATACGATTATGAAGACATTAACACTTTTCACGGTACTATTAACGTTACCAACACTCGTATTTAGTTTCTTCGGTATGAATGTGCCGTTGCCAATTGATGACCATAGTTATATATCTTGGATTATTGTGGTAGGTATTTCATTAATTCTTGTCGTAATTGTTAGTATTTTCTTATGGCGTAAACAGAAATTATAACTAAATTAAAAGGTATGACAGCTTAAAGTTTCATCCTATTGCATTTGCAATGACTGATACTTTGATTACTGCCATACCTCTTTTTTATTCTACAACTTCTTTATTTGCTTTTCTTTTAGATAAAATTAAAGTAACTGTTATAGCAATGATGAATGATATTGTCATACCAACAAAGTAGTGTAACCATCCTGCATGTACTGGATTGATTGAAATAAATCCTGGCAATCCAGCAGTTCCTAATGCGATTGCTTTAACCTTGAAGAAAGCAATATATGCTGAACCAATACCTGATCCAACGATAGCGCCAATAAATGGATATCTTAGTTTTAAGTTAACACCAAACATAGCCGGTTCTGTAATACCAAGTAATGCTGAAATACCTGCGGCAGATGCCACACCTTTTAACTTCTTATTTTGTTTAATAATAAAGAACGCTGCAATTGCTGCACCACCTTGTGCAACATTAGACATTGTCGCAATCGGGAATATAAATGATCCACCCGTTTTAGTGGCATCTGCAATTAATGTCGTTTCTACAGCTATAAAGCTATGATGCATACCTGTAATAACAATCGGAGCATACAATAATCCGAATATTAATCCACCAATTGCACCACCAAATTCATAAAGCCATGTTAAACCATCTGATAACCAGTAACCTAATTGTCGAGTGATTGGACCTACAAATGAAAATGTTAGAAATGCTGTTATAAAAATAGATAACAATGGTGTTAACAAATTATCTAACACCGTTGGAATAACTTTGCGTAACCCTTTTTCAATTGAGGCTAAGATATAAGCTGCTACAAGCATAGGTAACACTTGTCCTTGATAACCTACTTGATTAATATGCAAACCAAAAACATCCCAATATGGAATAGCCTTACCTGCTTCAACTGCTTTTGGGAAATCGTATGCGCTCATTAGCGATGGATGAACTAGTATCATACCTAATGCAGCACCTAAAAATGGATTGCCACCAAAGCGTTTTGCTGCACTAAATCCAATTAAAATTGGTAATAATGTAAATGGTGCATTCGCAAAAACATTTATCATTTCAGCTAATCCAGCAAATTGACTATATACATCTATCAATGATTTACCTGAAAAGAATAAATCTTTCGCAGTCAAAATGTTATTTAACCCCATTAATAAACCACCAGCAACGATGGCTGGTATAATCGGAACAAAGATATCTGAAAGCATTTTTACAAATCGCTGTACCGGATTCATATTTTTAGCAGATTGTGCTTTGACTTCCGAAGTGGTTGATGCTTCTTTTCCAGTTAATTTTTCCAGTTCACTAAATACTTTATTGACTGTACCAGACCCAATAATAATTTGGTATTGTCCCCCAGTAGAAAACGTCCCTTTAACTACATCCATATTGTTTAGCGCCTCTTCATTTACTAAACTTTCATCATTTAAAACTAATCGTAGTCTCGTTGCACAATGCGCCATTGCATCTAAATTCTCTTCTCCGCCTATCGCGTTCAAAATTTCTTCTGCGGATTGCTTATAATTCATATATTTAGCCTCCTAATTAGAACCGGTTCCATTTATTCCACTTTATTGTAACCGGTTCCAAAAATATTTGCAACACTCTATTATCATTTTATATAAACACCTACACCATTTTTGATAGCGCATTCATTTTTATTGCTATACTATATGCATGTATATTAACATTAATTATCGGAGGTAATTTTATGAAAGAACGTGGCCATATCGAACAGCTTTGGCGTGAGGAAAAATATCATGTATTGTTACACAGTCAACAGTCTTATCAAATGATAAGGAATGCTTTAAAAACGGATTTATCACTTCATCAAGTCCAACAAATGATTGATGATGCTTTGTTAGTTGAACCGAGTATAGGAAGTGTATGTAATGCTTTTGATCATATGTGGGGATATTTTAAAAAATGTGCGAATGAAGAAGAAAGAAAACAATCAAAACTACTTAAAGCTGATTTTATTAATAGTAAAATCGACACCCAAACTTTATTAGATTTTTTAGCAGAACTTGCTAATAAATATGATGTTCAATATTTACTACAAAGTCGTGTTTTAAACACAAAAAGAAAGAGATAGATTGAAACTTTAGTTGTAACGGACAAATAGTAGTCATTGGAGTTCAGCAATTCATACTTTGTACTAAAGTTTACTATAATCTATCTCTCAAGGTTTAAATGTACATATCTATATTAAAATGCGTTTCATGATGTTAGAAGATACCATACACATTTAATTAGTTACAGCATAAATCAATTTATACCCTTAATTATTACATTGTTTATATTTTAAATTCGGGGGAGTAATTTTAAGTAATATCTTGTTGCTGCTAATTCTATTGTTAATAAATTGATATTAGATGTAGAAATTGAGTGTGAAAGTTAATAATAGATGATTTAGCTAGTAACATAATTAATTCATATATAGTCAAAAAGTTCTGTTAGATACTGTTCTTGATGAATATTCTTTGATGTTAGGTGTTAGCTATTCTAGATGAGTTTCTTAGATGTGGATGCCTGTCTTGATGAAGTTATCTATGATGTTAATATAATACTTGATGTTGATTCTTAGATGTTAGTGCGATTTCAAGATGCTGATTCTTTGTTGTTGCACTATCTTGGTGACGTTTCTAGTTGTTTATAGTTATCGCATCTCTTGATGTAAAATCTAAGATGTTTATGCATTTCTAGATGTTAATTCTTTGCTGCTTAAGAATTATCTTGATGGTAAATCTAGTTGTGCCATGCATTTTCTCATGATGAATCTAAGGTGTTAATTCATTGATGTGTGCTGTTTCTTGTTGCTTCATTATCTTGATGGTGAATTTCGTTGTCTAATGCACTTTTTCAAATGATTATTCTAATTGTTACGGCAATAACTAGATGGATTTTCTTAGATGTTCACTTTTCTAGATGTTTATACTTATCTTGATGTTTTCTAAACAGAACTTTTAAACGCTTTATTTTTTAGTAGATTGTTTAAAATTTCTTAGTTGATGGTTATTGTTGTTGATTTGAATAATTTGTAGCGAATATTTTGTAACAGGGCTACTAAGAATTTTTATAACAAGAAGTGATTTCAATCGTACTAATTTTCAGCGTTTGATGACAAAAGTGTATGTCCAAACTTAAATAATGGCGATAAAATTTAAGTCATGGGTACATTTAATGTTTTTTGATTCAAACTTCCATTTTGGTCAATTTGCTTTTTTTATAACATAGTTGAATATCAATAAAAGATTAGCAAGTTAGTTCAAAATGGCTATGTATTGTTTTTTGAAATACATAGGTTTGAAATCTATATTAATTATGCACCAAATAATTTAATTAGACTCTATCGAAAATTTCCAAATTTTGCTTACTATCTTTCTAATTTTACTTTTATATTGTGCACAATTCATAAAAACAAGCGTTTTCCTAGGAGTTTTCATTAATTTCTTTTATTTTTCACTATTACCTTTTCAAAAATATTCAACTATAATAGGTATACTATCCATGATTTTAAAAATTTCCATGTTTTACATTTAAATGATAGATTTCAATATATATTAGGCAGGAGAGAGAAATATGACATGCCAACTTAAAATACATCATACATTATCGACAATACCAAGTCGTAATATTAATAATATTATGGTGCTATTTTCACTTACAAGTAAACTCAATATTACGATTAATGGTGAAACCAAAGACGTAAGTAATTATATTATCTTAATTAACCATGGTGATATTTATAATATTAACCACGGCGAAAATATAATCGAATTAATGATACCCGTTTTTTATTTTTATCAACAAGATGATGATTTCTTTAATGGTTATTTAGATCGTCATTTATTACAATCAAGTAATTATATTAAGTCATTAATTGCCGATTTAATCAGTACACCAACAAGTTCTTCTTTAATGGGGAAAAATATAGGTCAAAGTATTATAGACACTTTACTTAAAGAAGCTTTTATAAGAATAGATCATGAATATTTACCAAATATTGCTTTAAGCAATCCGGTGTTCATAGACTGTGTAAACTATATTCATGACAATATTGATGCGCACTTGTCTTTAAAAGATATAGCGATGCATTGCAACATCTCTGAATCATATTGTTCTAATCTTTTTGTTCGATATTTGAGTATGAATTTTAAAGATTATTTTACAAGTATTAAACTTGTTAACGCCATCAATTTATTACTTTCTACAAAACATTCTATTACAACTGTTTCTGAATTGGCCGGTTTTAACAGTCATACAAATTTTGCAAATCAATTTAAGAATTACTTGCATTTTAGTCCTAAACAGTTCCGTTCACTCGTTTCCAAGATTACTGAACCACCACAAATACACTTCCAACAAGATAACGTATCACAATTCACTGAGTTAATTTCAACAATTGATTTAACAGCTCAACTGGCTACAAATACAACAGATATTCATATAGATGATTTTAATCCGAAAGATCGAAGTCAGCGTGCCAAAGTATTTGTTCGATTTAGTAATTTCAATGAACTATTTCAATTTATTTTCAATGAATATTACGATATTAACTTTGAGCACTTACCAAAACCTGTCGTTTTCATTGACGATATTCACGATATTGAGATTAGCCAAACGAATTACAACCTGTTAAATAGATGTTTTGAAAAGCTTTTCGAAAAAAATATAGGTTTAGCAATCGCTATTAAATCAACACAACAATTCGAAACGATGAAGCAATTAATACTCACATTTTTACAAGGCAATCAAGACTATAAGACAAGCAAGAAATTAGTTAAATTTATGCTCGTATTTTGCTCTAATTCTATGACAGCAGAAGAAATTCATTTATGTCATCTTAAAATTAAAAACAAAAATAAAGAAATTAAATATAGTGTGACAGTCGATGGCTTTTTAGAAACTTATTCAACCGTGGAACAAGTTTATGATGTCATGCAGCGTCTTAAATTCCATTATTACTTTATTGATATTGAAAATTCAAAAACTGCAACACATCTTATCACTAAAAACCAACACTATCATCAAACTGACACTCATTTTGAACAGTATAAGAAATTTATTTTAGATTCAGGTATATCATCAACACAATTTGTATATAATAACCTGTCTGTAAGCGGATTTAAATATACTAATGATGGTAAGAATCCAATTCAATTATCTGACATAGTGTATCACTTAATCGCATTATTACGATATGGCGGTGGCATTAGCTATCAATTATTAGATGACCATTCAAATTATATTTCCTTGTACAACAAATATGGTAGTCCCCTACCATTAATGCATTTATATAAAATGTTTAGACCTTTTGTTAATGAAGATATTGAAATTACAAATAATTATGTATTGAGTCGTAAAGATAATAACTACCATTTCTTATTATTCAATAAAATTAATGATCGATATATGTCAGACGTAAAACAAGATTTCATTTTCCATAATGAATTACCTCAAGACTCTTTGATGATTATTAAAACATTGAATCATGAACATGGTTCAATTCAACATTTGCTTCCAATAAGCGATCAACTTGTTTATATAGAAAAAGAAATTTTAGATGAATTAGACAAAACGAATTACCCTAAAACGGAGCTTGCAGTTCAAGAAGAAACTGGTCGTACATTTGAACTCAAGTTAAATCACGACGAGGTTAAATATATTTGCTTTAAACCAAGCTAAATACTAACAGTCCTCTTGTGTTTAGTTTCTTACGTTAAAGGCTATTTATATCATAAGGAGATGATATGTAATGAGTAACTCACAAGCAATTCAAGCAATTGAAAACGTGTTAGCAACGTCAAAAGTTGGTGTATTATCAACTGCATATAATAACAAACCTAATAGTAGATATATGGTCTTTTATAATGATGGTCTTACTTTATATACTAAAACGAATATCCATTCTGCTAAGGTCAAAGAAATTAAAGAAAACCCAGCAGCCTATGTATTGTTAGGTTACAATGATACGACAAATCGCAGTTTCGTTGAAATGGAAGCCACGATAGAAGTAGTTACTGATCAAAAAGTAATCGATTGGTTATGGGAGACTCAAGATAAAAGCTTTTTCAGTTCAAAAGAAGATCCAGAGTTATGTGTTTTAAAGGTGACACCACAATCTGTTAAATTGATGAATGACAAATCATTAGATACACCTATCAAAATCGATTTATAACACAAAGTATATATAGGAAATAACTTTTATGAATTCTAGATATAACAATGTTAAATACTTAAAATAACTCGCTATAATTAAAGTGTTTAATATGTTTACAATTCAATTTGCAATGTATTGTTTTTTAGACACACTTTATTCACATTTAACGTGATTAGGGTGTGTCTTTTTAAATTAATTTTATGTAATATAAATACTGCATTTGCAAACTGTTGCACTTTTAGGTATAACAGAATTAACTACATTTAAGGAGATTGATGAACCATGAAAAAGAAAAAAGGTTTTGGTCTTGGTATTAGTTTAATCGCCATCATGTTAATTGTATGTATTGTATTAGTAATCATGATGATGACTGGCGGAAAGAAAGATACATACTATGGAATTATGAAAGATAATACTACTATTGAAAAAATGATTAGTGAAAAAGATGAAAGCATTGAAAAAAATGTTAAATTACCTTCAGATTCAGATGTTAAAGTTAAAAAAGGTGATTTTGTAATTGTTTATAAATTAGCAGATTCAGATAAAATTGTTAAAGTTAAAAAAGTTGACCATGATGACGTCCCTCACGGTTTAATGATGAAAATTCATGACATGGGCAAAATGCACATGAAACACTAATTGTAATTTAAATTACAAATTTTAGTTGCCATCAAGGTATATACGAGTAAAAGCAGCGGTAAGTTGATTTCCAATTTGGAATCATCTTACTGCTGCTTTTTAAGAATTACTGTGTCAGTCTATTTTCGGTTCGCCTGCGCTTTAGCGCATGCATAAAAGCCCCTAACAACCAAAGGTTGTAAGGGGCTTTAAATGTCAGATAGTATTTTTTAAATTGATTTTAAATATTCTTGACCTTTTGCTTTGTCATATACGTTTTCCCATTTAGCTATAACGATTGTTGATAATGCGTTACCAATAACGTTTACACATGTACGTACCATATCTAAGATACGGTCAACACCAATAATTAATGCTAAACCTTGTGCCGGTAAGCCCATGGCACCTAATGTTGTTAATAAAACAACGATTGAAGTTCCTGGTACTGCCGCCATACCTTTAGACGTAATCATTAATGTTAACATCAACACAATTTGCTCTGATAATGTTAAGTGCATTCCATACATCTGTGCAACGAATAATGCTGCAATAGATTGATAAAGTGCTGATCCGTCTAAGTTAAACGTATAACCAATTGGTATAACAAAAGAAGTAATTTCTTTTGGAGAACCGAAGTTTTCCATTTTCTTCATCATTACAGGAAGTACAGCTTCCGAACTTGATGTAGAAAATGCTAAAAGCAATTCACTTTTCAAGATTCTAATAATATTCATGATATTAATACCACACATCCATGCAACTAGTCCTAGTATAGCGAATACAAAGAACACCATTGCAAAGACAACAACTAATACTAATTTTAATAGTGGTAATAATGCGGATGCACCAAATGTAATAATTGTAGTACAAATGAATGCAAACACTCCAAGTGGTGCTAATTTTAAAATTTTATTAATCATCCAGAACACAGCTTCAAGCGATCCGCTTAAAAATTCTTTAACTGGTTCTGCTTTTTTACCTACAGCAGCTAATCCTAATCCAAAGAATACTGCGAAGAAGATAATAGGTAATAATTCACCCTTATTTAAAGCTTCAAAAAAGTTTGTCGGAATAATATGTACAATGGTATCAATAAAATGATTTCCATATGTAGATTGTTCTGCTGCATGTGCAGTTGATTGATATTTAGAAATATCACCTTTAGGTAATTTTGTTGGGTCTAATCCAGCACCTGGTTTAAATAGGTTACCGAAGATAATCCCTAAACCTATTGCGATTGTTGTAATAATTTCAAAGTATAAAATTGTTTTCCAGCCATAACGCCCTACAGTTTTCGATTCCCCAACGTTCGAAATAGAAAGCGCTAGTGAGCAAAATACAACTGGTATAACGATCATTTTAATTAAATTTAAAAATACGTCACCAAATGGTTTAATGTAATTTGCTACGTTTTCTTGTCCATATAATAAAAGTCCTACGACAACACCTAACACTAATGCAATAACAACTTGCATAGGTAGGCTAATTTTTCTCTTGAATAGAGCCATAGTACAAACTCCCCTTCATCTGACATCACTCAATTATATCAGAAAATTGATAATTATCTATAAAAAATTAAAATATTTATCTTTTATAGATGTCAAAAATCACTAATTTCCATACAAAAACTGTTTACCTCAAATAATTAAAATTGAAGGCACTAAACTGTTTCACCAGTTATACGTTACACTATTTTGATGGTTTATAATTTTGATTAAAATATTTATGCTTTGCAGTTTTCAAACTTTTCTTAGTCTCTGTATCAAAGCCTTCAACAAATAATCCTTTATTAGTACTGATTGGTTGCACAACATAAGTTACACCAGGTTCATCTTTAAATGTAACTTCCTTATAGAAGAGACCTTTTTTAGCACTATACTCTGTTTTTTCTGATTTAATTTTATCTTTTAGATTTTTCTCTTCCAAGTAACTGTCAATTAGTTGAATATTCTTATGGCCTTGATATGTTTTCAGACCAAAGAAAAATGCTACTGCAACAATTAATGAAATAAATAATATAATGATAACTTTAATCGCGTTTTTTTTCTTCTTCATTATGTAACTCCTTTTTGCTTATCTATTCAGTATGAACGAATCAATTTATTTAATAAAGAGTTTTTACCAGATTGTAACAAATTTTTTTATTCTCAATATTATTATAGAAATCGAATTACATACACGATGCTTTTAAAAAATTTAATAACAAATTTTATTTTACTATCTATCAAAATAATTGACTACTTTTAACAATTAAGGATGATACAATTACATTTTTTTCAATTTAAAAAATCAGTCATATCAGTAATTACCGATGAAAATACTAAGATATCGATATATTTTGCATTATTTAACATTTAAATTCAATTATAGACAATTCAATAATTGCGATGAAATCAGTACTTGACAACTATTACACTTCATAATATTGTTTATTTTAACAAGGAGTGATTGGATGTATGTAGAAAACAGCTATCTTAGCAAACAGTTGTGTTTTTTATTTTATGTTTCTTCAAAAGAAATAATTAAAAAATACACAAACTATCTTAAGGAATATGATTTAACCTATACTGGTTACATTGTTTTAATGGCGATTGAAAATGATGAAAAACTTAACATCAAAAAATTAGGTGAACGTGTATTCTTAGATTCTGGAACACTGACACCATTACTAAAGAAATTAGAAAAGAAAGATTACGTTGTTCGAACACGTGAAGAGAAAGATGAAAGAAACCTACAAATTTCTCTAACAGAACAAGGTAAAGCAATAAAAAGCCCTCTTGCTGAAATTTCTGTTAAGGTCTTTAATGAATTCAACATTTCAGAACGAGAAGCATCAGATATAATTAATAATTTGCGGAATTTTGTTTCTAAAAATTTTGACTATTCCGACAAAAAATCACTCCCTATCATAAGGTGATGGGCAGAAGTATGCATCGCTATGTTTATTCATTATCTTTATTGCTTGTATAAATCTCGATGCTCAGTTCTTTTGCCCTGATTCCTTATCAGGCACAAATCTACCCATTTATTACTTTTTTATCTCCCCTTTTACTTTAACTTTTTTAATACTACTCATATAATGGCTTTGTAATACAAATTTCTATAATGGAAGTGATGATATTGAACTTCAATCAATTCGAGAATCAAAACTTTTTTAACGGTAATCCAAGTGATACATTTAAAGATTTAGGTAAACAAGTATTTAATTACTTTTCAACACCTTCATTTGTAACGAATATATATGAAACAGACGAATTATATTACTTAGAAGCTGAACTAGCAGGTGTAAATAAAGAAGATATTAGTATCGATTTCAATAATAATACGCTCACTATTCAAGCTACTAGAAGCGCAAAATACAAATCTGAACAACTCATTTTAGATGAGCGTAACTTCGAATCATTAATGCGTCAATTTGATTTTGAAGCTGTTGATAAGCAACATATTACTGCTAGTTTTGAAAATGGGTTATTAACCATTACCTTGCCTAAAATCAAACTAAGCAATGAAACTACTTCATCAACATCTATTCCAATTTCATAGTTAAATTTAAAATGAATACACTACTAAAGCCTTAATGTCATGCTACGAATATTGCGCATGATATTAAGGCTTTGTATTTAACTAAATGAATGTCATGTATTACATATCAACCGTTTTTCAATGAGCCATATTCTTTTTGGTATAAATGACGCATGGTAAATAATGCAATACATCCAAATACCGCTAAGAAAATAAATGCTAAATGACTTGATCCTGTTAAATTAGCTACGTACGTGATTACTAGTGGTGGGAAGAATCCTCCTAAACCACCCATCATTGATACGATACCATTTGCGGATCCCGCTTCATTTAAGAAGTAGGATGGTACTAATTTGAAGATTAAGCCGTTACCAATACCTGCACAAATACTTATTGTTAAACAGCCTACAGTGAATAATGCGATATGGTCTGAAATACCTAAAATAATGGCACCGATAATCATAACAACAAAATCAATCATCAATACTTTAACTGCATTAAATTTATCACCTAAAATGCCACCTATTGGTCTTAAGAATGTTGCCAGCGCAATGAATACACCTGATCGAATACCAGCATCTACTTTGTCAATTCCAAAATGATTTACTAAGTAGTTAGGTAAGAAAATACCAAATGCTACAAAAGCACCAAAAGTAATGAAATACCAATAACTTAAGTAATATAATTTGTAGTTTTTAGATAATGTTTTCATTTGTGCCATTAATGGCACTTTAATTTTACGTTCTTGTGTATCACCAAATATAAACATAATTAATGCAAATAAAGCGATAATAATTAAGTAACTTCTAACAGTTGTTTGCCAACCAATAATACCCGCAATTGGCGGTGCTAAAAATGAAGAAACTGCTGTACCGATATTTCCCATACCATAAATACCATTTGCTAGACCTACTTTTTCTTTAGGGAAATATTTAGGAACTGATGTAACACCAACTGAGAAAATTGCACCACCTACACCAAGGAAAAATCCTGACGCCATTAACATACCCGGTGTTTGTGCTTGGCTTAAGAAAAATATCGGGAATAACAATACGATAAAACTAGTAAAGAATACCCATTTAGCGCCAACAATGTTTGTTAGATAACCAAATGGCACACGGAGCACCGATCCCAAAATAACTGGTATCGCTAAAATGATTGATATTTGACCTTCAGTAACATTGACATCTTGTTTAATAAAGGGCATTAATGGCGCAATTATACTCCAAGCCATAAACCCAACCACTAAACTTAATGTCTGTAATGTAAGTTGAAAGCCACCTTTTGTTTTGTACATACGTTTCACCTTCACCAAAATCATTTATTTTTTAATAGATATCAATACTCTGCCTATATATTAGAGGTCAATGTTATTTAAAAATGCTTTCATTTATATGAAATCATTCAATATAGACAAAGTATTGACTACATATATATTTTATTATGATTGTGAAAAAGTGAACATAAGGATTTTCCCTTATTTATGAAGTGATTTACCCTATACAATGTCCCTTTAAGATGCTTTTAGACACTTATTCGCCATCATTTTAATCATATTATTTAGGAACACTCACATACTTTTCTTATTTTTTTCAATTAGTTACAATTACTGCTTGAAAATCACGTTACGTTATCCTTTATGCTGACAACATAAGGAGGTTTATCATGTATAAAATCAATATTATTAGATCAGATTCCGTCTATAAGAATATACTCAAGGCACCAATAAACGACCGTGATTCAATTTTCACTAAAGAAATATTAGTACCTTTTAAAAAGAAATTTGAGGTACAACATATGCCTATTTATAATGATGACAAACAAACAATGAGTGCGATTCAATTTTTAGATGCATTTCAAAAGTCTCCCAAAGAACTGGTTGAAACTGACCAAATGTCAATACAATACCTGAATAATGATTTCTGGAGTAATTGCGAAAAATATTTAAAAGTTGCTATAGATCAATTTTCAAATTATAGTATCTCATTTCAAGTTTCTAACTATCATTTCACAGTATTACTTGGAGATAGCCAAAAACCACTTATGTATCTAAATAAAAATCGCGGTGGTGATGGTGGCATACCAGGTTATATTATGATTTATTTAGTGCCGAGTACAAGTACAATTAATTCTATGAAAAGCTTAATTGCACATGAAGTAAATCATAATATGCGCTATCAATATTATTGATTGGGATGGCGGAAGTTTGATTGAATTGATTATTGCAGAAGGATTAGCTGAAAACTATGTAGAATCATTGTATGGTAAAGCGCATATTGGACCGTGGGTAACAAATACTAATTGGAGTCGTGATAACGTAAAAATTAAAAATACTATTTATAATCATTTACATTTAAAGCATATATTTGAATCGATGCCTTATCTCTATGGTGATGATATTAATAAACTTCAAGGTAGGCCTATCGTTGGCTTATCTCATGCTGCCGGGTATGCATGTGGCTATCACTTGGTAAAATACTTTTTACAAAAAACAAACATACCTATTGAAGTTGCCACAACACTTCCAGCACAAAAAATAATAAATGAGGTGACTGAATTTTGGCATACACATACACTTTAAAAGATATTATTGAAATTACAGGTGTAACTAAAAGAACTTTACATTATTACGATGAAATAGGATTATTAGTTCCAGATAAAAATGATAAAAATTATCGCGTTTATAAACAGCAAGACTTAGAAAAATTACAAAAGATTTTAATACTCAAGTCTTTTGATTTTGATATCGCTAAAATAAAACAATACATTTCATATGATAATGAACAGTTGCGAAAGTTATTATCAGAGCAAGTAAGCAAGTTAGATAAAAAGATTTCAGACTTACAATTAATTAGACGCTCTGTATGTGAATTTATTAACGGACACTCTCTAATAGATACCAGCATTTTAAATAAGACACTACAGTCACAATATGATAAAGAAGCATCTATAAAATATGGTCATACGAAAGCATATCAATCATTTATTAGACGTAAAGACAGCTTACAATCGCAGGATATCAGACATAAATTGACAACTATCTTCAATAAATTTAATCATATGTCTTTGAGTCATTATCCAATCCAAGATTGTAGTGATCTCGTATTTGAGTGGAAGGCATTTATGAACACTATCGCTGATTTTGATGATGAAACATTATGCTGTATTGCTAAAACATATGAAGATGATACGCGTTTCAAAGATTACTTTAATTCATATGATAATCAAAATTTAGCATCATACATTTCAGAAGCTGTTAATTATTTTTTGAGCAATGTGAATAAGAGCGACAATTTTTAATCCTCATACAGATGCTACAACACTGAATACACCAACTAAAATAATTGTTCAAAGTAGAAAACTAATCATTTATTCTCTAAATCAATAACTATATTAAAAGTTATACCTTTGCAAAGCGAATTAGTAAAGGTTACCGAAAGGAGAAAGGATTAGGTTCCATTCGATTTATAAAAAAATATATTTCGAAACATACAAAAGCGCCAGAAGATAATCATTTCCTCTCGCGCTTTTATACTGAATTATATTAATTTCAAACTCTAAAACTCTAATAATTTCTTTTTCAATGCATATTCAACTAGCTCAGGTTTACTCTTTAAGCCAAGCTTTGTCATAATATGCGTCTTATGTGCTTCTACTGTTTTCACAGATACAAATAATTTCTCTGCAATTTCTTTATTCCCGTAACCTTTGGCAATAAGTGGCAATATTTCTAGTTCTCGTTTTGATAAGATTTTAAAAGGATCTGTTGTGTTTGCAGTGTCCTGATTTGAATTAGATACAAATTCATTCACTAAAGATGTTGTAAGTTTCATATCTACATATGTTTCACCTTTATATACAGTTCGAATAGCTAACAATAATTGTTCATCAGGTGCATTTTTCAATATGTAACCTTTCGCACCATTACGCAACACATGGAACAAATACTCCTCATCATCAAACATGGTTAATATTAAAATTTTAGTTTCTGGAAAACTGTCAGCAATTTTACTCGTAGCGATAAGACCTGACTCACCTGGTGGCATACTTAAATCCATTAGTAACACATCAGGTTTATATTCCATTACTTTTTGGTAAGCTTCGACGCCATCTGCAGCCGTTGCAACAACTTCCATATCATTTTGATAATTTAAAATCATAGAGAACCCCGTACGGACAACAGCGTGATCATCGGCAATGACTATTTTCAATTTTATTCCCCCAATGTATGTTTCAAATTGGAATGTTCAATGTAACATTGGTACCCTCACCAATTTTCGTTTCAATATTGACGCTACCGCTGACTAACTCAGCTCGCTCATTCATTCCATATAAACCGAGTCCAGAACCTTTAGGCTTAGAACTTGGATCAAAACCATTTCCCGCATCTATCACTTCTGCTACCAAATGGCGCCCAGTTTGACGGATACCTACATTTATTTCATTTACATCAGCGTATTTCAACGCATTTAGAATAGCTTCTTGTACTACTCGATAAACAACCGTTTCAATATCACTATCAAAGCGGGTATTTTTAATATTTGATGTATATATGATTTTTATTCCATAATTTTCTTCAAACTGTTTAAAATATGATTTAAAAGCTGCTTCAAGGCCTAGATCATCCAAAGAAGCGGGTCTTAATTCAACCGACATATTACGTATATCATCAATTAATTTAGCGACAATATATTCAATATTTTCTGCGTCTTCCAAAAGCTTAGTTGTATCTTCTTGATATTTTAATAATCTCAATTGAACATCTACATTGAGCATTTCTTGAATCACACTATCATGTAACTCTCTAGAAATTCGCTTTCTTTCATTTTCTTGGGCTGAGATTGTTTTACGCATCATACGTTGTTGATGTAATTTCTCTTGCTGTTCAATTTGTGATGAAACATTTTGAAGCGTAAATGCATGAATTCCCCTGTCTTGATCAATCAACTGATATGTTGCTGTAAATGGCATCACTTTTTGATCTTTCGTCTTCATAAATACTTGGAAATTCGTAGCTTGTACTTGCATCGATTCTAAGAAACAGTCTTTACATGATTGTACATCATAGGCATTTGTATACCCTTCACATCTGTGACAAATCGCATTCGCCACAGCACTGTAATTATCTTCTTCAGATAATATATCTTTAGCAGCATCATTCATTGCAATAATTTTGCCGTTATCATCAGCAAAAACTATCTTTTCGATTGAATGCTCATAATATTTTTTCAATAAAGTATCTAACTGTATACTGTCCTCATTAATCATGACTTACACCCTAATTCATCTCATTATTTATCATCATTGAAAATACCAAACTTACGTTGAATATCATCATTATCAAATATTTTTGGTAAAGGACGACCATCTCTTTGACCAAATAATAGTACGCCATACACTTGATTCTTATACCAAAGCGGCACTGCTAAAACTGCTGTTAATGATTCGCTCAATAAAATTGGATAGTCAATCTTTTCTTCAGGCCCTAAAGCTAAACCAACATTGGCTATTACCATACGCTTTCCTGTTTTCATAACAGTTCCAGCTAATCCACGACCTTTTCTTAAAATAATCAATTTAAATCGATTATTTTTATTACCTGAAACATAGTGCCATTTTATTGGAGATGATGGTTTGTTAGATTCATAGAAAGCGATTGCCGCAAAATCATAACCCTCTTCTTTGCGTATTTTATCTAATGTCTCTTGAAATCTACGATCTTCAATTATTGCTTCTGGTGTCAAATCCTTTCACCTCTTATGCTTACACTTTATTCTTACGGTAAATAATATATCTGCGATTTATATATGTCAAAGGTACACTCCAAACATGCACCAAACGTGTAAATGGCCAACAAGCCATAATAGTGAAACCTAACAATATATGCATTTTAAATGCAATCGGCACACCACTCATTAATGATGCATCTGGTTTCAACATAAATAATTGTCTAAACCAAATTGATAATGAAGTTCTATAGTTAAAATCTGGATGCTGTACGTTTGTTACTAATGTTGCATAACATCCCATAAATACAATAAGTAATAATAAGAAGTTAACAAAGATATCGGACGCTGAACTTAATCTGCGAATACTTTTCGTAGTAACACGTCTCGCTGTTAATAAAAACATCCCTACCAATGTAATTATACCAAAGATACTCCCTATATAAACAGCACCAATATGATATAAATGCTCAGACACACCGGCAGCATCCATCCATGATTTCGGTATTAATAATCCTACAACATGTCCAAAAAATACCGGAATAATACCTAAGTGAAATAATAAACTACCCCACATCAATCTTTTTCTTTCAATTAATTCACTAGATTTTGCTGTCCACGAAAATTTATCATAACGATAACGTGCAATATGACCTGCGACAAAGACAACTAAACATAAATACGGAAATATAACCCATAAAAACTGATTAAGCATGATGTTTCACTCCTTTTGGTGATGTCAAACATAATTTCAATGTTTTTCTAAGTGCTTGAATCACATAGGCATATGGATTGTTATCTTCACCAAGTACATTCGCCATCACATATGTTCCATCCTCAATAATCATAATGATTAATTGAATATTCTCTTCAGCTCTTGGATCATTTCGCCATTCTGCCACTTGCAAAAATTGAAGCATCAACGGTAGATAATCAGAAAGTTCATTATCTACCATTTCTAGTCCAAACATTTCATATAATACCTTTAATTTAGCTAACATTTGACCACGTTCTTTTTGCGTATCAAATTTGTTATACGTCATATATAATGGCGCTTTTTTCGTAAAATCAAATGTATCTGTATAAATCGCTTTGATTTCTGATAATGAAAATGTCATCATTACATTTCTAAATGCTACTAAATCTTCATATGCTGGATGATCTGTCGAAATTGTTTCTTCAAAAGTTTTTGGATGAAAAGTTAATTTTTCTGGAAAACATAACTGTTGTGCCATATATCCAAAACTTTCTTGATATTTTTTAAAATTATCGAAATTAATCACGGAAAATCCCTCCATAGAAATTCTCATTATAAATTTCTTGACCAGTTTTCCCTGAACCTACTGCAACACCACAGCCTTCACAGTTATCTCCAAAATGCTCGCCGCCATAATTGTATCCTGTACTACCTTGTGCGTGATACGTATCTAAATAGGTTTCTTTGTGTGATGTTGGAATAACAAATCGATCTTCATATTTAGCTAGTCCTAATAAACGATACATGTCTTTAGTTTGGCGCTCGGTTATACCTAATCGCTCTAATCGAGACGTGTCAAATGGCTGTTGAGTAACTTGAGATCTCATATAACTTCTCATCATTGCCATACGTTGTAGGGCTCCTTTTACTGGCTCTGTATCTCCTGCAGTGAAAATATTAGCTAAGTATTCAATAGGTAAACGCATTTCTTCAATGGCTGGGAAAATCGCATCTGGATTTTGAGTTGTATTTTTACCTTCAAAATAGCTCATAATTGGGCTAAGTGGTGGGCAATACCAAACCATCGGCATCGTTCTAAATTCAGGATGTAACGGAAATGCAAGTTTATATTCAATTGCTAACTTATAAATTGGAGAGTTTTGTGCAGCTTCAATCCAATCGTAACCAATACCATCTTTTTCAGCTTGAGCAATGACTTCTTCGTCAAATGGGTTTAAGAATATATCTAATTGTTTTTCATATAAATCTTTCTCGTCTACTGCTGAAGCTGCTTCATGAACTCGATCTGCATCATATAATAAAACACCTAAGTAACGCATACGTCCTGTACAAGTTTCAGAGCATACCGTAGGCATACCCGCCTCGATTCTCGGGAAACAGAAAGTACACTTTTCAGCTTTGTTCGTTTTCCAATTGAAGTAAACTTTCTTATATGGACAACCTGTCATACAGTAACGCCATCCACGACATGCGTCTTGGTCAACTAATACAATGCCATCTTCATCACGTTTATACATAGCACCTGAAGGACACGATGCAACGCAACTTGGATTCAAGCAATGTTCACATAAACGTGGTAAATACATCATAAAAGTTTCGTCAAATTGGAATTTAATATCTTCTTCTATTTTTTGGATGTTAGGATCTTTTGGACCTGTAACATGACCACCTGCTAAGTCATCTTCCCAGTTAGGTCCCCATTCAATTTCAATGTTATCCCCTGTAATTTCTGAATACGCTCTAGCAACTGGCGAATGCTTCCCTGATTTCGCAGTTGTTAAATGTTCATAATTATAGTTCCATGGTTCATAATAATCTTTTATTAATGGCATATCTGGGTTATAAAAAATTTTACCTAAAGCAATTTTTGAAATTCTACTTCCAGATTTTAATTCAAGTTTCCCTTTACGATTTAGTACCCAACCACCTTTGTAGTGTTCTTGGTCTTCCCAACGTTTCGGATACCCTACACCTGGCTTCGTTTCTACGTTGTTGAACCACATGTACTCAGCACCTGGACGATTTGTCCAAGTGTTTTTACATGTCACACTACACGTATGGCATCCTATGCATTTATCTAAATTTAATACCATCGCAACTTGCGCTTTAATCTTCAAGCCAATTAACCTCCTTCATCTTTCTAACTGCTACATATAAATCCCTTTGGTTCCCAATTGGTCCATAATAATTAAAGTGATAACTAATTTGTGCGTATCCTCCGACTAGTTGTGTTGGTTTCAAATGGATTCTAGTCGGCGCGTTGTGTGAACCACCACGTGTATCTGTAATTTCTGACCCAGGCGTTTGAATATGTTTATCTTGTGCATGATACATAAACATTGTACCTTTAGGCATACGATGCGAAATAACTGCTCTTGCCGTTACAACACCATTACGGTTATACACTTCTAGCCAATCATTATCTTGGATATCGTGTTTTTCAGCATCTTCATTTGATATCCAAACCGTTGGACCACCTCTAAATAGTGTCAACATATGCTTATTATCTTGATACATTGAGTGTATATTCCATTTTCCATGAGGCGTTAAATAACGCAGTACCAAAGCATCTGTACCACCTTTAATTTTCTTATCTCTATTCCCAAATACCATTGGCGGCAATGTCGGTTTATATACTGGTAAGCTCTCCCCAAATTGTTGGAAAACTTCGTGATCCACATAATAACTTTGACGTCCTGTTAATGTTCTAAAAGGTACTAGACGTTCTATATTCGTTGTAAATGGTGAATATCGTCGACCTTGTTTATTTGAACCTGGGAATACTGCTGTCGGTATTACTTCTCGTGGTTGTGAAGTTATATTTAAAAACGAAATTTTCTCAGCTGCACGTTCGCTAGAAATATCTTTTAACGGCATTCCAGTTTGTTCTTCGAGATCTTCATATGATTTTTGTGATAATTTACCATTCGTAGCAGATGAAATACTTAGTATTGCATCAGCTACATTACGTGCTGTATCAATACGTGGACGATTCGCTCTCACAGAATCATCATTTGTATCACTCCACGTACCTAACATACTTTTTAATTCTTCATATTGTTCACTGACACCGAAACTTACACCATGTGCTCCAACTTTCCCTTTTTCAAGTACAGGACCAAGCGTGACATATTTGTCGTAAATTTTAGTGTAGTCGCGTTCTACAATTGCAAAGTTAGGCATTGTACGTCCAGGTACCGCTTCAATTTCACCCTTCGACCAATCTTTCACTACGCCGTATGGTGTTGAAATTTCTTGCTTTGTATCATGACTAAGCGGAGTTGTCACAACATCTTTAAACGTTCCAGGTAAATAGTCTTTTGCCATTTCTGAAAATGCTTTTGCCAACGTTTTATAAATATCCCAGTCTGAACGCGATTCCCATAATGGATCAATAGCTGGATTAAAAGGATGTACATATGGATGCATATCTGTAGATGACAAATCATGCTTCTCATACCAAGTCGCTGCTGGCAAAACAATGTCAGAATATAAAGGTGTTGCTGTCATTCTGAAATCTAAAGAAACGACTAAATCTAATTTCCCTGTTGTTTCCTCACGCCACGTAATTTCTTCTGGCTTTTCATCTTCATTTGGTGTAGCTAATAACCCTGATTTTGTGCCAAGTAAATGCTTCATAAAGTATTCTTGACCTTTTGCAGAACTTGAGATTAGATTTGAGCGCCATATAAACAGTGATTTCGGATGATTCTTTTTCAAATCCGGATCTTCTATCGCAAATTGCGTTCGTTTTGACTTAACTTCATCTATCGCGCGTTTTAAAATTGCCTCATTCGACTCAATGCCTTCATCTTTAGCTTCTTCTGCAAACAACAAACTATTTTTATTAAATTGTGGATAAGATGGTAACCAACCAAGTCTAGCTGCTAAAACATTATAATCAGCTGGATGTTGATGCTTTAACTCCTCTGTTTTAGCTAATGGAGATTTTAAACGATCTACATTTGACTCTTCATATTTCCATTGGTCTGTTGCAAAATAGAACCAACTTGTTCCGTTTTGCAAACGTGGTGGTCCTTGCCAGTCTTTCGCAAATGCGACAGTACTCCATCCTTCAATCGGACGACATTTTTCTTGTCCCACATAGTGAGCCCAACCGCCACCATTCACACCTTGACAGCCACATAACATAACTAAGTTTAAGATTGAACGATAAATCGTATCTGAGTTAAACCAATGGTTAATACCCGCACCCATGATAATCATTGAACGCCCTTCAGTATCGATAGCGTTTTGCGCAAATTCTTTCGCTACTTGAATGACAACACTTTGTTTTACGCCTGAAATGGCTTCTTGCCAAGCAGGTGTATATTTTGATTCTGCATCGTCGTATCCTTTTGATTCTAATTTATGATCAAAACGACGCACGCCATATTGACTTGCCATTAAGTCAAAAATTGTAGCAATACGGACTTTGTCACCATTTGCTAAAGTGACTTGTCGAGTTGGAATTGGACGATTGAATATCCCATCTCCATCACTATCAAAGTATGGGAATTGAATTGTTTCTAATTCGTATCCACCTTCTGCCATTGATAATGTAGGGTTAATTTTAGAACCATCTTCTGTTTCTAGTTTTAAGTTCCACTTCTTACCTTCTTCCCAACGTTGACCCATTGTGCCATTAGGTACTACTAAACTATCGCTGATTGCATCATGAATAACTGGCTTCCATTCGCCTTGCTCTGTTGTTTGACCTAAGTCACTCGCTCTTAAAAATCGACCCGCTTTATATCCATTTTCATCTTCATCCAGCATGATAAGAAACGGCATATCTGTATATTGTTTAGCGTAATTTATAAAGCGTTCATTAGGTTGATTAACATAATGTTCTTGTAAAATAACATGCGTCATTGCTTGTGCAATTGCAGCATCTGAACCAGGATTCGGTGCTAGCCAGTTATCTGCAAATTTCACATTTTCTGCGTAATCTGGTGCTACTGAAATGACTTTTGTACCTTTATAGCGGACTTCAGTCATAAAATGTGCATCCGGAGTACGTGTTAAAGGTACATTAGAGCCCCACATAATAATGTATGATGCGTTATACCAGTCACTTGATTCAGGCACATCTGTTTGCTCTCCCCAAATTTGTGGAGAGGCAGGTGGTAAATCTGCATACCAGTCATAAAAACTAAGCATTTCACCACCAAGCAAATTGATGAATCGAGCACCTGCTGCATAACTAATCATTGACATCGCTGGAATAGGTGTAAATCCTGCGATTCGATCTGGACCATATTTTTTTATTGTATACAGTAATTGTGCTGCGATTATCTCTGTAACGTCTTTCCAATTTGAACGCACGTGCCCTCCCATACCTCGGGCTTGCTTATATTGTTTGGCTTTGTCTTCATTTTCAACAATAGACGCCCATGCAGCAACGCGATTACCATTGTTTTCTTCTAATGCTTCAGTCCATAAATCCCAGAGTTTTCCACGAATATATGGATATTTGATTCGAAGCGGACTGTATTCATACCAAGAGAATGACGCACCTCGTGGACATCCTCTCGGTTCATATTCAGGCATATCCGGACCACAACTTGGATAGTCAGTTTGTTGATTTTCCCAGGTAATCACACCATTTTTCACAAATACTTTCCAAGAACATGAGCCTGTACAGTTAACACCATGTGTTGTTCTTACTTCTTTATCGTGGCTCCAACGTTCTCTGTACATTTTTTCCCATTCTCTACTTTTACTTTCTAGGATCGACCAATTCCCATTAAATTTTTCTGTTGGCTTAAAGAAATTCAATCCAAATTTTCCCATATTTATATCCTCCTACGTATAAAAATACGATGTGTAGATGTCGTGTTTTTAAATACTTTAAAATGCCCAAGACTATTACTTTAATTAGATTGTACATTTTTTCACAAACATAAAATATTAGGGAATCACCTAATTACTTAAGGAATTTCCCTATCAATAACGGGATTTCATTGAAATAATACACAATCATGTATGGTCGTGCTTATTGCCAATCTAAATCGTTCAAATTTGGCACAACGACAAATAAGGCTTCAACACGAATATATTCTCTCGGTTGAAACCTTACTTATTCATTTATTTTTTTAAATTAGTGACATAACACTGTATTAGCATCTGCACGATCGGTTGAAATATATGTTACATTTTCTTGCTGCTTAATAAATGCATCATAGTAATCATATTGCGACGAATGATATGTGCCATTCGATGTATTATTTGGGTTTAGCAAACAGCCATAACCTTCGTCATATAAATGTTCACAGAGCATAAGGGCGTCATGTTTAGAACCACTTACTACATAAAATTGCTGAGTCGGATTAGAAGTTGTTGAGACATTTTCAGTATAACCAACAACTTCCCCAATAATACATATACCTGGTTTCGCCTCAATTGAATAGTGTTGCAATTTTGAAATAATATTACTTAAACGCCCCTTAACAACAAACTCGTTAAAACACGATGCTTGAAAGACAATCGCTATCGGGTAATCAATATCTGTGTATTGTTGTATCTGTGTGATAATTTTCCCTAAACGTTTTACCCCCATATAAATTGCTAACGTGCCACCATTCACTAAGGAATTGACATCCACTTCATTTTCTTCTGAATCTTTAAAGTGACCTGTAGAAAATGTCACACTTTTAGCAACTGTACGCATTGTCAAACCTGTCTGCATAGTAGCAACTGCTGCGCTCGCTGATGTCACCCCTGGTACAATTTCAAACGCAATATGATGTTCATTTAGTGTGTCGACTTCTTCTTGCACACGACCAAATATCGCTGGATCGCCACCTTTAAGTCTAACAACCTTGTTATATCGACGCGCTGCTTCCACGATACAGTCATTTATTTTTTCTTGCTGAATATGTTTTGCATACGGCTTTTTACCAACATCGATAATTTCAGTAGTCAAATTCGCATATTGTAAAATTAACGGATTCACTAATCGATCATATAGAATGACATCCGCTTCACGTATTAAACGCTCAGCCTTTTTCGTCAAATAATTCGGATTACCTGGACCCGCACCTATCAAGTAAACCTTGCCATATTCCTCTACAGACATATATATACGTTCCCGTCTGTAACTTCTACCTCATAAACATCTACACAACCTTCATCAGGTTCTTGAACAATACCTGTATTTAAATCAATTTTTTGATCGTGGAGCGGGCAAAATACATATTCCCCACTCACTGTCCCTTCAGACAATGGTCCTTCTTTGTGTGGACAGATATTGTGAATCGCGTGAATTGTACCACTTTCAGTTAAAAACAATCCTACCTCTTTGCCTTTGACAATAACCTTTTTTCCAATTAGGGGTGTTAATTCATCTATAGTTGTCACTTTAATTTTTTCTTTTGTTTCCATGTATTACACCTTCTCCACTTCAAAAATTTTACGTGCTTGCGCATTGCTAGTTATTGCTTCCCAAGGTTCAGCTTCGACTGCTTTTTTAGCATCCATAATGCGTTCAAATAGTTCATTTTGTCTTTCTGGGGCAAGTAAGACTTCTTTTACATTTTCAAATCCAAGTCTTCTTAACCATGGCGCTGTTCTTTCAGCATATATACCTGTTTCGCGATAATATTGCATCAAAGCACCACATAATTTGATTACTTCATCTTCTGTTTCTACAGTTGTTAAAAATTCAGCTTTTTCGACTTCTGTACCACCATTACCACCGATATAGATTTGGAATCCATTTTCAACTGAGATAATACCAAAATCTTTAACACCTGATTCAACACAACTTCTTGGGCAGCCTGATACACCCATTTTGAATTTATGAGGTGTATCGATGTATTCAAATGTTTTTTCTAAACGAATGCCAAGTCGTGTCGTGTATTGCGTACCAAATCGACAAAACTCTTTACCAACACAGCTTTTAACTGAGCGTGTTTTCTTACCATAAGCTGATGCTGAACGCATACCTAGGTCTTCCCATATATTTGGTAATTCTTCTTTTTTAACTCCATACAAACCAACACGTTGCGAACCTGTCACTTTAACTAGTGGCACATGATATTTCTTAGCCACTTCTCCTAGACGAATCAGTTGGTCTGCATCTGTAACACCCCCACGCATTTGAGGTATAACAGAAAATGTACCATCATTTTGAATATTCGCATGGTAACGTTCGTTAGCAAATCTTGATTCTCTTTCATCTTCATGATCATGTGGATAAACCATATTCAAATAATAGTTAATCGCAGGTCGACATTTTGGACATCCACCTTTGTTTTTAAAGTTTAAAACATGTCGAACTTCTTTAGATGTTTTTAAACCTTTCGCTCTTATTTGCGTTACAATTTGATCGCGTGTCAAATCAGTGCAACCACATATACCAGCAGGTTTTGCCGCAACAAAGTCATCTCCTAAAGTGTGCTGCAATATTTGAGCAATTTGCGGTTTACATTTACCACATGAATTCCCCGCTTTTGTTTTAGCCGTTACTTCTTCAACTGTTGTAAAGCCATTTTCCGTAATCGCATTTACTATAGTACCTTTATCAACACCATTACAACCACAAATTGTTTCATCATCAGCCATATCAGCAATTGATAGCGATGCCTCTTCTCCACCTTTAGTAAGCAATGATACAAGTGTGTAATCTTCAGTGGATTCACCTTTTTTCATCATGTTATAAAAGCGTGAACCATCATCGATATCACCATATAGTACTGCACCAACTACATTACCGTCTTTTAAAAAGATTTTTTTATAGTTATTATCAACACTATTAAATATTTCAATACCTTTAATTTCTGCATTTTCTACAATTTGACCAGCACTATACAAGTCACACCCAGAAACTTTTAATGACGTAAATGTTGTTGATCCCTTGTATCCGTTCGTTTCTTTATTTGTTAAATGATCAGCTAATACTTTACCTTGTTCATATAGTGGTGCAACGAGTCCATAAACTTTGCCGTTATGTTCTGCACATTCACCAACTGCATATACATTGCTATCACTTGTTTGCATCACATCATTGACAACAATACCTCGATTAACATCTAGACCTGATTCTTTGGCTACTTCTGTGTATGGTCGAATACCTACTGCCATAACAACTAAGTCTGCCGGAATCTCGCGTCCATCAGCCAATTTAACACCTTCAACATCATCTTCTCCTAAGATTTCAGTTGTGTTGGCTTGCATTTCAAACTTCATACCTTGCTTTTCTAGATCTGCTTTAAGCATATTTCCAGCTTTACGGTCTAGCTGCATTTCCATCAACCATTCAGCTAAATGTAACACCGTTACTTCCATACCTTGATCTAATAAACCACGTGCACACTCTAAACCTAGTAAGCCTCCACCAATTACAATTGCTTTCTTTTTAGTCTTCGCAATGTTCATCATTTGTTCAGTATCATCAATCGTTCTCCAACCAATTACACTCGGTAATGTCGAACCTGGAACTGGAATGACGAATGCTTTAGAACCTGTCGCAAAAATCAATTTATCGTATGATACTTCAATACCATTTGCAGTAGTAACTGATTGGTTTGCTCTATCTACTTCAATTACAGGATCATTTGTAATTAACTCGATACCATGTTCCTCATACCACTCATATGGATTCATAATTGTTTCTTCAACTGTCATTTTATTTTGTAAAATATTTGAAAGCATGATGCGGTTATAGTTTGGATAAGGTTCTTTACCTATTACCGTAATATCATATAAATCGTTGGCGCGCTCTAATATTTCTTCGATTGTTCGAATGCCCGCCATACCGTTACCAATCATTACTAGTTTTTGCTTTGCCATAAAATATGCCCCTTTACTCCATAATATTTATTTCAAAAAAAGGTATTAATTTTTCGTTAGTGCTTTTATATTTTCATCGGAATCATTAAGCTTTCTAATCTATCGTTAATGATTTGCTTTAAAATTGGGTCGAAGTTAATTGAAGGTGTGAAGTGTATATCTGTATTAATAACCATGTCATTCATTTGCTGCTTCACTTTGTTAACAAGTCTTCCGTCATATAAAAATAATGGTACGACAATCAATTTTTGATACCGTTTCGAGATGCTTTCTAAATCATGTGTAAAACTAATCTCTCCATATAGCGTTCTCGCATATGTCGGCTTGCTAATTTGCAAATTTTGAGCGCATATTTGTAACTCTTCGTGTGCCTTAGTAAACTTTCCATTAATATTGCCGTGTGCAACAACCATAACTCCAACTTGTTGTTCGTCACCTGCTAATGCGTCACAAATACGTTGTTCAATTAATCGTCTCATTAAAGGATGTGTGCCAAGTGGCTCGCTTACTTCTACCTTTATGTCTGGATACCGTCGTTTCATTTCATGAACGATATTCGGTATATCCTTGAGATAATGCATTGCACTAAAGATTAGCAATGGTACAATTTTAAAATGGTCAACCCCACTTTGAATCAACGTCGTCATTACCGTCTCTAAATCCTGATGCTCACTTTCTAAAAACGCAATATCATAGTGATGTATATCATCTTTTACTAATTCAGAAATAAATGCTTCTAACGCTTGATTCTGTCGTCCGTGCCTCATGCCATGTGCAACAATGATATTCCCATTCACATTTACCAACCCTTTCACACGTATTGTATACCAAATCATTTTGTTTTTGTGAAAAGAATCACATTATAATGTAAAATCAGGGAATTCCCTGATGCCTGTAGTCATGCATATTCCTTATACATTTTCCCTTTTTGTTAAATCAAAAAAAGCGACCGATATATGAATCCCTACTCAACATTTATTTGAGCAAGCATTAATATATCGGTCGCTTGTAGTGTATATTATTATCTTAAAATGGTGGTTGGCCTAATATTGTTTCGTCAAAGCGCTCGGGTATCAATACTTTGCGCATGATCACACCTAAATCGCCATCATCATTTTCATGTTCGCTGTATATTTCATAACCTCTTTTTTCATAAATTTTAAGTAACCACGGATGCAATCTTGCAGATGTACCTAAAGTAACTGCCGCTGACTTTAACGTATCTCGCAAAAATGCTTCTTCAACATAAGTAAGTAATTGGCTACCATAGCCTTTCCCTTCATACTCAGGATTTGTCGCAAACCACCAGACAAAAGGATAACCCGAAATACTTTTCACACTTCCCCAAGGATATCTAACCGTAATCGTAGATATAATTTCATCATCAATTGTCATGACAAATGTAGTATTTTTATCTATATTTTCTTTAACAGCATCTAAATTAGCATTAACCGAAGGCCAATCAATACCTAGTTCTCTTAGAGGCGTAAATGCTTCATGCATGAGTTGTTGCAATTTTTCTGCATCTTGTTCACTTGCGAGTCGAATCATCGTTTTTGTCATATTAATCCCCACTCTTTTTTAAATGATTTAACCATATTTTATTTTTAAAATAAATATCCATCAAAGTGTATCAATAAATTTATCACATGTCAGAAAGTATGCTTCATCTGAATACACCAATACTCTCATGAAACTTATTAAAAATTACTCTCTCAACGTAAAAAACCATTCAAATTCATGAATGGTTTGGAAGAATGATTCATTGTTACGCTATTTAATCACTACATCTTAATTATTGTTGCTCTAAACGATTACGCTTACCATTTAAGAAAGCATAAACGAGACCTACAAAAATACCGCCACCGACAAAGTTACCTAAGAAAGCAAAAACGATATTTTTTAAAACGTGTAACCATGAAACTGCATCAAGGTTAAAGAATACCATACCTGCATATAGACCTGCATTGAACACAACGTGCTCATATCCCATGTATACAAAGACCACGACACCACAAGCTATGAAGAATGCCTTTGTTAAGCCGCCTTTGAATTGCATAGAGATGAAAATACCAATATTAATAAAGAAGTTACAGAAAATACCTTTTGTAAAAATATTCAACCATGTTGAATCAACAGTCTTTTTCTGAACTAAAGCTGTTAAAGCTTGTGTCATTTCAGGTGTCATGACATGCGCAAATTTCATTAAGAAAAATAACACAAACCCACCTAAAATATTTCCTAAGAAACAATATAATAAAATCCAAGTCATCTTCTTAACAGAAACGACTTTATAATACCAGCCTACTGTAAAGTACATGAAGTTACTTGTTAATAATTCAGAGTTAGTTAATACAACTAAAATCAAACCTAAACTAAACGCAATGGCTCCCATTAAATTGATAAGTCCATCTACGTGAGTACTCGCAAACTGCGTCTTTATTCCGAACATAAATACAGTAACGATTGAGAGTAAAAATCCGGCCATCATTGCTTTAAGCATATATCGGCCAGGTGTTTGCTGTACCATTACTTGCTTCATTTGTACTGAAGATGATATTGAATCAACAATTGCGCCTGTTGAATATGTATCTTCAACTGTTTTCTTATTTTCTATCACAGTACTTCCCCCATTTACTTTGATCAAATAAAATTTACTTTCTAATTATATTAGTAAATCAATGTAATTGATAGATTAAATTTCAGAAAAATCTTTTTATTCTCTCGAAAATGTAGTTTTCTTTCATAAAAACAGCGAGATAAATCGCGTGATTGGCTAATATCTTTATGATTTAAGATATTACGACGCTCATTTTATCTCGCTTTATGTAAAGTATTACTTATTCTTTTTTAAATTTGAAAAGTAATGTAAACCATATGCAAATACACTGTAACCAATTGCAGTACGTAAAATAAACCTTATAACTTTATTAGGTACACATTTTGACGTTACTGAAATAGAAGATAGTAGTGTTGTGAAAATATATAATATTAAAACTTTGATATAACGTTCTACCATCGAATCATCCCTCATTTTTATAATATTACAAGATTATTATAAACCGAATGAAACAAAAAAGTTTTTACATATTTTCAACAACTTTATTTCAATAAAGCATCAAGTTGATCTAAAGTTTGATTCATACCTTGTTCAACACCCATGTTTATGACTTGTTGAGCGGCTTCTTTTGTTGGAAATACCGATGTTGATGTCACTGTCGTTTTCGTTGTATTGCTCTTGGAAAATGACAAAGTAATTTTCATGCTTGGCATTTTTGTATCTTTTGCACCTTGAGGTGTCGCAAATGAGTCAATATATTCAATTAAATATGGACGCTTAACCGTTTTATATTCTGCTAATGTATAGCTGGTCATTGTAGGTGTTTTAATCGCATAAAATGCATCACCGCCTGAAACAGCATTAAAGCGAAACACTTTGGTACTAGCGTCTTTTGGATGAAACCATTTTTCAAATAATGCTTTTGTCGTATAGGCATCAAACACCTTTTCAATCGGTGCTTCTATCGTTCTTGAAAAAATAATTTTATTATCTTCAACTTTAATCGTCATCTTCCCACTCCCTATCTTTTATATTTACTCATCTTAACATGCATTGAGTAACATATGTTACCAAATCATTTGTTATAAACTATAGTAATATTAATCATTCCCTCTGTTGAAATTGATAACTACGAAATAAAAAACACACTCTATTCAGCTATTAACAGTTGAGTAGAGTGTGCAAACCTGTTGAATTAATGCGCTAACATTTCTTCTTTGATTTGGTCTTTATTTAATTTTGAAGGATAATATGTTGGCCAGTTATCCATTTCTTTTAATAACGCGTCATTATCATTACCCATAAAGATATGGAAGTGTTCTGCCTTTTTAGGTGCAATGTTGTGATCGCTAAATTGGATGAATTTCGGTAAGTCTTTATCATTACCATCGACCAATTTAAACATAAATCTCACGCCACGGTTACCTTTAGGATATTTCAATGTTTTCTTACCATTGTATTCATATTTACCAGTGTGTTTCTTACCATCTTTAGTAAATGTAATTTCATTTCCTTTTATATCAATGTTAGTAATATCAGTTTTATATCCTTTGTCATAATAAGCTTTTAAATCTTTAGCAGATTTCTTCGGATCATTTTCAGCTTTATGTTCCATCACTTCATCAAGCGTACCGTCTTTTAAGTAAGGGTAAACAGATTGCCATTCACCAGCATAATCGCTTAATTCACGGTCTTTAACTTGCTCATCTTTAAAATACCCATCAGAAATTGCTTTGTCATGTTTACTTTCAGCTTTGTCGTCTTTCACTTTAACACCACTGTCTAAAGCTTTACCGATATTTTCAATATTAGATTTCATTAATGATTGATACGTAATATTATCTTTTTTCTGTTGTTCTTTATTTAAAGACTCCATGTTGTAGAATTTTAAAGGCTTCGCATCTGTTTCTTTACGAATTGTTTCAGTCACTTTATTCGCAACATTATCTTCGTAAAGAATATATTTAGCATTGCTATCTCTAATTTCTTTAACAATTTTAGTTAATTCTTTTTGTGATGGATCTTCAGCATTCATGTTTTGAATACCTTTTTGAACAAAACCATAACGATCAGCTAAGTATCCAATTGATTCATGTGAAATGAATACTGCATTACCTTGCTTATCTTTTGTAACTTGCTTCATATCGTTATCAATTTTCTTAAGATCGTCGTTTAATTTTTTGTAGTTTTTCTCATAGTCATCTTTATGTTTTGGATCTTTTTTCACTAATTCATCTTTAATTTCTTTAGCGAAAGTTTGGTTAATTTTAGGATCTAACCATACGTGTGGATCATATCCACCATGATGATGATGATGTTCTTCTTTCTCATGATCATGTCCCTCATGTTCATGCTCTTCACCATGCTCGTGTTGATCAGTTAAAAGCTTTGCTTTATCTAATTTATCCTCTAAAGACAGTTTTTTATCTTTATCTTTGATAGTAGATGCAACTTTCTTAGCAACCGGATCTAAATTATCCCCTGTATACATAAACAAGTCTGACTTGCTTGCACTTAATATATCTTTTTGTGTTGGTTCATAGCTATGTAAATCTGTCCCTGCTGGATAGATTGATGATACCTTCACGTGTTTTCCACCAATTTGCTCTGCAAATGATTGCAATGGATAAACTGTCGTTTTAATTGTTACCTTGCCATCTTTATCTTTTCCATCATCATTCCCACATGCGGCTAATGATAAAGTTACGGCTGGTACAAGAAGTAACATACCTAATTTCTTTTTCATAGTCACCCTCCTAAATAGTAATCTTTACGTTTTAAAATTATATACTCATGCTACTTAAAATACAAGCACTGTTTTTATAAATAATATAAAGTCGAATCATACTTTAGGTATTTACCACTTTTCGTTTTATCTAATACATGACTATTGTACAAATATGATACAGAAAACTTTATAGTATTTACGAACGTCATAATATAAGAAAAAAAGACAATCTCTATCATATTGCTAATAGAAATTGCCTTTTCATATTGTCCTAAAATAACTTACCCTATTTTTATAGTGTGACTTTTAGATTTAATAATGGTATTTACATGATGCTATTTTTATATGATTGTCATCTACTGTATAAACCAATCTATGTTCGTGATTGATACGTCTACTATAATACCCAGTCAGATTCGATTTTAACTTTTCAGGCTTACCTATACCTTCCAATGCACCATTTCTGTCAATACTTTTAAGTAACTCATTAATCTTCTTCACCATTTTTTTATCGTTCTGCTGAAAATACTTATAATCTTCAAAGGCTTGAGGCGAAAACGTAATATTTAACCTAGCCATTATACATCTATATCTTTCGTTATAGTTTTCCCACGTTCTAGATCTGCAATTGATTGAGCTAAGTGTTCAGCATTATTTGGGTTCTGTTGGAGGTAAAGTGTTTCCATCATGGAGTTATAATCTGATTCTGACATGATTACTACGTTTTTATCATCAGTAGATGTTACAGTTACCATATCACTATCATCATTTACTTTTGTCATAAGTGCCTTTAAATTCTGTCGAGCGTATGAATAATTTTTAATAATCATATTTATCGCCTCCTTTTAACACACCTCAATTGTACAAATATCTGTACAATAAAACAAGCGACACAGAAAAAAACTACTAATCAAGATTTCGCACGGGGAAGAATCAATACCTATCCTGTACTGATTCCCTACTAAACAATGTTTACATGATAATTTCCACCTATTTAGACTTCATACATTAAAAAGACAATCTCTATCATATCGCTAATAGAAATTGCCTTTTCGTATTGTCCTAATAAATTGGTATCACTTACTGATCTCAACAATTAAGACTATTTGATTTTATCTTTTAATAACTTCTCATAACTTTCATAATCATATGGATCTTCAACTTTCTCGCCATTAATAAATGCAGTTGGTGTCGTTTTTATATGATTATCTTTCGCTATTTTTTTATCTTTCTCTGCAGCTTTCCAAGACTTGCTATCTTTTGTCTTGTAATCTTTTATAATTTTATTTTCCGTCTCTTTATCTAAATGCAGTTGTTTAATATGTTTATCTAATAGTTCTTTTGTTAACCATTCTTTATTTTCATCTTGCTGGGCAGCAAATAATTGCTTTTGAAAATCTAAAAATGATTTAAGTGCATACATCAATACTGCATGACTCGCACGCGAACCAACAATTGAGTCTTTACCTAAGAAAGCTAAATTGACAAATTGGTATTCCACTTTGTGATTATCTATATAATTTTTACGCAACTTTGGCATGACTTTTTCATCTAATTCTTTACAATAAGGACATTTATAGTCGCCATATACGACAACTAATGGTTTGCCGTTTTTCGAAGATGTCGTTGCTGATTCTTTTTTACCGCAAGCTGTTAAAATTAACATGCTCACTATAAATAATGTTAGTAATTTTTTAGTCATAATAACTCCTATTCATATCTAGTTCGTCATATTTTCTTCATGATAATCCGCATCATGTTGTTGATAATATCGTCTCGAATCAAAATCTTGCTTATATGATACACGTTTATCACTAAAATCATATGCATAATAATGCACTTCATCATCATTACTCAAAGGTTTATAAGCTAAAATGATAATTTTATCCTTATCATAGACATAAATATTAGCATCTTTGCGTTCAAAATGATCAACACGATCACCGTTGCCTTTTTTGGCAAGTTGTTCTTGTTTTTGATTTTGAATTTTAACTGCTTCATCTATTTCTTTCACATATTTATCATTACCACATCCTGATATAAAGACTAGTAATAATAATACCGTCGCCACAAATCGCTTCAATGCTCCCACTCCTACTATCAACTTCCAACTAACTTTCAATATAATTAATACTATACACCGTCAAACATTAATGCGCTACAACTACTACCAATGCATTTAATATAAATATCCAAAGAAATAACAGTTATGTATAGTCAAAGAAAAATATATTTCATTTTCTATGTGTATTTGTAATCAGTTTTTGATAAAATAAAAAAATAGCATTATTAATAAATTCAAAAATTACAGTTCAATTCAGAGAGGGATGGGATAAAATGAACTTTGTAACGTTGACTTCGGATGAGTTCAATGCGTTTACAACAAAGCATTTTTCACATTACACACAATCAGCTATTCATTACAATCATAGAGTTGATTTAAAAGGCGATGTGCATCTTGTAGGGGTTAAAGATGACAATGGTCAAGTGATTGCAGGATGCTTATTGACAGAAGCACGCACACTTAAATTTTTCAAATATTTTTATACACATCGCGGGCCAGTGATGGATTATACAAATCAATCATTAGTAGCATTTTTCTTTAAAGCATTAACGTCATATTTAAAGAAACACAATTGTTTATATGTCCTTGTAGATCCATATTTAATTGAAAATTTACGCAATGCAGACGGTGAAATTGTTAAATCTTATGATAACCGAGCATTTGTTAGAACAATGGATAAATTAGGTTATAAACACCAAGGTTTCCCTGTAGGTTATGATTCAATGAGCCAAATCCGTTGGCTGTCAGTGTTAGATTTAAAAGATAAGACTGAAGACCAACTTTTAAAAGAAATGGATTATCAAACGAGACGTAATATTAAAAAAACATATGATATTGGTGTCAAAACTAAAACGTTAACGATTGATGAAACGCAAACTTTTTTCGACTTATTCCATATGGCTGAGGAAAAGCATGGTTTCAAATTCCGTGAGTTACCATACTTTGAAGAAATGCAAAAGTTATACGATGACCACGCCATGTTAAAGTTGGCGTATATTGATTTAAACGAGTATTTAAAAACGTTACAATTAAAGCAACAACAATTAACAGCTGAACTCTCAGGTGTTGAAGAAGCATTGGAAGAAAGTCCTAATTCAAAGAAAAATAAAACGAAACGCACACAGCTAGAACAACAGCTAAATAGCAATAAGCGTAAAATCGACAATACAATAGAACAAATTGAACAAGATGGTGCAGTCTTAAACTTAGCTTCTGCTTTATTTATCTACAATGAGCATGAAGTTTATTACTTATCTAGTGGTTCAAACCCTAAATATAATGCTTATATGGGTGCCTACCATTTGCAGTGGGAAATGATTAAGTTTGCTAAAGCGCATCATATTGATCGCTATAATTTTTATGGTATTACCGGTGACTTTTCAGAGTCATCAGAAGACTATGGCGTCCAACAATTCAAAAAAGGTTTTAACGCACATGTAGAAGAGTATATCGGTGACTTTATTAAGCCTATCAAACCATTACTATATAAGGTACAAACGTACTTAAATCATAAACGTCGTTAAAATATCGCTCCAAGATTATGACAACATAACAAAGAACCACGCATCATGTATATGGCTTCATCGCCATACTAAAACATGATACGTGGTTCTATTTGATTATTCTTCATTTATAACATTTAAGAAACGTCTTAATTCTTCTGTTTTCGGACGATTGAACATCTCTTCTGGTGCCCCTTGTTCTCCGATCATGCCTTCATGAATAAATACAATGTTATTAGATACTTCTTTAGCAAAACGCATTTCATGTGTCACAATGACCATTGTCATGCCTTCATTAGCCAAATCTTTAATAACCTTTAAAACATCATTCACAAGTTCAGGATCAAGTGCAGATGTTGGTTCATCAAACAACATCACTTTAGGGTTCATTGCTAGTGCTCTTGCAATAGCAACACGTTGTTGTTGACCACCTGATAATGCATGTGGACGTTGATCTTTGACATGTGTTAAACCAACTTTCTCAAGTAACTCAAGTGATTTCCCACGTGCCTCATCCTTTTTCAACTTTTTAACTGTGATAAGACCTTCCATTACATTTTCTAATGCCGTCTTATGCGGAAAAAGGTTATAACTTTGAAATACCATACCAGACTGTTTACGAACTTCTATTTGTGATTTTTTATCTTTAGATGTATATGTTTTGCCGTTAACATAAACTGTACCTTCAGTTGGAATTTCTAATGCATTAATCATACGTAACAATGTTGTTTTACCTGAACCAGATCGACCGATTAAGGTTACAACCTCACCTTGTTCAACAGATAAATCAATACCTTTGATGACTTCAACATCATTAAATGATTTATAGATATTGTTCAATTGAATCATGAGCGATACCCTCTTTCAATATAAGATTCATAGATACCTTGGATAATTGAAATAATAAAGCATACCACCCAGTACATTAGCGCAACTAACACATAAATTGTTAAATATTCATATGTTGTAGACGCAACTTCTTGAGCTTTTCTAAACATTTCAGCCACTAAAATAAATCCTAATAATGATGTATCTTTGATTAAACTTAAAAATGTATTACCTAGTGCAGGAATCGACACTCGAATTGCCTGCGGTAAAATGATACGTTGTATCGTTTGACCATACGTCATACCGATGGAATATGCAGCTTCTGTTTGTCCTTTCGGTATAGAAATAATACCGCCACGAATAATTTCCGAAGCATACGCACCTACATTTAATGATAAACCAATAATAGCAGCCACTACAGGTGCCAATGTCCATTGGTTGTCAGCGTCATTTGTTAATAATCTACCTAATTCTGGAATACCATAAAATATGATAAATAGTTGTACTATCATTGGTGTTCCTCGAATAATAGATACATAGACACGTGAAATACTTCTTAAAATTTTACTCGTTGAAATTCGCATTAATGCTGTAAATAATGCAATAATCAATCCTAAAACAAATGTAACTAATGTAATAGGAATTGAATATTTGACCAAACCTTCTAGCATAGGTCCGAAAGCTTGTTTTGCAGCATCTAGCGCATGTTGTTGTTCGCTATTTAGATTTAGAAACATCTTGACCAAACCATTTCTTACCTATTTTAGCTAATTCACCGTTTTCCTCGATTTTTTTCAAGCCATCATTGAATTTTTGAACTGTTTCATCATCTGCTTTTTTAGAAAATGCAAATGCAGATCTACTTTGTTCAGCATTACCTTTGATTGCTTTGATCTTAGCATTAGGTTTTTGTTTTTTATAATCCAAGTATGACAGACTATCATTAAATGTACCATCAACACGCTTAGACAATAATAAATCCATTGATTGGTTAAAGCCATCAACTTTTGTAATATCAGCACCTTTATCCTTAGCTAATTTACCATAATTAGATGTGAATGTTTGTGCTAACTTCTTACCTTTAACATCATCAAAATCTTTAATATCTTTTTCATTTTCACGAATAACTAAAACAGCACTTGAGAATGTGTAAGGCTTAGAAAATTTATATTTCTTTTCTCTATCAGGATTAATACCTACTTGGTTCGCGATTACATCAAAACGCCCTGCGTCTAAACCTGCAAACATAGAATCCCAAGAAGTTTCATTAAATTTAAGTTTTAAACCTTCTTCTTTAGCCACTGCTTTAATAACATCAATATCGTAACCAGTTAATTTACCATCTTTATCGTGGAAACTAAATGGTGCATAAGTCCCCTCAGTCCCAACATTAATTGTCTTGCTATCTTTACTAGCTTCCTTGTCTTTCGACGAATTGTTTCCGCATGCAGCCAATATGAAAACGAAAGCTATCATCACAAATAAAAGTCTTTTCATAGAATATATCTCCTTATTCTTATTATTCTAATCGGAATAAAAATATTTTAATCTGAAATGCCGGATAAGTCAATATGTTGAACTTTTGCTAAAAAGCTTTATATAGCTAGCAACTTATATTTATTGACGAGAATCAACTTCTTTTTTCTTACCTTGTAACATAAATGAACAAAAGAAACTAACAACTGTAATCAATAATGCAAATAAAAATCCAGCGTGATAACCATGCAACATCGTATCAACTTTAATTTGATTCATCATATCAATTTTGTTCATGCCATTATAGTCTGACATAGTTGGAGAAAAGTTTTTGCTTGCATGGGATAAAATAGTAATTAATGCAGCTGTTCCGATAGAACCAGCAATTTGTTGTACTGTGTTTGTCATAGATGAACCATGTGCATTCATTTCTGGCTTTAATTGATTCATCGTATGGGTCATTACTGGAATTAATCCTAACGCGATACCAACCATTCGAATCGCATAAACTGTTGCCAACATGATTGTTGATGTTTGTTCATCCATTACAACAAAATAAGCCGTAGTAATAACAACAATCGCCATACCGACTAAAGCCAATTTTCTTGGACCAAACTTTTCATATAAAGCACCCGAAGTCATCGACATAAATGCCATAACAATTGCTCCTGGTAATAAAGTTAACCCAGAATCTAAAGCTGAACGATGCAATAAATTTTGCACAAAGATAGGTAAAATCGTTTCCGAACCAATCATCGATACCATTGTGACACCCATAATAATGATACCAACTGTAAATTGTTTATTTTTAAATACAGCAAAATTTAATAATGGTGTTGATAGCCGATATTGACGTAATACAAATAATGCGACTAAAACAACGCCTCCAATCATAGATACTAATACGATAGGATTATCAAAACCTTTTTCTGAAATTGAACTCGTTCCATACAATAACCCGCCGAAACCTAGTACAGAAAAAATGACAGAAATAAAATCAATAGGTACTTTAATTGTAGTTCCAACATTTTTTATCGTTTTAAATCCAATTAAAAATGTAACAGCTGCAATTGGAGCGACAACATGGAAAAGCGATCTCCAGTTAAAATATTCAACAAGGTAACCTGAAAGAGTAGGTCCAATAGCTGGTGCTAAACCAATTACCAAACCAAATATCCCCATATATTTACCGCGTTCATGCGGTTGGAAAACATCCAAAATCGTTGTCATCATCAATGGCATCATAATACCTGCGCCTAACGCCTGAATAATTCTAGCAACTAATAATGTTGCAAAGTGCGGACTCAAGCCGCCGAGTAATGTACCTAAGAAAAAGATAGAAATACCCACTAAAAACACTTGTCTTGTTGTATAACGTTGTATAACAAGCGCGGACAAAGGAATAACAATCCCATTAGTCAATAAAAAAGCTGTTGTCAGCCATTGAACTTGTGTATATGAAATTTCAAAGTCTTTCATAATACTTGGTAAAGCCGTCACTAATAGTGTTTCATTTAATAATCCAAAAAATCCACCCATCAGCATAGTAATAATCATCGTTAATTTTTGTTTCTTCGACATTTAAAGCTTCCCCCCTCACCATCTAAAAAACGACACTCATTTTTAGATATCCGGTAATTATACCCATTTTCAAAAAAATTAGCACGACTTTATTACAATTTCTTTAAAACGTAATCATTACTATTTACATATGAGTAGTTATCGGTCATAATATATTTACAAGGAGGGATAGAGATGAAATTAGATTTACAGACTGCTCGTCGTAATTTAAATAGCCCTAACATTAAAACAAGAAAGCGTGCTTTAAAGATTATTAAGCAACATAAAAGAGCGAAATAATTGTTTTAATTTGACTATATTGTATGTCTAACTATATTTTCGAGTATCCCTAGCTCGTTAATATAAACTCTATACTTAACTATTTCCTTACATTACTTCACATATTTAAGAGCTGCATATACACTCACTCCTTGTGTACATGCAGCTCTTTTTTTATAAGTAGTATTTATCTATAACTTCTAAATCATCCGTTAATTCATAAACAAGCGGTGCACCTGTTTTAATTTCATAATTAATGATATCTTCATCTGACACATCTTCAAGATATTTAATCAATGCGCGAATTGAATTTCCGTGTGCAGAAACTAATACCGTTTGACCATCTAGCAAATATTGTGAAATATGATCTGTCCAAAATGGTATCACTCGAACTAAAGTATCTTTCAGACTTTCAGAATAAGGCATCATACGTTTATCTAAATGATTATATCGACGATCAGCTAAGTAAGCTTCACGTTGTTCTTCGGTTTCAGCAGGCGGTTTCACATCATAAGAACGACGCCAAATATGTACTTGTTCTTCTCCAAATTCTTTTCTAGCATCATCTTTATTTAAGCCTTGCAATCCACCATAGTGGCGTTCATTTAAACGCCAGCTTTTATATACAGGAATCCATTGTTGTTTAGATTCAGTTAAAATATAATGCGTTGTATCTAAAGCACGTGTTAATAACGATGTAAAAGCTACATCGATGGCGATGTTATTTTCTCTTACTTTTTCACCTGCTCTAGTCGCTTCATTAATACCTTGTTCAGATAAATTAACATCTTCCCATCCAGTAAATAAGTTTTTAGCATTCCACTCGCTTTGTCCATGACGACATAAAATTAATTTTGGCATAACTTATAACCTCTTTCCTTTAATCTTTAGGACGTTATTTCAGGGATATTTTAAGATGATTTAATCTTAGTAATTTTCTTTTCAATATGTTTTAAAATTCAATGATTAAATCAATTATCACTAGACATTAAATACATAAATCCTATTCCCCATTTTCATTTTTTAATTCATAAATGAATCAATAACCACCTAATAACAAATCATATTATACACCTTTATCCGCTATTTTTCTAAGTTTTAAAAAATATTTTTAGGTGCACCTAAAAATAAATGTAATAAAAACGCCTCCTCAGATATTTATATATCTATGAAGACGTTTAAATACATTATAGATGGTCTGGTTCTGGGTGAACGTATACTGAGGAAATACCTTTTTTGTGCAAATGATGTTCGACATTGTCACAAATTTGATGCGCTTCTACTAAGGAAAGGTTAGCATCTACAACAATTGTGACATCAATAAACACACTACTTCCATGGTAACGCCCTTTAATACTTTTAACTTCTTGTACTTCATCAACTTCTAAAATATCATTGCGATACGCTTCTAATTCAGTTTCATTGAAACCATCACTCAACATAAAAATTGCTTCTTTAAAAATACCAAAACCAGTATAAACGATTAGTAAGCCTAGTAATGTTGCTAAAATAATATCGACAATTGGGAAACCGATTTGCGTAAAAATTAATCCTATCGCTGTTCCAATGCTGACTAAACTATCTGATAAATTATCTTTGGCAGCCGAATTTAAAGAACTACTTTTCGTTCTTTTCGCTAGTCTTTGATTGACTGCAAATACAATCAACATTACAAGACCACTGATTAAGCTGACGATAATTGTTATTGCGTTAGGTACAACGTCATCTTCTTTGAACAAACGAGGTGCATTTTGAATAACTACTTGGATACCTACAAACATAATGACAAATGACACCAATAATGAAGAAATATTTTCAGACTTCAAATGGCCATAAGGATGATTTCGATCGGCAGGTTTAATTGAAATTTTCAATCCAATAATAACAGCTAAAGAAACGATAATATCTGTCATATTGTTTAATGCGTCGGCTCTTACAGCTGCAGAGTTAAAGACAAAACCCGTGACATACTTAACAATAGATAAGATTATATATACAATTAAACTCAAATAAGCACCGCGTTGCGCCAATTTAAGATTTTCATTATGAGACATGCGTTGAACCACCTTGAATTAGTATAGTAACAATATTATGAATGATTTATTTTAAATTTACAACGTTTTTAATTTTTATAAATTTTTATAAAATTAAACTAATTTATTCATTCGCAACCCCTAAAAATAATTTTTAGCCTTTCTTCAAATTTATTTGTTAGAAAGGCACCCAACTCTCCCTGTTTGTTAACTTTCGTCTCGAAAGTTTCTATGTTGGGACCCAATGCATTAGTAGCGAAGCTATCTAATGTGTTCCTTTATTTTCTGCGAATTTTATGAGCTAGAAAGGCGCCCAACTCTCCCTGTTTGTGAACTTTCGCCTCGAAAGTTTCTATGTTGGGACCCTATGCATGAGTTGCGAAGCTATCTAATGTCGTGACCTAATTATATAGAAGAAAAAGTGCATCAGTGACAAATTAAATGAGATTTCTACTCTACCAAACTCTCTTCGAAAGACAATTTTCTCCTCTATTTATTAGCAAACTATTGCATTTCTCCATATAGTACTTCCTTACTTAAAATACGCTGAATGTTCTGAATTAAACGCTTTTTACATAGTTAACACTAGTTAATCTATTAGTTAACATTAGTTAATAATTAGTTAATTTCCATTTGTATTCTCATGTGATAAATTCTAAAAGCATACAATAAATTTAATATGTAAAAAGAAAGGGAATACACATGAAAAATAAATATATCTCGAAGTTGCTAGTTGGGGCAGCAACAATTACGTTAGCTACAATGATTTCAAATGGGGAAGCAAAAGCGAGTGAAAACACGCAACAAACTTCAACTAAGCACCAAACAACTCAAAACAACTACGTAACAGATCAACAAAAAGCTTTTTATCAAGTATTACATCTAAAAGGTATCACAGAAGAACAACGTAACCAATACATCAAAACATTACGCGAACACCCAGAACGTGCACAAGAAGTATTCTCTGAATCACTTAAAGACAGCAAGAACCCAGACCGACGTGTTGCACAACAAAACGCTTTTTACAATGTTCTTAAAAATGATAACTTAACTGAACAAGAAAAAAATAATTACATTGCACAAATTAAAGAAAACCCTGATAGAAGCCAACAAGTTTGGGTAGAATCAGTACAATCTTCTAAAGCTAAAGAACGTCAAAATATTGAAAATGCGGATGAAGCAATTAAAGATTTCCAAGATAACAAAGCACCACACGATAAATCAGCAGCATATGAAGCTAACTCAAAATTACCTAAAGATTTACGTGATAAAAATAACCGCTTTGTAGAAAAAGTTTCAATTGAAAAAGCAATCGTTCGTCATGATGAGCGTGTGAAATCAGCAAATGATGCAATCTCAAAATTAAATGTAAAAGATTCAATTGAAAACAGACGTTTAGCACAACGTGAAGTTAACAAAGCACCTATGGATGTAAAAGAGCATTTACAGAAACAATTAGACGCATTAGTAGCTCAAAAAGATGCTGAAAAGAAAGTGGCGCCAAAAGTTGAGGCTCCTCAAATTCAATCACCACAAATTGAAAAACCTAAAGCAGAATCACCAAAAGTTGAAGTCCCTCAAATCCAATCACCAAAAGTTGAGGTTCCTCAATCTAAATTATTAGGTTACTACCAATCATTAAAAGATTCATTTAACTATGGTTACAAGTATTTAACAGATACTTATAAAAGCTATAAAGAAAAATATGATACAGCAAAGTACTACTATAATAAATATTACCAATATAAAGGTTTAATTGACCAAACAGTTTTAACAACAATCGGTAGTGGTTATGGTTCATACATTAAACCTCTTGAAGTGAGCAAAGAAAGCGGGAATTTGGCTAAATCATATGCACAAGTAAGAAACTATGTAACTGAGTCAATCAACACTGGTAAAGTGTTATACGCATTTTACCAAAAACCAGAATTAGTAAAAACAGCTATTAAAGCTCAAGAAACAGCAACAACTTTCAAAAACGCTTTAACAGGCATATTCAAATCATTCTGGAAATAATCAATCAAAAGTATCTTCTCTAGTTTTACATCATTTTTTAAATAATTTTCGTAATAAACCGTGATTAAAAAGAACCGTAGATTCTCAATCGAATCTACGGTTCTTTTTTCATTATCCATCAATTAAATGTTTCTTCGCTATTTGTCAGCCCACTTTTTTATCTGCGACTTGTTAAATAATCCTTACATCGTTAACGAATAGTTCATCATTTAGTTGAATCAGCTCAACTTTATTAACTTCAAATTTTCACAAACTGTTGCGCAATCCATTCCTCTTCCACTACAAGCACCATAATTAAACAACAATCCAATAGAATAAGACTTGCAAAACATAGTTATGTAGCTATATAAACGCCTGCGACCAATAAATCTTTTAAACATAACATAATGCAAAAACATCATTTAACAATGATAAAAATGTCTCTTCAATACATGTTGATAGTAATTAACTTTTAACGAACAGTTAATTCGAAAACGCTTACAAATAGATTATTATATATATGAACTTAAAATTAAATAGAAAGAAAGTGATTTCTATGATTAAAAATAAAATATTAACAGCAACTTTAGCAGTTGGTTTAATAGCCCCTTTAGCCAATCCATTTATAGAAATTTCTAAAGCAGAAAATAAGATAGAAGATATCGGCCAAGGTGCAGAAATCATCAAAAGAACACAAGACATTACTAGCAAACGATTAGCTATAACTCAAAACATTCAATTTGATTTTGTAAAAGATAAAAAATATAACAAAGATGCCCTAGTTGTTAAGATGCAAGGCTTCATCAGCTCTAGAACAACATATTCAGACTTAAAAAAATATCCATATATTAAAAGAATGATATGGCCATTTCAATATAATATCAGTTTGAAAACGAAAGACTCTAATGTTGATTTAATCAATTATCTTCCTAAAAATAAAATTGATTCAGCAGATGTTAGTCAGAAATTAGGCTATAATATCGGCGGAAACTTCCAATCAGCGCCATCAATCGGAGGCAGTGGCTCATTCAACTACTCTAAAACAATTAGTTATAATCAAAAAACTATGTTACTGAAGTAGAAAGTCAGAACTCTAAAGGTGTTAAATGGGGAGTGAAAGCAAATTCATTCGTTACACCGAATGGTCAAGTATCTGCATATGATCAATACTTATTTGCACAAGACCCAACTGGTCCAGCAGCAAGAGACTATTTCGTCCCAGATAATCAATTACCTCCTTTAATTCAAAGTGGCTTTAATCCATCATTTATTACAACATTGTCACACGAAAGAGGTAAAGGTGATAAAAGCGAGTTTGAAATCACTTACGGTAGAAACATGGATGCTACATATGCTTACGTGACAAGACATCGTTTAGCCGTTGATAGAAAACATGATGCTTTTAAAAACCGAAACGTTACAGTTAAATATGAAGTGAACTGGAAAACACATGAAGTAAAAATTAAAAGCATCACACCTAAGTAAACAGTTCAATCATTTTATAAAATCCTGGGACACTTCATACTTGTCTCAGGATTTTTTAACATATTGAATCAGCCTCATAACATTAAATTAATTTATCGTATATTAAATTTAATAATAACAACTGATTTTTATAAGAACAAAGTATCACACCATAGTAGATACACAAATAATACAAATGAATCCATTTAAGTTGAAAGCTTAAATAAATATTCTCAAGTTAATAAATAATTAACTTTTAGATGGATTCATCAAAAATCGTAAAAAGAACAATTTGTATTTTACAAACATTAATTAAAAATAAAAGCAAGACATTCGTGCAATCGGTTACCTTAAATTGTTTACAACTGTTAACAATACCAAGGTTTTATTAACTATATTTCTCACAAAATTAGCTTTTAGCATTCCAAACAAAAAAGGTTAAATTGAACGGAATTATGGCATTTTTAACTTAATTGTAAAAAAAGTTGATAATGGTCAATTGTTAATGAACAGTTAATTATAATAACGCCCAAAATATATTATTATTTAATTAAGTTAAATAAAATTATAGAAAGAAAGTGAAACTTATGCTTAAAAACAAAATATTAACTACAACTTTATCTGTGAGCTTACTTGCCCCTCTTGCCAATCCGTTATTAGAAAATGCTAAAGCTGCCAACGATACTGAAGACATCGGTAAAGGAAGCGATATAGAAATTATCAAAAGGACAGAAGATAAAACAAGTAAAAAATGGGGCGTGACTCAAAATATTCAATTTGATTTTGTGAAGGATAAAAAATATAACAAAGATGCTTTGATATTAAAGATGCAAGGATTCATTAGCTCTAGAACAACATATTACAACTATAAAAAAACTAATCATGTTAAAGCTATGCGATGGCCATTCCAATATAATATTGGTTTAAAAACAAATGATAAATATGTTTCTTTAATTAATTATTTACCTAAAAATAAAATTGAATCTACAAACGTGAGTCAGACATTAGGATACAATATCGGTGGTAATTTCCAATCAGCCCCATCACTCGGTGGTAATGGATCATTTAACTATTCTAAATCGATTAGCTATACACAACAAAATTATGTAAGTGAAGTAGAACAACAAAACTCAAAAAGTGTTTTATGGGGCGTCAAAGCGAATTCATTCGCCACTGAATCAGGTCAAAAATCAGCCTTTGATAGCGATTTATTTGTAGGCTACAAACCTCATAGTAAAGATCCTAGAGATTATTTCGTTCCAGACAGTGAGTTACCACCTCTTGTACAAAGTGGATTTAACCCTTCATTTATCGCCACAGTATCTCATGAAAAAGGTTCAAGCGATACAAGCGAATTTGAAATTACTTACGGAAGAAACATGGATGTCACTCATGCCATTAAAAGATCAACGCATTATGGCAACAGTTATTTAGACGGACATAGAGTCCATAATGCATTTGTAAATAGAAACTATACTGTGAAATACGAGGTCAATTGGAAGACTCATGAAATCAAGGTGAAAGGACAGAATTGATATGAAAATGAATAAATTAGTCAAATCATCCGTTGCTACATCTATGGCATTATTATTACTTTCTGGTACTGCTAATGCTGAAGGTAAAATAACACCAGTCAGCGTAAAAAAAGTCGATGACAAAGTTACTTTATACAAAACAACAGCCACAGCAGATTCTGATAAATTTAAAATTTCACAGATTTTAACATTTAATTTCATCAAAGATAAAAGTTATGATAAAGATACTTTAGTACTTAAAGCTACTGGGAATATTAACTCAGGCTTTGTGAAACCTAATCCTAATGACTATGACTTTTCAAAATTATATTGGGGAGCTAAATACAATGTATCTATAAGCTCACAATCTAATGATTCAGTAAACGTCGTTGATTATGCACCAAAAAATCAAAATGAAGAGTTTCAAGTTCAAAATACTTTAGGCTATACATTTGGTGGTGACATTAGTATCTCTAATGGTTTATCTGGTGGACTTAATGGAAATACAGCTTTTTCTGAAACAATTAATTATAAACAAGAAAGTTACAGAACAACATTAAGTCGCAACACAAATTATAAAAATGTTGGCTGGGGAGTTGAAGCACATAAAATTATGAATAATGGTTGGGGACCTTATGGAAGAGATAGCTTCCACCCAACATATGGTAATGAACTCTTCTTAGCTGGCAGACAAAGCAGTGCATACGCTGGCCAAAACTTCATAGCGCAACACCAAATGCCATTATTATCTAGAAGTAACTTCAATCCAGAATTTTTAAGCGTACTATCACACAGACAAGATGGCGCTAAAAAATCTAAAATTACAGTAACTTATCAACGTGAAATGGATTTATACCAAATTCGTTGGAATGGCTTCTACTGGGCAGGCGCAAATTATAAAAACTTTAAAACTAGAACATTTAAATCAACATATGAAATTGATTGGGAAAATCACAAAGTGAAATTGTTAGATACAAAAGAAACTGAAAACAATAAATAGCTAGTAAAACACGGTCGCCAACAGTAATTGTGACGACCGTGTTTTGATTTATTATCTTAGTAAGACTGCCATTCTTTTTCTCAATGTGAGATATAAAGGAATAGCTACAATTAAAGTGAATATTACGCCTGGAATCGCGTTTAACAACACTACCCACACAGGTAAATTTAAAATAATAGATAATAGTAGCCTAGATACCAAACTGCCTAATACACTTGCTAAAACTAATGATAGTACATTTATTTTCAATAAATAAACAACTGCAATAGCTATAACTCTAAATATAATAGAGATAATCACATTAATTGGATTAAATACGCCAAATACTAGTAATAATAGGCTAGATAATAATCCACCTAAAAAGTACTTTTTAATTCCAAAGAAAGCTAATATCAATAATGCTGCCGGTGCAGATAATTGAAAATCTAATCCTGGTATAATGGACGGTATTTTCAAAACTGCCAAAATGGTTAAAATCGCAGCAATGACACTAATTTGAGTAATATCTTTTGATGTCATACTAAAACCCCTATACCGTTTCATAAACAACTTGCTTCGGTGTGCTTTCTAAAAATGATATGTAATGATTTAAATCAATACAATCGTCCACAAATATTATTCTGCCTCCATATCTCGTATTAACTGGTTTAATATCAAATAATCGATGGTAACCAATTTTAGCAGAGGCAAAATAACCTGTCGTATACGTTAAGTCATCGGACACGCAAAGTTCTCCTTTGACATACGGATGCGCATTGATACAACTAGCAATTGCTAAGGCATCAGTCACTCTTTCATTAAGATCACCTTTATTATTTATATCTTCAAACGAAAAATGTGTTGCCCTAATCCCCCTTTGTCCAAATGAATCTAAACGTTTACCAGATATAGCAGATAGAATAATAGCTCCTGTATAAACCGTTTCATTTTTAATATATGTCATCCCTTGATTTAGCGCTTGTTCAGTTACACCACATTCTTGTGTTAAATGTTGGAGATTTGCTTTATCATCCTCAATAATTTGTAATGCTTTTATTTGTTGAATCGGTTCCATGATTTTTTGTATTTTTATATTGAGAAAATCCGGTTGCCCATTTTCATGAAAAAAACCTTTATTATAAAACCTTTGTACCGTCTGTTCTATTTTGTCAAACTCACAAATCGTTTCAGCACCACTAATATGAACATCTTGATTGCTAGAACGCATTTTTATACTATACATGACGATCACCTCAATCTTCTTGATGCAAAATTTCAAACAACCTATCTATATCTTGTTCAGTATGAAAATACGACAATGATATTCTTAACATTGGCTTAGTCACAGTTGGATACCTTAAATAACTTGTAAACACATGATGCTTTAATAATGTTTGATGAATGTTCTCAGCCGCTTCTATGTCATCAAACTCAATAAACTTAATCGGCGAGTTTGAACTATTATAATTAACATTGAGTGCTTTTAACTTTTGGTTAAAATATTTACTCAAACTATTTAATTTAGTGCGTCTATCATCAGCATTTATTAACTTTTCAATGTTTCTTTTTATAAAATACAAATTATAAATTGGCAAACTACTTGAGTAGATGAGTGGTCTACCGTGATTAATTAACATATCCTTCACATCATTTGAACTTAAAATCACACCCCCGTATGCACCACATGCTTTAGATAAACTAGAAGTGAGTATATCTACACCTTGATAATTCGAGTAATTCTCTATTCCAAAACTATGTGAAACATCGAGTATCAGTGTTGCGTTATATTTATGCTTTAATGAGACTAATTGACCAATATCCACAACGTCGCCATTCGTTGAAAATACACTATCAGATATGATTATTTTTGGTATATTTTGATTAGGGTATTTCTCTAACCTTTTTTCTAAATCAGCAATATCTAAATGCTTATATATCACTTTTTCTAAACCACTTAACTTAATACCGTCAATAATACTCGCATGATTTTCTTGATCTGAAAACACGACACAATTTGTATTTTTGAAAATATTAAATAACGCCAAATTAGCATCATAACCACTATTTAAGATAGTACATGCACTATATCCGAGCCAACCTGCTAACATTGTTTCAATTTCTTCATAAGCTGTCGAACTTCCACTAATTAATCTTGAACTTGATAAGTGATAACTATACTTCCGCATAAATCTTTCGAAATCATCCTTATCAAACGCTATTTGACCTAATCCTAAATAATCATTAGATGTATAGTTCGTACATCTCTTATTTTCTACTTCAATATACTGTCTATCTATATACCCTACCGATTTAAGCGACCGATATAACCCTTTCTGTTGTAATAAATCAATTTGCTCTTGAAACATCATTCTTGTTTTCCTTATTTTCACAAGTGCCATAATCAATTTCAAAGCCTAAATCATTTATCATATCGTAGTCTAATTGATTCGGTTGCCCACCAGTAATTAGATAATCGCCGACAAATATTGAATTCGCTGCTTTTAATGCTAAAGGTTGTAACGAACGTAAATTCACCTCTCTACCTCCAGCAATACGAATCTCTTTCGTAGGATTAATTAATCGGAATAACGCTACTATTCTTAAACATTTCATTGGTGTTAAATCATCCATGCTTCCAAACTTTGTGCCTTTGATTGGATGTAAAAAGTTAATCGGAATACTGTCGGCATCCATTTCTTTTAAAGCAAACGCCATATCCACAATATCTTGATTAGATTCTCCCATACCACATATCACACCAGAACATGGTGAGATATTATTTGCTTTCATCAGCTCTATCGTATCTGTTCTATCTTTGTAACTATGTGTTGTTACAACATTATCATGATAATTTTCACTTGTATTAATATTGTGATTATATCTATCGACACCTGCTGATTTAAGTTTCTTTGCTTGTTCGTCGTTTGTTAATCCTAAACATGCACATATTTTCAATTGTGGGTGTTGTGACTTAATCGTTCTTACTGTATTACTAATGTGATCAACCTCTTTATCACTTGGGCCTCTACCACTCATAACAATACAATATGTTCCAATATGATTATCATGCGCCACCTTTGCTCCATCGATAATTTGTTCTTCTGGAATTAAGGCATATCTTTGCTTTTGTTTAATATCTCTAGATTGACCGCAGTAACCACAGTTTTCAGGACATATCCCACTTTTGGCATTTAATATCATATTCAATTTCACTTTTTTACCAAAATAATGTTTTCTTAAAATATACGCTTCATTTAATAAATCTAATGTGTCAATGTTCTTATCTTCATAAAGTTTTAATACTGCGTCTTTTGTTAATCGTTCCCCTTGTAATATGCGTTTAGCCAAATTCATATTAACACTTCCTATCTAATATGTTATGTACTGCCTTTTTAAATATACGTACCATCGTTTTCACTTCTTTATTTGACATACTTAACACTGGCACAAACGTAATGACATTTTCTAAATTTCTAATCATTAGCCCGTTTTCTTTACAATTACGTACAATACGTTCAACTTTTTCAATTTCTAATGGCGCCTTACTATCTTTATCTGCAACGAGCTCAACACCAAACATTAAGCCCCGTCCTCTGACATCACCGATATTTGGATGACGCTTCAGCGCATGTAACTGCTTCTCAAGTGTTGATGATGTCGTTTCAATATGTGACAATAACTTACCTTTTTCATACAGATTTATATTTTCTAAAGCTACCGTACATACAATTTGATTTCCCGTATATGTATGACCATGGAAAAAGGTATTCACACCGTGCGAATCACTTAAAAATGCATCATATATTTTTTGAGATGTTAGTGTTGCCGCAAGTGGTAAGTATCCACCTGTAATCGCTTTGCCTAAGCACATAATATCCGGCTGTACATCTTCATGATTACAAGCAAACATCTCCCCGGTTCTGCCAAAGCCAACAGCTACCTCGTCACAAATTAATAAGATATTATATTTGTTGCACAATTTTTCAACTTCTTTCAAAAAACCTTTTGGATGGACAAATAAGCCTGTCGCACCTTGAATTAATGGTTCTAAAATAAACCCTGCTATTTCATCATTTCTTTCAATTAATATTTGCTCGATATTCTGTAAAATAGCTGCCATCATTTCATCTTCTATTTCATAATTACTTCGATATAATGACGGGCTTTCTACTTGAATATTTTCAAATATTAAGTCTTTAAATATTTTATGAAAAGTCTTGATACCACCAACACTTACCGCACCAATCGTATCGCCATGATAACCGTGATTTAGCGTTATAAACTTGTTTTTCTTGGCATATTTTTCTCTATCAATATTTTTCCAATACTGATATGCCATCTTTATTGCGATTTCAACAGACGCACTACCTGTATCGGAATAAAAAACTTTTCTTAGTTTGCTTGGTGTGATTTCGATTAATTTTTCCGCAAGTTCTATTGACGGAATATTTGATGATCCTAGCAGCGTAGAATGGGCAATTTTATTGAGTTGCTTTTTAATTACCTTATTCAAGTATTTGTTATTATGACCATGCACATTGACCCACAACGATGCATAACCATCTAAATATTTATTGCCATTCGTATCGTAAAGATAACTACCCTTTCCTTTTTCAATGATGATTGCTTCTTCTTTGCTATATACACCCATTTGTGTAAATGGATGCCAAACATATTCTGAGTCTTTTTGTTTAAGTTGTTGTGTGTAATTCATTTTTAACTCCTATTAATTGTTGTAAAAATGCTTCTGAGAAATTTTCATACGTGGCATGTTCTTCAAATGTATAGACTGTTTTCTTTGTTAATTTTCCAATCGTAATTTGATTGTCTTTTTCAATATAGCTGTCTGTATAGCGATTCATAATTAAAAAGTTACTCGCCGATACATAATGATTAACATAATCTTGGTGAACAATGGCATCGCTAATAGCACCTAATTTTGATGGCAACACACTGATGACACAATCTGCACAATCATTAATTAAATCTTTGGTCATATAGATGTTTTCTTTGCCTTCGTATAGTGGAACGCCTATACCTCCTGCACCTTCGATTAAGACAATATCAAATTCCTTATCTAAAACTTTCACCTTATCTAATACACGCTGCTTATTTAGAAAAATTTGATCTGCCATTTTAAATGCAAGGTGTGGTGATACAGGTTGCTTAAAAGTATAGAGTGACGTTATGTCATAGCTCAAATCACATTCATTTTTAAACACTTCTAAATCTGGAAACGTCCCATCCGGCAACTCTTCAGTTTGAAAAGGTTTGAAAATACAAACACGATGACCACGTGTTTTCATAGCATGGTATAAATGCTTTGTAACATAGGTTTTGCCTACATCAGTATTCGTACTTGTAATAAAAATCCTCATAAAAAATAAGCACCTCAATCCAAATGTAAACTTTTATAATTAATAAGTTTACATTTAAGGCGCATGTTTTTCAAGAAAACATGAATTTAAACTTCTCCGTATAACTATAAATTTTGGCAAAATTTTGACCTTGCTATTGAAATGTCTAAGATTTCTTACGGAATTAGGGCAGATATAAACAGCGATTCGATAAAATATGTCAGTTAAAATTAATAATTGCATTATTTCATTATAGAAAGGCATCCTAGCTTTACTATGTTGTTAAAAATTCCTTTAATTGCAATATTACATTGAGCACCTTGTTCATCAATGCTATAATTACTTACATAATAAATTGAACATCTAAATACACCAAATCCCCTCACTATGGCAGTAGTGAGGGGATTTATTTAGGTGTTGGTTATTTGTCACCTTTGTTATTTCTATATTCTGATTCCATATTAAACTATTATTTATAATTTCCATCCTGCTGACTTACTTTTTATTCTTATAAAGTCTTGATACATTCCTGGTTTTCGAATTAATTCGTCATGACTACCTTTTTGAATTATTTCACCTTCATTGAGCACTATAATCTGATCTGCATTTTTAATAGTTTCAAGTTTATGTGCAATTGTAATTACTGTTTTGCCTTTACTTAATTCATTAATTGCCGTTTGAATCAGCTGTTCATTTTCAGGGTCAATACTTGCAGTTGCTTCATCTAAAATAATTATTGGTGCATCTTTTAATATCGCCCTAGCAATAGATATCCTCTGCTTTTCTCCTCCAGATAAATTACTGCCTTTTTCATTTAGCATTGTTTGATATCCCTCAGGTAATGACATGATGAAGTCGTGGCAACATGCTTGCTTCGCTGCACGAATAATTCCTTCTTTCGTTGCATCTGGATTGCCAAATAATATGTTATTTTCAATCGTATCATTAAATAAATACACCTTTTGAAATACTGCACTAATTTTCGACATTAACGTACTTAATGTCATATCTTTAATATCAACACCATCGATGCGAATATTTCCATCATCGATATCATAAAAGCGTAAGAGTAAGTGACACAATGTAGATTTCCCACTTCCTGAAGGTCCAATTATCGCTGTTGATGTTTGTGTAGGTATCTCAAAATTCACATTCTTTATCACTTGTTTATCATCATATGAAAAATTCACGTTTTGAAAAGCGATATTTTCATTTTTAATCGTCAAATTTTTTCCATTCTCATCTAGTTCTGGAGCATTTTTTATCTTTTCAATATCATCTATCGTCATATCTATCATTTCAAGTACGTGTGCTGCACTATTAATGTTTTCAACACTATCAAATATCACAAATGAAAAAATTGAAATCATAATAAGGGTAGGTAAATCAATACTATGATTCATATATAATAAGCATGCAACTAATACAATCAATATCGAAACAACTTTTAAACTAAGTAAATGCAATAAATTGAATGGGATATATTGCATTTCTATTTTTGTATTTATACGTTTACTTTCATTGACTGCTTGGTTAAAACTTTTAAGACTCGTATTTTCTTTCGCGAATGATTTTATTACTTGAATACCACGAATAACTTCCAGTACCTTTTCCACTAATTGGTTTTGTACATTATGATACGCTGGCGCATTTTGTCGGCTTTTTCTTTCTAATAATTGAATCGCAAAAAATGATAGTAATACGCCAATGCATGCTAATAATGATACTTGCCACGAAACTACAAGTAGAGACAATATGAGTACTGTAATTAATATGTATCCATTAACAACAACGTCCACCATTTTCATAGCAAAGTTTTCTAAAAAGGTTAAATCAGTTGTTACTATTGTTGTTAACTCATTTGAATGATGCGAATTAAAGTAACCTAGCCTTACATTTTTCAATTTATCCCCTATATCTAAGCGTTCTTTCGCACTCATTTCATAAGCAATACTCTCATGGCTTCTGCTTTTGAAATATGCTGTAATAAATCGTCCAATCACTAATAAAACCATGATAATTACAACATTCAATATATCTTTCATATAAATAGGTTTATGAGATAGCACATTATTAAATATTTTTGCAGCTAAAAAGATTGGTAACGCAATAAAAATAGCATTTAAAAATGACATGCTAAATCCTAAAATCATTCTTGCTTTATATGGTCTTATCCAGTTTAAAATTTTAAATGTAATTTGAAACATATTTGACCTCCTTTTCTCATTAGTTTAATTATGTCCAGTATTGATTCCCCAATCTTTTGTATGCATGTGCGTATCCCACATTTTCTTATAATTACCGTTTAATTTTAGCAATAAGTGATGTGACCCTTTTTCTAAAATTTGCTGTTTACCTAAAACAATAATTTGATCTGCATGTTGAATCGTAGATAACCGATGTGCAATAACAATCAATGTTTTATCCTGCGTCAACACATTTAATGCTTCTTGAATTTTTTGTTCGTTGTCTGGATCAACGTAAGCAGTCGCTTCATCTAATACAATGATTGGCGCATCTTTTAATATCATTCTTGCAATAGTGACACGTTGTTTTTCACCACCAGACAATTTATCTCCCACTGTACCAACATTCGTATCATATCCATCCGGCAACTTTTCAATAAATTCATGACATTGTGCTAACTTGGCAGCTTTTTCAACCGCCTCATCACTAGCTTCTGGATTGCCAAGTTTAATATTTTCTTTAAAAGTAAGATTTAATAAAAAATTATCTTGTCCAACAAAACCAACTAAATCGTTAAGTTGTTTCGATTCAATATCTTTTATATTTATACCGCCAATCGTAATTTCACCTGAAGTCACATCCCAGTATCGTGATATAAGCTTGGCAATGGTTGACTTACCGCTACCAGATGCCCCGACGATTGCTGTGAAATTATTTTCTGGTACTGTAAATGATAAATGCTTAAAGACCAGATCGTCCTTATTCTTGTTATATGAAAATCCAACTTTATTAAAAGCAATTTCATAATGTTGAGGCTTCTTAAATTTTGTTGACAATACTAACTCTTCTATACTTAATATTTGATTCACTTCAGTCAATGCGTATTGTATGGACTTTAAATGATTTACATAATTAGTAAAATTCTTAATCGGTGCTACTACACCTAAAGATAATACGATACATAGGAAAAATTCTGCATAGTTTAATTGGTTGATAGATATCAAATACATGCCGACCGGTAAAATACCTAAAAATGTTGAAGGTAATACACTAGCTCCTAAATTCATATACCCCCATGTATTTTTAAACCAATTCAAAGTGTGAATTTTATAATTATCTACTGCATCTTTATATTTTTTATATGAACTTTGAGATTGATTAAATGTTTTAATCACTTCAATGCCTTCGATAAACTCTACAATCGCACTATTCATATAATGATTCGATTTCATTTGTTCAGCATATGTCTCATTAAATCCAGACATAACTTTTTTAAAAGCGAAAATTGAAATTGGTATCGTTACTAATAAGGCACTAGCCATACGCCAATCAATGAGCATTATGTATAAAAAGATAGCAGCTGACAAAAGTAAGTTTCCTATAACTTCAGGAATCATATGTGCTAAAGGTAATTCTATTGTTTCAACCTTATCGACAAATATATTTTTTAATTCACCTATTTTCTTAGATTCCACTACACCTAAAGGGAGACGCATTAATTTTTGAGCTAATCTTTTACGAATTTCAGATAAAATTTCATATGCCGTAATATGTGATAGCATCGTTGACGCTCCAAAACAACACACTTGTGAAATATAAGCGATTAAAGCAATAAAGATACAAACCATAATCGAATTAATCGTATATGTATTGTTAATCATCATTAAAATAATTTTAAATACTGCCCAATAAGGAACTAATCCAGAAAAGACACTGATGATAGACAACAAAATTGATAACATAATTTTCCATTTACTATCCGAAGCAAATCCGCTGAGTATCTTTATCCAATTTGTCTGATTGTTCATCGTATATGTAACTCCTTTCAATTTATAAACTAAATTAAGCCACTTATATTATTTATTTCATTGAATGATGATAAAATATAAATTTGTTATTTGTTAAAATTTAATACTTATTACAAGTACATCATATACCAGTTGATAACGATTATCAATGTCATTTAAGCTTATGACACATTTATTTTAAAACGTTACAAGGAGTTGGACATAAATGATAAAGAACCACTAACGATTTATTATGTAGTGATTCTTTATCCTTAGCCACAGCTAATATGTACTTAAAAATAGGAATACATGAGTAAAACTCTATGTTGGGCCCCTCAGTATAGCCTTGTAGAGTCTAGTACATTGATTTGTATCCCAATGTCCCTATAATTGTTTATTCGCTTTATCTAATGATCCTATGACTCAACTATTAAATCATTTTTCGAAACACTTTATTCTAATATAATTAAATTCATTTATTGTAATATTGCAAAAATACATTGCACACCTTGTTCATCAATGTTATAATGAGTTACATAATAAATTGAACATCTAAATACACCAAATCCCCTCACTATGGCAGTAGTGAGGGGATTTATTTAGGTGTTGGTTATTTGTCACCTTTTTTATTGCTGCGCGTTCGTAACCAATTTGCAAAAAACGCAACAAGACAGCCGCTTATAGCTGAAGTCATGATGTCAATTAATAAATTGAAGATCCGTCATACACCTCCTCTCTGCGTTAAAGTAACGCCCGAGATGTTAGGCGACCATTATATTATATCATTTATTTATTATATTTCACGAAATATTAATGCTCGAGTAAAGCGCTTTTTAATGATTTACGCTACTTTAATTACTATCTTTTAAAATCCATTTAGATAATACAAATGTGATGGGTATCGTAATAATTAAACCAGCAAATGGCGCAATTTCTGCTGGCAAATTTAGCCAGGATACAAAAACATATAATAAAACTGTTTGTAAGCTTACGTTGACAAGCTGCGTAATTGGAAAACTAATAAATTTTCTCCAAGTAGGTTTTACTCTGTAAACAAAATAACAATTCAAATAATAAGAAATCACAAAAGCGACTATAAATCCGGTAATATGACTAATCATATATTCAATGTGAAATAATTTTAACAGCAATAAATAGACAACATAATAATTCAACGTATTAATACCGCCAACAATGATAAATTTTAAAATTTCAGCATGCGTTTGTGTTAGTTTCATATGTGTAACTCCTCAACATCAAAATATATGCATAACTACGTTCTCTAAATTGCGTGCCAATCCTCTTCACTTCAAATATGCTTATTTCAATCTTTATACCCTTTCACAGCAAATTTAGTCCCTTCCCCTAATCCTTATACGCCATTATAATTTAACTGATTTATCGTGCGACTCATTAGCGCTATAGACATTACTTTAGTTCGCAAGTGATTTTATATACAATAAGAGCGACAACAGTAATGAGAGGATGTCTATTATGCAATTACAAAAAATTGTCATCGCTCCTGACTCATTTAAGGAAAGTATGACCGCACAGCAAGTTGGCAATACAATTAAGAAGGCATTTACTAACATTTATGGTAACACTATTAATTATGACATCATTCCAATGGCAGATGGTGGTGAAGGAACAACTGATGCTTTAATGCACGCAACCGGTGCAACGAAATATACAGTCATCGTTAATGATCCTTTAATGCGACCTATTGAAGCGAGTTATGCACGCGCTGACGAACATCAAATTGCAATTATTGAAATGGCTGCAGCGTCAGGTTTGGATTTATTAAAAAAAGAAGAACGTAATCCTTTATATACATCATCATATGGTACTGGTGAACTAATTAAAGATGCTTTAGATCACGGTGCTAAGACGATTATTTTAGGTATTGGTGGCAGTGCGACCAATGACGGTGGTACAGGCATGCTAAGTGCACTGGGCGTTCAGTTTACTGATGCAAACGGGAAATTATTACATATGCATGGTGATAATCTTGCTCATATTGCACAAATCGATACAACAAATCTTGATACAAGGCTAAAAGAAGTTACATTTAAAGTTGCATGTGATGTTAATAATCCATTACTAGGTGAACACGGCGCTACCTATATTTATGGTCCTCAAAAAGGCGCGGATATGAAGATGATACAAAAGTTGGATTTCGCAATGTCGCATTATCATGATAAGATAAAAATATGTACAGGAAAATCCGTTAATCAAGTACCAGGTTCTGGTGCAGCTGGTGGTATGGGTGCTGCTTTATTAGCTTTCTTCGACACAACATTAACAAAAGGTATTGATATCGTCTTTGACATTACAAATTTTCATCAAAGAATTAAAGATGCAGACCTCGTTATTACTGGAGAAGGACGCATGGATTATCAGACCATCTTTGGTAAAACACCCGTAGGCGTTGCGTTAGCTGCAAAACAATATCATATTCCTGTCATCGCGATTTGTGGCAGTCTAGGCGAAAATTATCAACATGTTTACGATTTCGGTATTGATAGTGCCTATTCTATAATCTCTTCACCTAGCACTTTAGAAGATGTCCTACAAAATAGCGAACAAAATTTATTAAACACTGCAACTGACATTGCTCGTATTCTGAAATTACAATAATGTCAAAGTAAATCATCAGCTTTATTATTTGCAGTTAAAACTTGAATGAGGTGAAACACATGAAAAGAACTGATAAATACCGTGATTCATATCAATACGACAATCAAAACCAAAATCATCGTCGTCAATCTGAAGACGCATCGTATAGACAACAATATGCTAAAGGCGATCCTGAAGAACACCCGGAACGATACTATAATGGTAGAGATTATCGAAGAGAACAAATTCTTGAAGAAGAAAACGAGAAATCCCGCCGTTCAAAAAAATGGTTATATATCATTATTGCCATTCTCTTAATTATTGTCGCTATTTTTGTCACACGCGCCTTACTTAACAATGATAGCGATAAAGTTAGTAATGACCCTAAAGTCTCTCAAAATTATAAAAAACAAGTTGAAAATCAAGACGGCCAAATTAACCAGCAAGTCGATAATGCTAAAGAAAATATTAAAAACAACCAAAAAACTGATGACATTATTAAAAATTTACAAAATCAAATCGACAACTTGAAGCAGCAAGAACAAAACAAAGCTGATTCTAAGCTAACTCAATTTTATCAAGACCAAATCAACAAATTGACAGAGGCAAATAATGCACTTAAAAACAATGCAAGCCAAGGTAAAATTGAAAGCATGTTAAATGATATTAATACAAAATTCGACAGTATTAAATCTAAATTAGAAAGCTTATTTAAAGATGACAATGGTGGCGCTAATTAATTATTACACCTGCTTTGATGATAAACATTAATTCCCTATACTTTATCTGTATCACTACGTTATTAGTGATGATGCATTAAGAGTATAGGGATTTTTTATATAAACTTGTATTCTAACTACATACAAATACACACAAAACGTATATAATTTATATAATTATATCATTTAAAGGAGTCTGATCATGCAATCAACGAAAACCAAAACGAAGCATTTTTCATTTTTATTGCTAATTACGTTAGGCGTCATGACCGCTTTTGGCCCACTAACTATAGATATGTACGTACCATCGTTACCTAAAGTGCAAGGTGATTTTGGTTCTACTACATCAGAAATTCAATTAACATTATCATTCACAATGATTGGTCTTGCACTAGGCCAATTTATCTTTGGACCTTTATCCGATGCTTTTGGTCGCAAACGGATTGCTGTATCCATTTTGATCATTTTCATTTTGGTATCAGGTTTGTCTATGTTTGTTGATCAATTGCCATTATTCTTAACTTTACGATTTATTCAAGGTTTAACTGGTGGTGGCGTCATCGTGATTGCCAAAGCCTCTGCTGGTGATAAATTTAGTGGCAACGCACTCGCTAAATTTTTAGCATCTTTAATGGTAGTTAATGGCATCATCACTATTCTTGCACCATTAGCTGGTGGATTAGCTTTATCCGTAGCAACATGGCGTTCTATTTTCACAATTTTAACTATTGTGGCACTCATCATTTTAATTGGCGTCGCTTCTCAATTACCTAAAACATCTAAAGATGAATTAAAGCAGGTGAATTTTAGTAGCGTCATTAAAGACTTTGGAAGTCTATTGAAAAAACCAGCGTTTATTATTCCAATGCTATTACAAGGTTTAACTTATGTAATGCTATTTAGTTATTCATCTGCATCGCCATTTATTACTCAAAAATTGTATAATATGACACCCCAACAATTTAGTATCATGTTTGCTGTTAACGGTGTAGGTTTAATCATTGTCAGTCAAGTCGTTGCTTTATTAGTAGAAAAATTACATCGCCACATATTATTAATCATTTTAACTATTATACAAGTGGTAGGTGTTGCTTTAATTATCCTGACACTTACATTCCATTTACCACTTTGGGTCTTACTCATCGCATTCTTCTTAAATGTGTGTCCTGTGACGTCAATTGGACCGCTTGGTTTCACAATGGCTATGGAAGAACGAACAGGTGGCAGTGGTAACGCATCAAGTTTACTTGGCTTATTCCAATTTATCTTAGGTGGCGCTGTTGCACCATTAGTTGGCTTAAAAGGCGAATTTAATACATCACCATATATGATTATTATCTTCATTACAGCCATTCTATTAGTCAGTCTACAAATCATTTACTTTAAAATGATTAAAAAGCAACATGTCGCATAACACTTCAACATAATTAGAACCCTAGCAAAGATATCTATCTTTGTCAGGGTTCTTCTTTATGAATTATGAGATCGAATCTTCAACTAAAATTACGCCTTCATATCAAGGACATTTCTATTCAATCACCCTTTAACAGGCATCCAAATTTCTGTAATATATTTTTCACTTGTAGTATCACCATCCTGATACAACTCAAAAAATGGTGCTGATTTTACCGTATCTGCTTGATATTGATGTATGTAGTGATGAACCTCTTCCATTTTTTGTTGAACTGCTTTAGGTACTGCGCCCTGTGCTTCAAATACCATATACTTTGAACTTGCTAATGTTATGACATCATATTTTTCAATATCAGCACTATTATCTCCGGTAACTGCAATCATATATGACATCTTACCGTCTAATTCAGGTATACATAAGCCAAGTATCCCGGCTAAATCACCATTATTTTTTAACTGTAAATCCGCAATTACTCCCTCTTGATAACATCTTTGCCAAAACCCTGCTATATGTTGCTGAGCCTGTCGTCCATTTTCATACGTTTCTTTAATACCTACTAACGTTAACGACGCAAGTTGTTGTAATTGATATTCCATTTTATCACTCCATTAATTTTATTCACTCATGTAAAACATATGTTTAGGACATTTTGCATTGACGCTATATAATTATATTAAATATTTATTGAATCAATGCGAGGACTATATTATGAACCGAAAAATATTACCAGTTAAACCTATCAGTCAGCTATTTCCTATCCCTATGGTCATGGGGTGTGAAGGTGTTTCCGCAGCCATGATGTTGCAATACAATAACCAACATATCCCTGCTACAGAAATTATGAGACATTGGCCGACACATCCGAACAATCCACATAAAGGTTATGTTGGACATCACTTATTCATTAAGCTTGGCAATTATCATCAAACGATATTTCCAGAAGCATATGTACCATTTTTACAAAAATACAATCCTAATATCGTAGACGGCACTGGTAAATCCTTAGAAGATCTTAAAGGTATTATCGATCAAGGTCAACCTGTGTTAATATACCATACTAATCTTGGCTCTAAACCATTACTACGTGTTTTCCGCTTTGATAACAAGCCAGCAAAACAAGTTTCAAATATTCACGTAACGTTACTCATTGGGTACGATGATTACTATTACTATTATATCGATCCACTTTGGAGTCATATTCGTCGTGGCCTAGTTTTACCTGCCATCATTCCAAATCGCAAACAAATTATTAAAATTCGTAAAGAGAAAATGGAATACAGCTTTAATTCACCAGGAAGAAAGTGCATTTATGTGCAACCACATTCATATACAATTGAAAATCAACAACAAAATAAACACACGTAAGTAAACACATTACTCGCGTGTGTAAAACATAAAATGCGCAAACTGGGTCAGGTTTGCGCATTTTAAATTTCTATTATTTGTATCGTCTCATTTATTTCCTGGTAAATATCTTCTGAACGCCATTGTCTTGGATAGCCTAGACACGGACAGAGATAACATCTGCCATCATCTATCACACTTTTACGAAAATGAACATGGCCCATAATACTATATGGTATATCGAACATCGCATACAAAGGATTGAAATCACTTGTCCCAATAAATGCATTATAAAAATCGAATATACGATGTGGCATAGGAACAATGAAATCAGGGTGCGTCACAACATGTGTGACTAAAATCACTCGTCTATTTCCTACTTCTAATATATCTTTCTTCACTTGTTCAGCCGCTATTTTAGATAAATTTTGATCTGATATGCCCCAAGATATTCGTTCTTTATCTTGCCAAGTCGCACCATAATGTTTTCCTTTTTGTAAATGTTCTAATGAAAATCGTTGTGCTGCAAAGCTATAATCATACCAACCTGTATGTCCTATTATTGCCCATTCTTCATTTACTATAAATGGTTTTCCTACCAAGCACTGTGACATGCTCTTATAATTATTCCAAATGTCTTGCGTAGTCATACTTTCAACTTCCCATAAATCATGGTTTCCAGGAACAAATTTCACAGGTATATCTAATTGTTTTGTCAATTGCGTTATAAATTGGTGCGTCAATTGATAATGATTTGAGATATCTCCCGCAATCAACAATATATCCAATTTCTTATACTTAACTATTTCAACCAATGCCTCTAAGTAATCTTCGGATGTTTTTTTATTATGACGATCAATATGTAAATCGGCGATTGTCCCTATCTTCATACCCATACCTTCTTTACTCAAATTAAAATGTTATTTATTATGCCATAGCTTATCTAATATATATAGTTAACTGCTTCATTTAGATGATTATTTTATATTTTTGCATAAAAACTTATATCTTTTCGAAAAATCGATAAGTTTTAGTTATCATACCCTTACCTATCAAATGTTTTTTCTTATATTTAAAAAAATAATTGCTTTATTAAATGGATTTCTTTAGTATTTATAATTAAGAAAACGCTTACACACAACTTTTTTATTTGCTTTATCCTGAGGAGGAAAATTATGGCAAGAAAATTGCATAGAGAGTTGAATAACAGACACATCCAATTGATAGCAATTGGGGGCGCAATTGGAACTGGGTTATTCCTAGGATCAGGTCAAACAATATCTTTAACTGGTCCATCACTGTTATTCACATACATGATTATTGGGGTTGTACTATTCGCTTTTATGCGCGCATTAAGCGAATTGTTGTTGAGCAATACAAGATTTAATTCATTTGTTGATATTGCAAATGAATATTTAGGCCCTTTTGGTGGCTTTGTCATTGGCTGGACTTACTGGTTATGTTGGATTGTATCAAGTATGTCAGACCTAACTGCGATGGGACAATACTTTGCATTTTGGTATCCACAAGTCCCAAATTGGATTACCGTGCTATTTATTGTTTTAATCTTGATTAGCTTCAACTTATTAGGTGCCAGATTATTTGGTGAACTGGAGTTTTGGTTCTCTATTATTAAAGTTGTCACAATTATTGCGATGGTTATCGTTGGTCTTGTATTAATCTTTTTCTCATTTAAAACACATTATGGACATGCATCATTCACAAACTTAATCAGTCACGGTGGCATGTTCCCTGGTGGAACATTTGGTTTCTTAATGTCATTCCAAATTGCTGTATATTCATTCATTGGTATTGAACTTATAGGTGTAACTGCTGGTGAAACGAAAGATCCTGAAAAAACCTTACCGAAAGCAATTAATAATGTACCTATCCGTATTTTATTATTCTATATCGGTGGTCTATTAGTAATTATGTCAGTCATACCTTGGAATGATATCGATCCAAATAGTAGCCCTTTCGTTAAACTCTTTACATTAATCGGCGTGCCATTTGCAGCAGGTGTCGTTAACTTTGTCGTGCTAACTGCCGCGGCCTCTGCTACAAATAGTGGTATCTATTCGAATAGTCGTATCTTATTCGGACTGTCACAACAAGGGTTAGGTCCTAAAGTTTTAAATAAAACGAATAGTCATGGCGTGCCTTATTTATCAATGTTAGTTTCATCAATTGCATTACTTATAGCAGCCTTGTTAAACTACATTTTCCCTAATGCAATTCAACTATTCATATACGTTACAACGTTATCAACTGTGTTGTTTTTAGTTGTTTGGACAATGATTATTGTCGCTTATCTAATGTATTTGAAAAAGCATCCTGAGGCACATAAAAACAGTAAATTTAAGTTGATTGGTGGTAAGCCTATTGCTTACATTATTCTAGCGTTCTTCTTCTTTGTATTCATTTTATTATTCTTTAGTGACGAAACAAGAGCAGCTATTTATATTTCGCCATTCTGGTTTATATTTTTATTTTTCTTTTATAAAAAATACAAAACGAATGCTGAAAAACTCGCGTATGAACAACGACAAAATGACAGCGGTCATTTCAGATATGACAATCAATAATTTAAACATCTCGCTCTAGTATCAGTTCAACCGATACTAGAGTTTTTTTGAAAATAACTTCATTTTATCAATATATCTATGTCATTATGCCTTAAAAGTGATAAAATATTAACTATTAAAATTTTGAGGAGTATTGTATGGCACTATTAGAAGCATTTTTAATTTTTATCTTTGCTGTGATTATTAGTTCGGTTATCAATAATCGATTCCCACAAATTCCTACTGCCTTTATTCAAATTGCATTAGGTGTCGTTATTTTCATTATTCCAATACAAGTTGATTTCCAATTCAATTCTGAAGTATTTATGTTTGCCGTTATCGCGCCACTACTTTTTGTGGAAGGTACCCACGTCTCTCGAACAAAATTATTAGAATATCGTAAACCTATACTATTAATGTCAATGGCACTAGTGTTTGCAACTGTAGTCGGTGTTGGCTATTTTATACATTGGATTTGGCCTGCCTTACCAATGCCAGCCGCTTTTGCAATAGCAGCAATTTTATGTCCTACTGATGCAGTAGCAGTATCTGCTATTACACGCGGAAAATTATTACCTAAAGGTTCTATGACGATTTTAGAAGGTGAATCTTTACTCAATGATGCAGCAGGTATCATTTCATTTAAAATTGCTGTTACTGCATTAGTAACTGGTACCTTTTCATTATTCCAAGCTGTTGAACAATTTATCATTTCAACAATACTAGGTGTACTTATTGGTGCAATTATTGGATTCGTTGTCGTTAGAATACGTATAGACTTAACCGCTAATAAAGGTTTAAAAGATAACAATACCTTAACCTTTATTCAATTATTAACTCCTTTTGTCGTATACTTTTTAGCAGAAGAAGTTCATGCTTCAGGTATCATTGCAGTTGTAATCGCAGGTCTAATCCATGGTTTAGAACGCGACCGTTTAATTAGAGCACAAACGGAACTACAAATGAATTACCATCAAATTTGGAACACATTTAGTTATGCCTTAAATGGTTTTGTATTTGTTGTATTAGGTTTTATGATTCCTACTGTAGTCATAGATATTTTCCAAACAGAGCCTGACAACTTTTCATTTTTAATAGTGATCACTATATTAATCGCTATTGCAATTTATGCATGTCGATTTGTTTGGGTTTATTTCTGGTACAAAGATTTTTATTTCCCGAAAAATATACAATCTTATCTAGACGAGGAACATGATTCACATGAAACACCACCTTCTCGTGTGCGTTACGCATTTATTATGACCATGTGTGGTATTCACGGTACAATTTCACTTTCAATGGCACTTACATTACCATTTATCATTACAAAAGGACAAGCATTCGAATACCGTAATGATTTATTGTTTATTGCATCTTTCATGGTATTAATTAGTTTAATCTTAGCGCAAATTGTTTTACCTTTAATTACACCATCTGCCGAAGATACTACTTTTAAAGGTATGACTTATCAATCTGCCAAAATTTTCATTGTTCAAAAAGTGATCCAGCATTTTAAAAACGAAAGTAAAAAAGACAAAAGCGATACAAATTATCGCCCAGTATTAAACCAATACTATGGAGAATTGTTATTTTTATTAAATTCAGAACCTGATAATCAAAATACAAAAGAACTCAAACGTTTAGAAGATATTGCAAAAGTAATCGAAACATCTACACTTGAGCGTTTAATTGATAAAGGTAAGGCAACATATCAGGATATTAATAATTACCGCAATATTGTCGAATTAACAGAGACACACCGTACTGCTTCATTTGTTGAAAAATTTGCAAACTTCTTCAAGATGTTATGGCTTAGACTTAAAGCGATGAAGCACTACAAAGCCTTAAACAAAGAATCTAAGAAGCAAGAATTTGAAAATTCATTCAAAGATGTTCAAAAAATTATGCGTATTGTGAATCACAATATTATTTTACGCTTAAAAGAAGAACAAAATAGTACAAATGTACTTGAGGTTAGCTTAGTCATTAATCATTACTATGATATGAGTCGCTCATTAAAGTGGCGTGCACAACGTCGAAAAGAACGTCAAGAAAACAGCAATCAAATCATACCGCAAGCTATGTTCCATAACCACAAATTGGAAGCATTGTACTTACAACGTCATCTTTTAGATGAATTAATTCGCAAAAATAAAATCAACAATATCGTTGCAGCTCAAATTCGAGAAAATATCAATTACAACGAAATTGTCTTGTCTTTACAGTCCAAACATTAAGTAAGACATAACAACACCCCCGTACATATGAGACAAAGTCATTATCATCTCATATGTACGGGGTTTTTATATTCAACATCAAAAAATCAGATTGATGAAAAGTAAATAACCTTTCATCAATCCGATTTGATTATAGAATCTATTTTTTAAGTTTAAATGGAATTGTACATACGTTAACATTCTTTTGGTAAATCAAATACAATTTCATACGTAAACTTGTTTGATTGTGTAATAAATTGTGCCAACGCTTCTTCGTAATAAATTCCGGAATCACTACTGTGATCATATAGTTTTGATCGTTAGCTTTACGGTTAATCTTATCTATAAAGCGAGAAATCGGACGTATAATACTACGATATTCTGAATGTAAAATAACTAATCTTACATCTGGGAAATGTCGCTTCCACTTTTCTTGGAATGCCTTTTCATCCTCATCGCCAAATGATACATGTACAGCAATCACATCATTATTAGCGAGCATTTGTGCATAATAAATCGATTTGTCTACTGCTGTAGTAATACTCGTAATTGGCACAATCGCTAAGTTACGATCTACTACTTCAACATTATGAACATCTATATCTGAACGAAGTTGCTCTGCAATGTCACGATAATGTTTGTTAATTTTCAAGAAGAAAATCACAACAAATGGCAAGAATATAAGTATCGGCCAAACTTGACTGAATTTAGTTATGAGCAAAATCATAAAAACAATAAATGTTACAATACCACCGAGTAAATTCACTGACAACTTACTCATCCAATTCTTCGGACGTTCATGTATCCACTTAATAACCATTCCGAATTGCGCTAATGTAAATGGAATAAATACACCTACAGCGTACAATGGAATTAAATCTTCAGTCATACCATCAAACACAATAATTAAAATAATAGCTAATACACCTAAAATAATAATTGAGTTAGAGTAACCTAAGCGATCTCCTCGAACAGTAAACATTCTAGGCATATATTTATCTTTAGACATTGACGCAGCTAACATTGGAAATGCAGTGAATCCAGTATTTGCAGCTAACACTAAAATCATTACAGTTGTAGCTTGTACAAAATAGAAAGCCGCATTATCACCAAATATTTGCATTGCTAATTGTGATAAAACTGTTGTTTCAGTTTGTGGCATAATTCCGTATACATAAGCTAATCCTACAATACCTACTAATAAAAACGCTAAAATTGAACCCATAGCAATTAACGTTTTCACAGCATTTTTAGCACTTGGCTCTCTAAAATTCGTTACCGCATTTGAAATAGCTTCAACACCCGTTAACGATGAAGCCCCTGAAGAAAATGCTTTTAATAATAGAAATAATGTAACACCAGGTACAGCTGTTCCAACAGACGCATGCATATGCGGTTGGATATTACCTGTTGCTACGCGAATTGTTCCGATTAATATAAGTACCACTAAACCAATGATAAATAAATAAACCGGATAAGAAAGTACCGTTGCAGATTCAGTTAATCCACGTAAATTTAATACTAAAATAAACAGTACAAGTAAACATGCAATTAAAACTTTATGGTCATATAAACTTGGAAATGCAGCTACAAATGCATCTGCCCCAGACGATATACTAACTGCTACAGTCAATATATAATCTACTAATAATGATCCACCTGCAAGTAAGCCCCATTTTTCTCCTAAATTGGTCTTCGACACCATATAAGCGCCGCCACCTTTAGGATAAGCATAAATTACCTGTCGATATGACATAATTAATGCAGCCAATAATATAAGAACTGCACCGGCAATTGGTAATGTATACCAAGTCGCTACTGCACCTACTACAGACAATGTAATCAGTATTTGTTCAGGTCCATATGCAACTGAAGATAATGCATCTGACGAAAGAATCGCTAACCCTTTAAACTTTGAGATTTTTTCGTCTTTTAATTCTCTGTTTTTTTTAGGTTGCCCTATTATAAGTCTTTTAAATTGATTGAACATAATCTCCTAATCCTTTTTATACTTTTTGATGGATATCACTATACGCTTATCTTGTCAAAAAGTATAGTACGTTTATTGATATTTCGTATGTAATTATACACTTATTAGGGTGTATTGTATCAAAATATATTGTAAATATACATCCTAAGTCAACAATTTGCTCTGAACTGTTATAATAAAATATAATTCATTACATATCAGGAAAATCATTATCAAATGAGGATACATTTATGACTATAAAAAAACTCTATTTTCTATCTATCTCATTCATTATTCTAGTCGCGATATCCGTTATCATTTTCTTAGCAATACACAGTAATACAAAGACGCAACTGACAAATGATTCACAGAAACAAATTGATACTATTATTCGTCATGATTTGCAGCAAGGTCATATACCAGGTGCGTCTGTGTTGATTATAAAAAATGGTAAAGTCTTTTTAAATAAGGGATACGGTTATCAAAACATTGATAAAAAAATAAATGCAACACCATCAACAAAGTATGAAATTGCTTCTAATACAAAAGCATTTACAGGTATAGCAATTTTGAAATTAGCTCAACAACACAGATTAAACCTAGATGATCCCGTTTCAAAATATGTCCCTCATTTTAAAATGAAATATGATGGTCAAAATAAAGATATCACTATCAAACAACTTTTAGCTCAAACAAGTGGTATTCCTAGTAATATAACAAGCGAAGATTCTGTGACAAGCAAGCGGAATCAATTAACAGATGTGGCAAGTGCTATTATGGGAGATGAGCTTCACCATAAGCCAGGCGAGGAATTTGAATACTCAAATATGAATTATGATCTATTAGGTTTAATCATCCAAAATGTCACAAAGCAATCATATACGCAATATATAACAGACCATTGGCTTAAACCACTTCATATGACACATACGACATTTAAACAAACAAATGATAAATCTAAGCATGATGCTATAGGATATGAATTACAAGGTTCAAGCCCTGTCGTCTCAAAGCCTGAGTTTAATCATTGGGATACACCTTCTGCATATATGATGACTTCAACAGAAGATTTAGAACATTGGATCAAATTTCAACTTAATCCATCTAATAAATATAAGCAGTTAGTTCAGCAATCACACAAAAATTTATCATCAACTATTGGTGAACCAAATGCTAATGCTTATGCATCTGGTTGGTTTACAAATACTGATGAACATTTAGTCTTCCATTCCGGTACGTTAGATAACTTTTCATCATTTATTTTACTCAATCCAAAAAAATCCTATGGTATTGTCGTGCTAGCAAATTTAAATTCTGACTATGTGCCTAAGTTAGTTGAACATCTTAATACACAAATAGTTAACAACACACACTATACTACTGTTGCTTCAACGCTGAATCATTATAAAGGACAATTCAATATTGTGACGGCTGTCATGACAACATTTATATTGTTAGCATTTTTATTTACGACTTATCGTGGTTGGCAAATGCGCCATGGTCAAATTCTTTTGCGTAGGTCAAAAAGGATTGCTGTATTGAGTTGGTTATCATTATGTATATGTATTGCTTTAGCGCTTGCGCTCTATGCATTACCATATTTAATTCTCGGTAGCAATAATTGGTCTTTTGTACTGACTTGGTTACCAATAGAAATTAAATTAGCACTAATTACAACATTAATTGCATTATTCAGTACATTAATTGTAATTCTGTTATTCCTTCATACAAAGATAACGAAGACATAATAAAAAGACTTGTTCGAGCCGTGCGTTTGATAACATATCATCCACGATTCGATCAAGTCTTTATTTTCTTCATATTAAACGGATAAATTATTATTTAATTGGATTCATGCCGTCTTTCCATGTTTTATAAATTAAAGAGCCACCTTGTTCTTTGAACTTCTCATTACTCACACCACGTTCAAATGGTTGTGCAGGTTGAATATCAATATTTGGTTCCACACCTAGTTGTGCTTTATACCACTCTGCAAATTCAGAGCCTTTTACAGGTTCATCATCAGCAACATTGTAAATACCATTTTCAAAATTGATAGCTTGAATAGATGTTTCTACTGCATCATCAAGATGGATAAATGATGTTACACCGTCTGATAATGTCACTTGTCCATCTATAAATTGATTATAAATCATACCATCTTTACCGTACCAAGTACCTGGGCCGTATAACCAACCAAAGCGTAAGACAACATATTCATCCATACGTGCTGTTTCTTTTTCAAGACCCACGACACCATCAACTGTTACTTTTCTATCTCCAGTTGAATTAAAATCAAGTGATGTTTCTTCAGTTGCTAAACCTTCGCCAGGTTCATACATAAAGGCAATACTTTGTGCAATAACTTTTTTCACGTCATGCTTTTTAGCTGCGTCAATTAAGTTTTTAGAGCCTTCAATACGTACTTTAGTATTCGCTGCCATATCGACATTTTTCAAATCAGTAATTTGATTGATAATAATTTCTGGTTTAAAGTCAGCTAAAGCTTGCTCAATTGTATCGGCTTTTAAAATATCACCAATATATGCTTTAATGCCAACATATTCTAACTTATGTTGACCATTCTCAGAAGTAGTAAAACCAGCAACCTCATGCCCTTCTTCTTTTAGTCTTTGAACTAATTTAATGCCGATTAAGCCTGTTGCACCAGTCACAAAAATTTTACTCATTATAAACACCTTTTCTCTATTTTGTCTTATAGTAACTTGCTTGATGAGTGTACAAAATTCATGCCAGACTTCCAAATAATTTGCCTCAAAATTTGTTAACAGTATCATCATAAAATCTGTCTTGCAAATGCTATAAGTATGTCATAGACCTACATCAAACCTAAATTAAGCCGAAGATAAATCAAGAAGAACAGCACTAAGATCATTTCAATTGGAACGTACCTTACTGCTGTTCTATATTTACTTCATTTCACTTTTAATAATGACCTTGATTTTCACATTGTCGTCATTAACTCGCAGCCATACCTAAAAGCATCAATTAATCTTGGGCTTGTCGCTGACTTTCTTTAGCATGTATTAAATCCGTAATAAATCGATTCACAGGTGCTTCTATATGACGTTTCTTTCCTAGAGTTGCAACTGCACCATTAATATAATCAATTTCAGTCTTTCTATTGTTGACGATTAGGTCTTGATACATAGACGGATAGTGTGCACCTACTTTGTCATTTAAGCCGATTAAATATTCAAATACTTCATCAACATTTAAATGAACGTCATCTATAGTTGCGACATGCACTATTTCTTGTGTCAATTTATAAATTAAACACTTCGCATAACTGCTTTCATTAAGTGCTGCCATATTGCATTCTAACACTGTACTTAAGGCATTGGCTGTACCATTAACGCAAATCTTCTTCCAAATTGATTGATGTAAATCTTGACTAATAACGCCATTTAATCCTGCTTTGTTAAGAATTTCAGCCACTTTCTTAACGTTTTCTTTACCTTCGTCAACTAACGCACCAATTTCAACCGGACCGCTACCAAGCAAGTGACTATGCCCTGGACTTTCCAGACCTGCAGTCCAAGTTGTGACACCTCTAACAATTTGTGATTCAGCAACATATTGCGAGATGATTTCTTCATGTTTCAAACCATTCATTGTACACACGACGATTGTGTCGTCATTAATATTTGATTTCATAGCATCCATCACAGATTTTAATTGCATAGATTTTGGAAATAGAAAAACAATATCATAAATACTATCTTGTGGTTGTTCATTTAAATGACACATTGGGATATCTAATACGAATTTTTCGCCATTAATCGTTATATTTAACCCATGCTCTTTGACCGCTTCAACATGAGAACTATAACCATCAATAAGCGTTACATCATAACCTGCTTGAAATAATTTAGCACCAAAGCCACTGCCTAGTGCACCAGACCCCGCAATTGCAATTTTCATACTGTAAACCCCTCTTCATCGTTGTTGTTCAATTTTAAAATACTACTTTCGTATATAAGCGTCAATTCGAAAATTACTCACTTACGCCACCGTTAATTTAATAATTATTTATAACTTATAAAAATACACCTAATACTGAACATTGTCGCTCAATATTAGGTGTGAATCCATAAACACTTCACTTACTTTCACAAAATTCACTTTAAATTTCCTACATAATAACTTGCTTTCATTTCAGTTTTACAAATTCGTTTGATTTTTCGGAACTAAAAATAGAATAACTAAAAATGCAATCACTGCTAAAATGACATTAAACATCATGCCAGAGAAGCCGCCTAAATGTAAATTTAAATTTGCTGCTAAAACTGTATAAATCGTACCAGATACTGCCACACCAAATGCATTTCCTAATGACGAAGCCATTTTATAAACACCTGAAGCTACACCTGATTTGTCATCTGGCGCACTCGCAACTGCTGTATCTGTAGAAGGGGTAGCATACAGTCCTAAACCCGTACCAAACAGTAAGTAGCCGACAATGCTAGACACGATATACCACATTTCAGGCAAAAATGTTAATGACAATAAGATAAGTCCAATTACTGTAAATCCACTACCTAATAATAGTGGACGCTTCGGACCAAACTGAGTTAAAATCTTTTCACCTACACGGATCATTAACAATACTGCAATTAAATACGTTAATGAGATATATCCTGTTTGAGATGAATTAAAACCTAATTGTTGTTGGTAATAAGTGTTAATGACGATTAATGCACCACCAGCAACACCATTTAATAGAAAGTTAGATATCGTCGCCCCACTGTATCCTCTATTTTTAAAAATAGAAAAATCTACAAGCGGATATTTAATCTTATTTTCATAGTAGACAAAACCTATTAATGACAAGATAAAAATAACAATTAAACTTAGTATCATTGGTGAAACTAAACCGAAATGAGATGTCTGCGTAATAATCACGTTAAGACTTAACATTGTCACCACTAAAATGATTAATCCAATAACATCAAACTTTTTCGTTTCACCTTTTAAGCTTTTTACCGGTTCAGCTTTAGTTTCAGGTGTATGTTTAATTAAATACATCGATAATAATGTTAATAAAATTGAAACTATAAATATTGAACGCCAGCCTATATAAGTAGCCATTAAGCCACCAAACAACGTACAAATACCACTACCGCCCCAAGAACCAATTGACCAGTAACTTAAGGCACGTTGTCTGCGCGTTCCAATATAATACTCATTTATAATGGCAAGTGTCGCAGGCATAATGCAGGCTGCAGACAAACCTTGAATTATTCTACCTATAATTAAAAATGCTGGTAACGGTGTGATAATGATGAGTAATGAACCGATGACATTTAAAATAAGACCCACATATGTAATTTTAACGCGGCCAAGCTTATCAGCTACATCTCCAGCACCCACGATAAATAATCCAGCAAACAGCGCTGATAAACTAACAGCAATATTTATCGTACCGACGTCACTACTGTATGTTGCTTGCAACGGGACAACAAGATTAACAAGTGACTGTGCGAATAGCCAAAAGGTAATGACACCTAAGACAATACCTAATAACAAACGATTGTCACCTCTAAATTGTTTCGAAGTGTCCATGAAATAGAAAAGCCTCCTAAGTTATAAAAAACAAATTTTTAATATGATATATTAAGAAACAATATCATAAATTTGCAGATAATTATAAATAAAACATTTCAATTTTTAGTATTTTTACATTATTAGAGATTATTTATACAAATTATTTCGGGATAATTATTGCTATTTTAGTGTAAACGCATACATTTATCCACGGCAAATAGGCCATCCAAATACCATTCAAGATATTGGACAGCCTATTAATGCATTTCAAATATTTACATAATAATAAATTACAATATACCAAGGTCCTCTATAAGTTTATTCCTTGGGGACGGTGCTTTGATCTATGTTTTTGGTGACGTGTCGTCGGATCTAAACGTCTTTCTAACATTCTCAATAATACATCTATTAAAATAGCAATGACTGCAATGGGAATTGCTCCTGCTAGTATAAATGTTGTGCCGTCAGTCGCATTTGTACCACGTATCACAATATCACCAAGAGTTGGCGCCCCGATAAATGAACCTACAGCAACAACACCTATAGCCACAACTAATGCAATTCTAATACCACCAATAATGACTGAAACCGATAATGGTAATTCAATCATTCGTAATACTTGGTTTCGTGTCATGCCCATGCCTTTACCAGCATCTTTAATATTCACATCAACACTAGCTATTCCTGTATAAGTATTTTTAATAATTGGTAATAAAGCATATAAAAATACTGTTAATACTACTGTTTCTGCACCTAATCCCATAACTAACATTAAAATAGCAAGCATTGCGATAACTGGCACCGTTTGAATGATATTCGCGATTGTAATTACAAATCCAGATAATTTAGTATACCTTGCAAGTAAGATACCTAATGGGATGCCGATTAACGATGCAAACAGCACACCATATACTGACATTAATAAATGTTTGAAAAATAAATCCCAGAGATAGCCATAGTTCATGGCATAATAGTGAAACAATTGCTGTAATAAATTTCCTTCCATCATTTATGACCACCTTTCTGATTTTCAAAGTAGTGATGTTTTTTCAGAAATTCCTCAGCAACTACTGCTGGTTCTTTGCCTTTTCCATCCGCTTCATAATTCAATCGTTGCATCTCTGAAGTTGAAATTTTGCCATCTAATTTATTAATTATCGTTTTAAGCTCTGGATGTTGACGCAACAATTCGTTTGTAGCGACAGCGCTGGCAGCATAAGGAGGAAAGAAATGTTTGTCATCTTTAAGTACTTTCAAATCATATGCAGCTATTCGCCCATCTGTAGAATATCCTAATGCAACGTCTAAATTTCCTGAACTTAATGCATCATATACTAATCCGATTTGCATCGGTCTTACTGTACCAAAATCAAAACCATATTCTTTTTTAAATCCTTGGTAGCCATCACCCTTACGATTCATCCATGAACTATCCATGCCTAAACGTAAATCTTTGCTATATTTTTCTAAATCTGAAACTTTCTCCAAATGATATTTTTTAGCTGTTTCTTTCGTTACCATAAATGCATACGTATTCGCAAAACCATATGAATTGAAAAATGTTTGATCAAATTTCTTTTGGAATCCTTGTTGTGTCGCCATCATAGCTTTCTTAGGATCTTTGATTGGCTCTTCTTTTAAAACACCTGTTAAATCTGTGCCATTATATCTTACTCCTGAAATATTGGCATCTCCATTAATCAATGCGTTATGCTGAATCGTACTTGACCCTAAATTATTAATTAATGTTGGCTTAATCTTGCCATTCGTATCATGTTCGATTAATAGTCGCAACATATGCGAAATAATTTGCGATTCACTTGTCGACAATGCAGTAATTTTGACATCATTTTTCGTGCTTTTACTACCTAGTCCGGGTAGACTACATCCAGATAATACAGTAAGAGATAATACAAGCACGACTACAATACGTTTTAGTTTCTTCATTATCTTTTCCTCCTAATTATCCAGATATCTTTAATCCTTTTGGAACTACCCATTTTTCAACTAGTGATAATAATGCATCAACAAGTAATGCTAAAGCAGTTACAAGTACAGTCGCAGTTATTATCATCATTGGGTCATATAAATTTAAACCATTGAATATAAAATCACCTAAACCTCCCGCACCAACATAGCTTGCGAGCGTTGCCCAGCTAATAACATATACAGATGATAAGCGAATGCCACCAATTATAAGCGGTAAGGCTAACGGTAATTCAATGTCTTTCATAAGTTGGAGTTGCGTCATGCCCATACTTTTTCCAGCTTCTTTAATATTACTATCAATATTTTTAACACCTAGCACTGTGTTATTTAAAATAGGTAATAATACATAAATAAATAGCGCTACAATTGCTGGTGTTTTTCCAACACCAAAAATCGGTATCATAATGGCAAGTACGGCTAATGTAGGAATCGTTTGTAAGACTCCCGCCACAGTTAAAATAATATTGGCAGTTCGCTTCGTTTTAGATAGTAATATACCTAAAGGAACAGCAACGACGATAGCAAGTAATAATGCCACCATAGAAATGTAAAAGTGCTCCAATGTTTTCGATATGAGTTGTCCACCATTCTCTTGAAGAAATGCTATCATGATTTATCCACTCCAATACCATGTGTTTCAACATTCTCATTATGTGGTTCACCTGATACAGAGGGAATGGTGTCTTTTCCATTATGTTCCGTATGAGATGTAGCCTCGCTGTCACCCCAAATCGTGTCATAAACTATATCCACAACATTGGTACGTGTAATTAGTCCAACTAAGCGATTATATTGGTCTACAACAGGAACATTTCTGATATTTCTTTTTAAAATCGTGCGAACAGAATCTTGCAATTTCGAATCAATTTGAACGGTATAAATATTTTGTTGCATCATATCACGTAAAGTTTTGTGTCCTCGTATACCTTGGTTAATATCCTCAATGTCTAAGAATCCAAGTAAATGGTTGTCACTATCAACGACAAAAATCGTATCTACACGCTTTTGTCTCATAATATGAACAGCATCATTAAGCGTTGCATCTGCTTGTATCGTGATTGGCTTAATCATAACGCCTTCAACAGTCTTGTCATTCGGACGGTCTTGAATCAGTCTATTTTGACCGATAAAATCACGCACAAAATCATTTGCAGGATGCCTTAAAATATTATCTGGTGTATCAAATTGCACCAATTTACCTTCTGACATAATACAAATTTTATCTGCTAATTTAATCGCTTCATCCATATCATGCGTTACAAAGATAAACGTCTTACCTAATTTTCGTTGTAAAGTTTTCACTAAATCTTGCAGTGTATCTCTCGTAATAGGATCTAATGCGCCAAAAGGTTCATCCATTAAAATAATGTCTTGTTCGGCCGCAAGTGCTCTAACGACACCGATACGTTGTTGTTGTCCACCAGATAATTCTGCAGGATATCGATCTAAATATGATTCTGGTAAATCTACAAGCTTAATTAGTGCTTTTGCACGTTCATCTTTTTTCTCTTTTGACCATTTAAGTAACTTCGGTACAAGTACTATATTTTCTCTTATAGTCATATGAGGCATTAACCCGATTTGTTGAATAACATAACCAATGCTTCGACGCAATTCGACAGGGTTCATACTTCGAACATCTTTACCATCAATTTCAATTTGTCCTTCTGTTGCTTCAATCATGCGATTTATCATTCTTAAAGCGGTTGTCTTACCGCTCCCACTCGTTCCTATAAATGCAATAAATTCCCCTGATTGAATATCTAAAGAGATGTCATCTACAGCCTTTTTACTGCCAGAATAAATTTTCGTTAAATGTTTAATACTTAACATAATCATTTCTCCTTCCTCATAACAACATATGACGAATGATACGCATAAAATTAAAAGACCATCATGGTAATTGTTAAACAAATAGAGTCATAAGTTAAACAAGTACACATCATGGTCTTGATTATGTAGAATTGTATATTTATCATCTGTAATGTGAATCATCAAAAAATAAACGGCGCTATGTATGTTGAATTTCTACCGATTACTCTTTGTTTGCACATTCGTATATTCGACATTTAAAACTAACATACTCTATATGTTGTTATTAAACAGCATTATTTTATAATTAGCAACTAAATTGATAACTCACATTTTTCAAAAGCGAATTTATTACCGCACAATTGGTTGGTTTGCGACAAAAAAATGTCAAAAATGTGAAAAAATATTATAAATGTCGTTATTTTGTAAAAATCATGGACATTGCCCATCTCATTAAATATTTGCGTGATTCCATCAAATATACTCGATATAAATCATGGGGGCACTCAAATTAATACCACATACGAAAAAACAACCAATGGCATTAACCACTGATTGTTTCATGTCATCCTGTATATTGTTGTATAGTGTGTATCCCTATACTCATGAATTACTTATCATGCATCCCTTTACCTTCAAGTATTTGATTAATATACTTTTCAACGCGCTTTTGTCTTGTTTCACTACGTTTAGCTTGTTCAATATGATAAATGTATTGATGCTGTCTGCCTGGCGTTAATTTATAAAATGACGACTCTAATTGTGGCATTTCTTCGAACTTAGCTTCTAACTCTTTAGGAATAACATAGTCCTCAGTTTTCTTCATTTCAACCTTTTTGCCAGCTTTTTCAACTTTAATAGCTTCTTCTAAATAGTATTTAATTTCTTCTGTACGCGCTTTAATCTCTTCTAGATTTTCAAATCTTAACTGGCGTGCTGCTTGTACTTTTTCAGTCTGTTGAATGAGTGTATGATACTTATCTTCTAAAATAGCACCTTTATGGAATAATAGTGCAACATAGTTTTTGAAACCATGAATCAGCACAACATTTTTATTCTTTAAAGTGTAACAAGGATGCATCCATTTATATGCTTCCTCAAGTTCAGTTTCATTGAAAATTAAGTCTCTCAAATATTGATATTCTTCTTGCCATTGACTCTCTTTATTTAAAAATGCTTCAACTTGTTCATTCGGTTGTTTAACGGTCATAACGATCACTTCCAGTCTATTATTCAATATATATTGTATTATATATCCAAAATTTCAAAAAAACTAATTTAGCCAATGATTTTGCACTTTTACAAAAAATAAATTTGACTATTATTGTAATAAGCGTATAATTGTCGCATATTATTTTTTGTATTTTCGGCAATAACGAAGGAGTATTTATGAACAAAGACAAACAATCGCACGACGACAAAATTAATCTATCCCAATTAATATTATTAGGGCTAGGTTCATTAATTGGATCCGGCTGGTTATTCGGTGCCTGGGAAGCATCTTCAATAGCCGGTCCAGCTGCAATTATTTCATGGGTTATTGGATTTCTAGTTATCGGAACCATAGCTTATAACTATATTGAAATAGGTACAATGTTCCCACAATCTGGGGGTATGAGTAACTATGCACAATATACACACGGCTCATTATTAGGCTTTATTGCTGCGTGGGCCAATTGGGTATCACTTGTTACAATTATACCAATTGAAGCTGTTTCAGCAGTACAATATATGAGTTCATGGCCTTGGCATTGGGCAAAGCCAATGGCACACTTAATGGAAAACGGCTCTATAAGCACATACGGTTTACTAGCTGTGTATCTCATCATTATTATTTTTTCATTATTAAACTATTGGTCAGTTAAACTGTTAACATCATTTACAAGTTTAATTTCCGTATTTAAGTTAGGTGTTCCAACGTTAACGATTATTATGTTGATGTTGTCTGGTTTTGACACCTCTAACTACGGGCATTCAGCAAGTACATTTATGCCTTATGGTAGCGCACCTATTTTTGCTGCAACAACAGCATCAGGGATTATTTTCTCATTTAATTCATTCCAAACGATTATCAATATGGGGTCAGAAATTAAAAATCCTGAAAAGAATATCGCACGAGGCATTGCTATTTCATTATCACTAAGCGCAGTACTATACATTATTCTCCAAAGTACATTTATTACTTCTATGCCTCAATCAATGTTACAACATAGCGGATGGAGTGGTATCAATTTCAACTCACCGTTTGCTGACTTAGCTATATTATTAGGCATTAATTGGTTAGCAATTTTATTATATATTGAAGCAGTTGTTTCACCTTTTGGAACTGGCGTATCATTTGTTGCAGTTACAGGACGTGTTTTACGCGCAATGGAGAAAAATGGACATATACCTAAATTTCTTGGAAAAATGAACGAAAAATATCATATTCCTCGTGTAGCAATTATCTTCAATGCCATTATTAGCATGGTTATGGTTACATTATTTAGAGATTGGGGTACATTAGCAGCCGTTATTTCTACTGCGACCTTAGTTGCCTATTTAACTGGACCAACGACAGTAATTGCTTTACGTAAAATGGGTCCAACTATGACACGTCCATTCAGAGCCAAAATATTAAAAGTAATGGCACCATTATCTTTTGTATTAGCATCTTTAGCTATATATTGGGCAATGTGGCCAACGACAGCAGAAGTTATTTTAATCATTATACTCGGCTTACCAATCTACTTTTTCTATGAATATCGAATGAATTGGCGTAATACGAAGAAGCAAATTGGCGGTAGTTTATGGATTATTGTATATTTAATCGTTCTCTCATTACTGTCATTTATAGGTAGTAAAGAATTTAAAGGATTGAACTTTATTCATTATCCTTATGACTTTATCGTTATCATAATCGTGGCACTTATTTTCTATTACATTGGTACAACAAGTTCATTTGAAAGTGTTTATTTCCGTCGCGCAAAACGGATCAACACGAAGATGACCGAAGCACTAGATAAAGAAGCCAATTCATCTAATTAAATTTTCAAATATGATTTCAAAGCTCGCACAAATATTCACCAACCATTGATTTCAATAATCTTGGTTGGTTTTTTATTTTGAAAATGGGATATAAATAACATAACAAGATAGTGAGACTGGTATTGTCATGAAATGGCACTATCGAAGAGCATCATATAATGCTCAAGATAGTTTGATTTAATACGGATAGCATGCTTATCTGATTCAGTCACAAAATTGTCTTGTTAGAGGTGTCACCCATCACTTCTTTACCGTGGTATGATTAATTTGGGGATGATAAGGAGGTTAATAAATATGAAGATAAGTACTGCAGGTGGTCAGATTCATGGTATCACACAAGATGGCCTAGATATCTTCTTAGGCATTCCATATGCTGAGCCACCAATTAATAACCATCGCTTTAAACATTCTACGTTAAAAACACAGTGGCATGAGCCAATCGATGCTAAAACTATTAAGCCTATCCCACCTCAACCTGATAATAAATTAGAAGATTTTTTCTCCTCGCAACAAACAAACTTTACTGAAAATGAAGATTGTCTATATCTTAATATTTGGAAGCAACATAATGATAAAAATAATAAGCCGGTCATCATTTATTTTTATGGCGGAAGTTTTGAAAATGGGCATGGTTCTGCTGAACTCTATCAACCAGCGCATTTAGTAAAAAATAATGATGTCATCGTTATCACATGCAACTATCGTTTAGGTGCGTTAGGTTACTTAGATTGGTCCTATTTTAATAGTGAATTCAATTCGAACAATGGCATTTCAGATCAAATAAATGTTATAAAGTGGGTTCATCTATTTATCGAATCCTTTGGCGGAAACCCTAATAATGTTACTTTGATGGGTCAGTCTGCGGGTAGTATGAGCATTTTAACTTTAATGAAACTACCTGACATTGAACCTTATTTCCATAAAGTTATTCTACTAAGTGGTGCATTACGTTTAGACACCTTAGAAAATGCACGCAACAAAGCTAAGCATTTTCAAAAAATGATGGTCGATTATTTAGATACAGATGACGTAACAACGCTAACTACAGATGATATTTTGATGTTAATGTCTAAACTCAAGCAATCTCGCGGACCTTCTAAAGGCCTAGATTTAATATATGCACCTATCAAAACGGATCATATGAAACATCATTTTCCAACATCCAAACCTATATTGGCATGCTATACGAAGGATGAAGGCGATATTTATATTACTAGTGAACAAAAGAAATTATCGCCGCAACGCTTTATCGATATTATGGAATTAAATGATATTCCTTTAAAATACGAAGATGTTCAGACGGCTAAGCAACAATCTTTAGCGATTACACATTGCTATTTCAAACAGCCGATGGAACAATTTTTGCAACAACTCAATATTCAAGATTCAAATGTACAATCATGGTTTGCAGAATTTGCCTGGCATGATACTTCAAGCGAACACTATCGCAGTGCGTACCATATTCTTGATATGATATTTTGGTTCGGAAACTTACAAATTTTATCAGCACATCAATATCCAATCACTGATCATCTTAAATTTTTAAGTCGACAAATGCAAAACGATTTAGCCAATTTTGCTAAAACAGGTAAAATGCCTTGGCCAAAATATCATAATGAACGTCGCTACTATCGCACATATCAATAACTTTATCGCATTTAAAAAAGCACACCTGAATTTGATAGCAGGCGTGCTTTTAATTATGTTTTATTATTATGATTTATATGTTTTAGCATAATGATTATTTTTTAATGTGAAAACAACAATTAAACCTAATGCGCCAATAATCGCGCTCGTATACGTGATAGCTTGAACCGAAACGTGCGCCATAACTAAACCACCAATAATACCACCAACACCTATACCGGCATTTAAACTCGACATGTTCCAACTCATGACTTGGCTTGTATCACCTTCAACATGTTGAATTACACCACTTTGAACAGCTGGATTTGTACTCCATTGCATAATATTCCAAATAAACAGTCCTACTAACAATAAGCCCGTTCCTGGAAGAATAATATTCATCACTAACATCATGACAATAAAAATTGATACTGATATCATCAACCAACGTTTACTTGTAATTTTGTCAGAGAATATTCCACCTAACGATGTTCCAATGACACCAGCAATTCCGTTTACAAGAAGTGCTAAAGACACAAATGACATATCATGACCATTAGATAAAATAAGGGGATTAATAAAGACAAATGTGACTGAATTAGCAATCAAGACTAAGAACGTAATGATTAAATATTTTGCTACTTCTGCAGGTCTTAATATTTTTGAAGTGACATGATTTTCATGAGATGGTGCTTCATGATTCACAGGACCACGATTTAATTCTTGATCTTTCGGTAAATAAATCATCATCAATAAACCTACGATGATACTGACAATAATTAAGAATAAAAATGTATATCTCCAACCTACTAAATCACCAATGACAGTTCCAATAGGTACACCAAAGACATTTGCACCACTAAAACCTGTATAAACAAGTCCAATCATTTTGCCACGATTTTTAGGCGCGGTTAGCATCGCAGTAATAGCTAGTACCTTAACAATAATCAATGCAGCCGCTGCAGACGAAATGATTCTACCGATAACTAATATTGAGAAATTAGGTGCAACAGCAATAATACCGTTTCCGATAATAAATATAAGTAACGTCCATAACAATACCGGTCTTGTAGAAAAGCGATTTGTTAATTTAACTAAGATTGGTCCACATATCGCAAATGTCAAAGCATACATCGTCACTAATTGACCAATGACCGCTTCTGATACATGTAGGTCATGACTCATTAAGTTCATGATTCCTGCAACCATCATTTCAACCATTCCTACTATAAAAATACTTAAAATGAATGTGAATAATCGCATAACAGACATTTATAAAACTCCTTTCGAACAAATTTCACGATATTCATTTCCCATAGAATAACGATTTATTAATAAATGTGTACAACACAAATTTACTTATAACCGTTCTATTATATAATATTTGGCAACTATTTTCTGTGATATATTGAAAAAAGAATGAAATTATTTTTCAGTATTTGCAAAATTAAAACAAACATCTCAAAGTGTTAAGACACAGTTTTTAATTTCCTAACAAATAGAACAATAAAAAACGCATGTATCTTAAATTAGCACGTTAATATGCCAACTTAAGATGTATGCGTAATTCCACTTTTTTATATGCGTAACTATAAACTAAGTAACCATAGTGACTATCTTAAATTATTCGCTTTTAACATCGGTAGTTCGCGCAATTAATTGATGTCTAGCATTGAAAAATTGACCGTAACTTAAATATGTCGCAATTAAAGCTGACATAATTGTCGCTGTTGTATGAATAAACACAACTAATAATTGAAATTTTATAGCTTGTAATGGCGGTACGCCACCAATAATTAAACCAGTCATCATACCCGGAATCGACACAAGCCCATATGTTTTGACTGAATCAATGGTTGGTACAATCGCTAAACGTATACTTTCTCGAATAGCACCTTTAGATGCTAATTTCGGCGCTGCTGCAAGTGATAATTTAGATTCAATGTTAGTTCCATCTTGCACGAATGCGCGGTCTAAATTTTGATACGCCAGATTAATCGCAATTAGACCATTATTTGCTAGCATACCTCCAATCGGTATAACCTCATTTGCGGTAAAATGAATTGCCCCTGTAGCTACAGTACCTGCAAGTGGTAATGCTGTTCCAATGAAGATAGCTAGAAATGATATCCAAAACACATGATGCATCACTGGTGATGCTCGACTAATCGTATTCCATGATGCATTAATAATAATGACCAATACACATAAAATAAGCAGCCATTTATCGTTTATTTTAAAAATATAATGCAGCAAAAACCCCAAAATGATTAATTGCACAACTGCCCGTAGTGTCGCAACAATTAAATCTTTAATAATATGTAAACCTTCTTTATATGAAATGATAATCGGAATGACTAAAAGCAATGCCGTCAAGCCAAGTGCCGTATTACTCATGTTGATTCAACTCCTCAATCTTAGAAATTTTGCCATCAACAATCGTTATGCGTTTTTGAAAATGTCTCATACTTTGATCATCACTATGGGTAATCCACATGATAGCAACACCTTGTTCCACTAACTTAAAAATGATATTTTCTATTTTTTCTTTATTATGAACGTCTAATGCACTGGTCGATTCATCTAATAAAAGAATATCCGGTGTATACATCAATTGGCGCGCTATAGCAATTCTTTGTCGCTCACCACCCGACATATTTTCCACTTCCGAACTTAATTGATAATGTCCCAAACCGACATCTTTAATTAATTGCTTCGCGCGTTTTCTATCAAATTTATCATTACGTGCAAGAGATGGGAATATCATGTTATCTTCAATCGTTTCACCAAACAAGTCACTTTGCTGCATCAGATAACTGATTTGTTGACGCAATTCTTCCGGGTCATAATCATTATAGGGTTTACCTTTAAAATATAGTTTTCCACTAGTTGGACTAATCAAATTACATATTTGCTTTTGAAATGTACTTTTACCACTACCTGATGGACCGATAATGGCAATACTCTCACCTTTATCTACTTTTAGACTGATATGATCTAGTATGATTCTATCGCTCGCTTTATACACTAAATCTTTAATTTCTAACAACATTTGCACCGCTCCTCATGTAACATATCAGGTATAGTATTCCCGTTTTTTTGGTTTTTAGTGCAATTAAATTTAAGAAAAAATCATTTTCTTGTTATATCAAAATTTAGGCATAATTGATTTTCAGCATTTAAATTAAAAACAAAAAATCCTATTAACATGGATACTGTCTAATGACTAAGAATTAAAGTTAGACAATTGTTTAACAACCTACCATATTAAAAGGATTCTTTATAATTTGTGGATTAGATTACCACATCAATTTTTTATAGGCTTCATCGTTTAAAGAACGAACAATTTCAGTTACAAGACGAACAGAATTTTCATAATCATCTAGATTGAGTACTGATACATTAGAATGCATGTATCGCAACGCAACACCTATTGTTATTGTTGGAATACCTTCATTTGCGACATGAATACTTCCCGCATCTGTACCTCCACCCGGTGTAGTATCCCATTGTACTTCGATATTATGCTTTTTAGCTACATCTTTAATATGTTTACGAAAACCTTGATGTGCAATGCTCATAGCATCCATCATAATAACGACTGGACCACCGCCTAGTTTACTTTCACTTGTTTGCCCAGACATACCTGGCGTATCATATGCTATACCTACATCTACAGCTATCGCCAGATCAGGCTTGATAGTATTCGCTGCAACTTTCGCACCACGTAGACCAACCTCTTCTTGCACTGTTGCACCACTGTATAAATTAATTCCAATCGCTTCATCTTTTAAACGTTTTAATACATCAACTGCTAAGGCACAACCATAACGATTATCAAATGCTTTTGCAGTCAAATATTTATCATTTGCTAGCACTTCAAATTCACTGTACGGCGTCACCATATTTCCTACTTCAACACCAGCTTCTGCTGCTTCTTCTTTACTACTCACACCAATATCAATAAACATTTTTTTAATTTCCATTGGCTTTTTACGCTCTTCTGGTGATAAAACATGTGGCGGTTTAGAACCGATAATACCTCTAATTTCTTTACCTGAATCTGTTGTAATGGTTACTTTTTGCGATAACATAACTTGGTTCCACCATCCACCAACTGGCGTAAATGAAATGAAACCATGTTTATCAATTTTAGTTACTATAAAACCAACTTCATCCATATGACCAGAAATCATAATTGAATATTGGCCATTCTCAGCAATTTTCTTTCCAAAAATGCCTCCTAAATTATCTTCAATAATTTGATCACTAATCGGTTCTATATAATTATGCATTGCTTCTTTAACTTGCATTTCATATCCAGCAATGCCGTTAACATCTGTTAAATGTTTAAGTAATTTGACTGACTGATTCATGTTATTCATCCTCCTGTATTTCTTCTTATAAACATTGTATCACTAACTTTCTGAAAAATACTGCCTACCGCTTTAACGTTTTCATGCGCTATATTTTAAAAATTAATATTCAGAAAAAGTCACAGTTTAAAGTAGTTTATTATAATACGTTATTCTTTTATTGTTATTAATTTCAATCTGTTGAGTCCTGCGCTATTAAAAAACTAAAAAGTGTAGAGATAACAACGCATTAATGCCGCTATTTTCTCTACACTTAAATACTAGTTTCTTTATTTAACTTACCATTAAACTTATTCAGATGTTGAATATACATTAATCATAATGTGACCACGCCGATAATATTAATACTTCTTTATTTCGATCATCTACAGTATAGACGACCCTGTGCTGATGGTTAATTCTTCTTGAATATCGCTCTAAATATTTAGGCTCTAATTTTTCAAAGGATTGTGTTATTTTATACGGATCATTTTTTAAAGTCTCAACAATTTCTAAAAATGGCTTTTTTAAATAAGAATGTTTTATTTTCTTTAAATCTGATTTCGCCGAATTTTTAATCTTAACCGTATAATTGCTCATTAAAGATTATCCCAATCAATATCATCTATATTTGTTGTACCACTATTATCTTTTTCTCTATCTCTTACTTTGTCCATTGTACCAGTAGATTCAAGATATATTGTTTCTTGTATACTTTTCCAATCATCTAAACCTATAATCACAGCATTATTTTCGGCATTATTGCCACTAATATAAATTGGTTCGTGATTATTATTAACATTTTTTAGTAATTGATAAAAATCTTTTCTCGCTTCTGTAGGGCTAGTGATAATCATATAAACCCTCCTTTGTCTTCTGTTAATCTAATTGTAGCGTACGTACTTAAGTACGTCAATATCACCGACACATTCGTCGTAATCTTAACCTCTAGATGCAATTGTAAAAAATCATTTGTCCTTTTCTTTTAGTATACTGGCAATAATGCTAAGGATGAAATCAACAGTGGTCTATACTACGTTCCCTACCTCTTTAACGATTTCAGGCTTAATAATTTTAAAAAATTTGTGAGAAATCCGCTTGAAAACTCTCGTATTTCCAAAAAAAATTGCAAAATTTAAATTTTTGAATAACATCATTTTTTTCTAAATGTTATAATTCATTTATAATCAAATACTGAAAGAAGGCGACTGACTTTGAAAAAATTAAGTTCATTAATTGTAGTAGTATTAATATGTATCATTGCATTATCAGCTTGTAGTAAGGAACAAACAAAGACCTATGAAGGTGACGTAAATGGTAAACACGTACTTACGTCAATCACTTATAAAGACGATAAAGTTTTAAAACAGTCTACAATAAACACAATTAAGTACGATGATCTTGGCATAAGCAAAGATGAAGCTAAAAAGTTATTCGCAAAAACTGAAGATATCTTCAAAGACCTTAAAGGTGCTAAATATAAAGTCGACTATAAAGACAAAAAAGCAATTGAACATTTAGACATTAATTATAAAGAAGTTGATATGAAAGAATTAAACAAACGTTTTGGTGTATCATCTAAAGATAGTAAAGATAATAAATATCTTAGCTTTGAAAAAGTTGAAAAACAGTTAAAGCATAGCGGTTTAAAAGAAAAAGACAAAATGGATGACAAATAGTTTATAACATAAAATACCCTCAGAAAAGACTAAGGCTACAAACCTTAATCTCATTCTGAGGGTATTAATATTAAAAAACTCAACGTACTCGGAGTTAGGTTTTCAATAAATCTAGCATCCGTTTCTTCTGATGATTCTGGATATACAATTTAACTAATCAATTTTAATTTATAATCATGTATTGTTTGCAACTGACCGTCAACTTTTCGATAAATAATATGGTCTGCTGTAATTTCTGTTGGACTTGATACACCAACTGCCGCTGCAATATTGAATAAGCCTTCATGCAAACTTGTCACATAATTAGTTACACGATATTGTTTTTCACCTACAATTAATGCTTTTTCTTTTTTAGCATCTGTTGTTGCAACACCAACTGGACACGTATTCATGTGACATTGTTGACTCATTATACAACCGACACTAATCATCATCCCACGTGCGATATTTACAAAATCTGCACCTAAACCTAGTGCAATCGCAATTTTATCTGGCGTCACTAGCTTACCTGATGCGGCCAATTTCACTTTATCTCGAATACCATATTTCTCTAGCATGCCTGACACAATTGGTAACGCTGTAAATAATGGTAATCCAACACCATCTTGTAGTTCTTGGAACGTTGCCCCTGTACCACCTTCACCGCCATCAATTGTAATAAAGCTTGGATACTTATCTAATTCAACCATTGTGCGTACAAGCGTTTCTATTTCTGATACTTTACTAACAACAATTTTGAATCCTACAGGTTTTTGACCTAATTCTTGTATTTTATCAACAAAGCGAATTAAATCTTCAGCATTGTGAATGAACTCATAACGGTTCGGTGAATTAATTGTTTTATATGGTTCGACATTACGTATTGCAGCAATTTCTTCATTCACTTTTTCTGCTTCCATATGACCGCCACGAGTTTTTGCGCCTTGTGCCAATTTTAATTCAAATGCTCGAACATTAGAGGACTGTGCTACTTTACTAAATAAATCTTCACTAAAATTACCTTCTTTATCACGAACACCAAACAAGCCAGGTCCAATTTGGAAAATGATATCACCATTACCTTTTAAATGATATTCCGATAAACCACCTTCACCTGTATTCATCCATGTACCCGCTTTAGCCAAACCTTTTGATAAAGCCGTAATTGCATTTTTACCTAAAGCACCATAACTCATACCAGATTGGCCTACAATACGTTTTAAAATAAAAGGATGTGCCAAATTCTCACCTAGTTTTATCGCATGTTCATCACTTAAATAATAGGGATCAATCTTAGTCGGTGCTCGATATTCTTCGCGACTAAACAGACGCTCATTCGCAATTTTATAAATAAATGTAGATATCAATGTTGTGTTATCCACAGATATTTCGTTACGTTGTATTGGAAACATCGTGTTTTGTATGTAAAAGCCGTCCTGATAATCTCTTGTAGTACCAAAACTTGTCATACGTGAATTATATTTCCCAGCTAAAACGATATTTTTATAATCGTTACGTGAAAAAGGCTTCCCTTCGTTATCACCAGAAAATAAATACTGTCGTAATTCTGGTCCTATTTTTTCTGATATATATCTTATACGTGCTAATAACGGATAATTTCTTAAAACACTATGTTGCGATTGCCTTTTATCTTTTATCAACCAAATAAGCCCGATTACAATGACTGTAAGTAAAAATCCTACAACAATAATATTAACTATAAATTGCATGACTGTAAGAAACGTCATTACAATACCTCCCCCAAAATTTCAATTCATCATAATGATACACCTTACAAAACAAATTACAATGGAAGCGCTTCATTATTTTGAATGAAATTATCATATATTTCCTTTAAATTTTAATGTATAGAACATACAATACAAAGTAATATGTGCTAAAGTATCAATATAATAAAATTCTTTATGAGGTATACTATGTCACATACAAAAAAACATTACATAGAAGAAGAATACGCTACCGAACAATCGCGTTTTTTCAAACGTGATATTGGATTTATTTTTCTTTATATATTTTTGGTTAACATCTTGCCAATCATTATCGTCTTTTTAACTTTTGGGTTAGTAGCTGTATTCACTCAACAAGCCCCATGGGGTTTCTCTTTTCCTATTTCAATGAACATTAGCTATTTACTCGCAGTTATTCTTTCATTAGCTATTTTTCGTCTGATGCATGAAGATGCGTTTATTCCAATGATACGTTCGCAAATCGTTGCCAGCGCTAAATATAAATGGCATATTCTTATATCATTTACACTAAGTGTCGTACTATTTTCACTTTTAAATCATTTCGATATTTTCGCACTAAATGTAGATTCCTTTACTGCCTTTGACATTTATTCGCTAATTAAAGGGTATGGTTCCATCAGTTTAATAGCTATATTTTCTTTAATCATTATATTAAATATTTTGATTTGCCAACTTATTTTCCGTCATATTTTAATTCAAGAATTAAGCAGATTAATACCTTTAAAGATTACAATAGTATTATCCGTTATCCTTGAAACACTGTACTATTATCCATACATTAATACATGGTGGGAATTCATTCCAGCATTGATACTAGCAAGTAGTACGACTTTATTGTATTTAAAATCCAACCGTAACTTTATGGTGAGCTACTTTTATCAATTAGCAGTCATTCTCGTTTTGCATATTTTCATGTAAAATTTTCCAGAGTATTATCCATTATCCATACACATCAAAAAGCACACTTAAAAGTCAGTGTCATAACTAACTTCTAAGTGTGCTTTCTTTAGATATATTGTCGTTCTATAAACGAGCCATATAAAATGTTTCGTGTCCTAGCATGAAGCACACGAAGCATCATACCCAATATATCTTTTTAAAATAAAATATTCATTAACTTAATATGCTTTAAACTTTTTCATTAAAGACTACTCGCTGGACGTGGTGTTGGCTTTTTCAAGAAACTCATAATCATAATCACAATGACTAACATACCACAGATTAAATACATCCATTTAAATCCTACTAAGTCTGAAATAGGTCCCATCAATGCGCCACCTAGTGAAATCCCTAAATCTGCGCAAGCAATAAATAAACCTAGCAACATATTGCGACCTACTTTTGGTAAGACGAAACTCAAATAAGATGTTAATGTTGGATATACCATTGCTTGTGTCATTCCTATTAGTATCGCACTACTATAAAAAATGATTGCACCAACTTGCGGACCAAATGCCACTACAAATGACGCGATAACTAGTAGTGATAAGACTGATACCATATATTTAGGATGCCACATACCATCAGATGGAATATATTTTCTCAAGTAAAATCTTGCTGCAACAACTGCAATTGCTTGTATTGTTAAAAAGATACCTGCATTCGCAAATCCTAAACTCACTGTATATAACGGTACAAATGTACTAACTGCACCAAATACAATCGATGCAACAATCATAATAATACCGCTGTTCAACAACTCTTTGTTTTTGAAAAATTGCGCGAATACTGTAACAGCATTGAACGGCATTTTTTCAATTTTATCGGAAGTATCCGGTTCTTGTTCAGCAAAGGTAACACGATATCCAAAAAATGTTGTTGTTAACGCAATAAAGATAATCACAATCGCGAATAATGAAATATTATTCGCATTCCAAATACCTACGGCAACTAATGGACCAATCAAGTTTGGAATCGTTGAAAATAGTGAGTACAATGATACACCTTCTGAACGATGTTCTTCTGGTAACGCATCAATAATACCTAACTGCAACGACATTGAGAAGAATGCCGTACATACACCTTGCATCACACGAGCTACGAAGTAACCTTCCAACCCTGTAAAGCCATAAATAATTAAAGCAATAGCATTAATTATTAATATAATTCGTAATACTTTAATGGGACCGACGCGAGCAATAATTTGTCCTGCCCATGGTCGAAACACCATTGCTGTTAACATATATGCACCCATAACGATACCAATAACAGTATTCGTTGCACCTAAATCATGCCCTCGTAACGGTATAAATACGTTTAAGATTGCATTGGCACTAAAGAACATCAATGTTAATATATATAATCTCAAAAAAGGCCAAGCCATTGCACCTTTCATTATCTCACTCCTTAGAATGATAGTTGTTTTTCTATTAATTCTCTTGTATAAGCATTGTCACTTTTATGCAATGCACTTGTTGAAATTCGCTCTTCGATTTTTCCATTTTTAAAAATAATTAACTGATCACATAAATACGTTGCAGCTTGAATATCATGTGTAATAAAAATATAGCTCAGCTGGCGCGTTTCTCGTAAATGAATCAATAAATCTAGTATTTGTGTTTGAATAGACATGTCGAGCGAACTAATAGCTTCATCAAACAAAATATATTTAGGATTAATACAAATAGCACGTGCAATCGCAACACGTTGCGCCTCACCACCTGATAACATATTAGGATATTTATCCATATATGCTTTCGATAGCCCGACTTCTTCTAACAATGTGATAGCTTGAACTTCCATTACATCTTTAGGCTGACCATCACATTGACACATCACTTCAAATAAGATTTCTCTAACTGTCTGAAATGGATGTAATGATGATGTATAATCTTGAAACACTGCACCAATTTGATGACGTCTCACTTTCTTCTTATACATAGGTTGATCATTTAATGTCACGCGACCTTTGTCTGGTTTTTCAATACCTAATATCATACGGCTTAAAGTCGATTTACCACTACCACTTTCTCCGATGATTGCTATCGTTGCCCCTATTGGACATTCGAATGATACACCTTTGACGATTGGTGTTCGACGGCGCTTAAATACATGTGCACTTTGATATGATTTTTCAACATCTGTAACTTTAATCACATACATCACCCCTCATCACATGTTTAAAATGATCATTAATTTTCTTCTTCGTTGATAGTAAATACTTCGTATAAACATGTTCTGGATGGTGTAAGACTGATTCACGTGTCCCTTGTTCAATAAGCTGACCATTTTTCATCACAACGACACGGTCTGCAATTTTGTTAATAACTGTTAAATCATGCGAAATGAAAATCATTGCACAGTCAAAATGTTTCTTTATATCTATAAATGCTTCTAAAACGTCATATTGTGTAATTGTATCTAATGCAGTTGTTGGTTCATCAGCAATGATTAACTTTGGTTTCAAAGCTAACGCTAAAGCAATCATTAATCGCTGTAACATACCACCAGACAACATATAAGGATATGATTTTAAAATACGTTTAGGATCTTTCAAACTTAAATAATCCATATATTCAATTAATGTCTTTTCAATCTCTTGAGTAGACAACGACGTATGTACTTTCATAGTCTCAAACATTTGTTTACCTACTGTTGTCGATGGATCAAATGCACGACTACCTTGCTGCATCACCATCGCAATATCTTTACCACGGTACTTTTTCAGTTGCGATTCGGATAGTGACAACATTGGTGTACCATCAAAGATAATTTCACCTGTCACCCCGAGTCGTTCGGGATTCAAACCAATAATCGACTTACAAGTGATTGATTTACCGCTACCACTTTCACCTATAACACCAAGTGTTTCACCTTTAGTTACTGTAAAATGAACATCTTTAACTAGCGGTTGATCTGTCCATGTGTCTGTAATCGTCAAATGTTTAACTGTTAACAAAGTCATTATTGCACCACTCCTTTCTTCACAGAACGAAGTTTCTCTTTAGAAGAGATGCGGGGATCAATGGCAACTTGTAATGAATCCGATAAGAAATTAAATGCCATCACGATAATGACTATGGCAATACCAGGTGCAAACATCATTTCAGGATGCGTAAACATTACTTTTCTGGCTTCATTAAGCATCATGCCCCACTCTGCAGTAGGCGCTTTGACACCTAATCCTAAAAATGAAAAGCCAGATATTTGCAAGATCATTGAACACATCGAGCTACTAGAGATAATAGCAATATCCGCTAACGTTAACGGCATAATATGTTTATGTATAATTTTCATATCATTCATGCCAATTGTTTTAGCAAATTTCACGTGGTCTGAAGCCGTATATTGCATAACACTTGTACGAATAACACGGCAGAACCATGCCCAACGCGTCAATATAAATGCCATAATAATATTTTCAGCACCCATACCAAACAATGCAATTAATGCTAACGTTACAACATAACTTGGGAATGCTAACATAACATCACACGCACGCATAATGATTGCATCAACAAACCCTTGGAAATATCCTGATAAGAATCCTAAAATAGATCCGATAAACACAGAAACAAATAATGCTACAAAAACATATAACAAACTTGGTCTAATCGCATAAATAAGTCTTGTTAAAATATCTCTACCTAAATGGTCTGTGCCTAATAAATGTTGAAAACTCATGCCAGCAAATTTGTTTGCCGTATCGATATGGTTAGGATCATAAAATGTCACAAGTGGTGCTGCTAATCCTAAAAATACATATAATACAATAATGCCTAATGCGATTACTGCACCCTTATCTTGTAATAAACGTTTTAATATAATCATCGTGCGCCCTCCCTTAATCTTGGATTTAATAGCGCATTAATGATATCTGCCAATGTATTAAATACGATAAATAATACCGCTACAATTAATACATATGCTTGAATAACTGGGAAGTCGTGTTCTAGTATAGCTTTTAAACTTAATTGACCTAGACCAGGCCAAGCAAATATATACTCGATAACTACAAGTCCACCCATAATCATTGGTATAGACATACAAAAGATTGATACCGCAACTTGTAAAGCATTACGCAATACATGTAGCATTAATGTGATTGATTTCACACCACTAGCTCTTAAATAAAGTACATAGTCTTCATTTAATTGTTCCACCATTGAACGTCTAACATTTCTAAAGTAAATACCAGCATAAGCAATCGTAATAACAATCACTGGCAATATGTAACTTTCTGAACCTGTTAATCCAGAAGTCGGCAATATGTTTAACTTCACTGATACGTAAATTATAAGTATTGAAGCTATCCAATATGATGGTAATGCAGTTAGAAAGAAAGCCACTGAACGTATCGCACGATCAGTGAACTTTCCTCTTTTTAATGCACTAACTACACCTAATATAATCGATGTAATCATTACCATAACACTTGAAATTATTGTTAATTTCAATGTATTCATAAATGCTGGGCCAATGCGTTCAGCAACAGGGTCACCTGTAATGTAGCTAGTGCCAAAGTTAAACTGCATCGCTTCAATTAACCAGTTTTTATATTGAATTAATAATGGGTCATTGAAACCATACTTTTCATTCGTTTCGGCAATCAACTCTGGTGTTACATTTGGTGTCCCTTGTGCATGTAAAATTGTCACAGCTGGATTTTCATTTGTAATATACGTCAATAGAAATGTCATAAAACTTACTACAATCACTAATGGAAACATGAGCGCAATACGTTTTAAGATAAATTTGAACATCTAATTGCTCCTTTATTTATACTGCATTTCATTGAATGGTAATTCATACTGTGATTGTGTGAATGATACTTTTTCTAAATCTTTCGGTGCAACAACTGTCATGCTACCGTGAGAAATAGGGATAAAGATACCTTCATCATCAATTTGTTTCAAGATGTTTTTATAAGCGTCTGAACGTTCTTTACCATTTTGGATTTTAAATGCGTCATCAATGCTGTTGTATATTTTATCTTTGTTCTCAATTCCTGATGTTGCACTTTCATAACCGTTTTTCGCTTTAAATGCTGCAATCGTACTTTGTGGATCGTACAATAATCCCCAAGTTTGGTTGAACATTAAGTCATAATCTCCAGAAGTACGACGTTCAGCAATTTTATCTGATGTTTCGCCATTGATGTTTAGTTTAATACCCATTTTCTTAAATTCTGCTTGTAAGTATTCAGCTTGTTCTTTTTGACTTGAAGAACCTTTGTCATAGTACATTGCCATTTCAAGGTTTTTACCATCTTTTTGACGAACATCGCTGTCTTTACCTTTCTTCCAACCAGCTTCATCTAATAATGATTCTGCTTTTTTAAGGTCATACTTACGTGTTGGCATATCAAAATTAATATCTGTTACATTTTTCGCAAATAATTGAGTTGCTGGTTTTTCTTGGCCATCTAAAATTTCTTTGGCAATTTTATCTCTGTTTACCATATGACCAATCGCTTGTCTGACTGTTTTGTCACTGACAGCGTTATCTTTTTTACCAGAATTGACAACTAACATTTTCGTATTCATTGGTTGACTACGCTTAACTTGATAGTCACCTGTATCTTTCAATTGTTTTAAAGAGTCTTTGTCTAAGCTATCTGTACCTCTATCGTCAGTAAAGGCAAAGTTTGTTTCACCTTTTTTCATAGATAGGAATGCTGTTTCACCCGCAGGCATCACTTTAGCTTGTACTTTATTAAGCTTAGATTTTTCGCCCCAATATTGATCGTTTTTGTTAAAGTCTGCAGACTCGTCTTTTTTATGTTCACCTAATTTAAATGGACCTGTACCATCGAACTTTTTAACGCCATCTTTCGTTGTACCGTTTTTAAAGTCTTTTGGAGACACAAATACATAAGGACGAGGCATCGCTAGTTCAGCTAATGCTGGTTGATATGCTTCTTTCAAACTCAATTCAACCGTGTACTTATCTTTAACTTTTACATTGTCAATCAATGTTGAAATCTTTAACCAAGAATGCAATTTTTTATTTTGTTGAACCGCATCAATATTTTTCTTAACTGCATCAGCATCAAATGGTGTTCCATCATGGAATTTCACATCATCTCTTAAATGGAATGTATATGTCTTCCCATCTTCAGAAATATCCCATTTTTTAGCTAGTAACGGTTTGATACCATCTTTCGTGTTACGTACAAGTGGTTCATAAATCATACTTTCAGCAGACATAGATCCACCATAAACATGCGGATTCATATCCCCGATATCTTTAACTGTTGTATACGTTAATTGCTTATTCTCTTTCTTTTCTTCTAAGCCTTTATTACCACCACAGCCAGTTAAAATTATCCCTGATGCAAGTAACATCGCACTCATTTTAGTTAGTTTTCTCATTCGTTTTTCCTCTTTCTAAATTGATAAGTTGCATTACTTAATCAAATCGTAATGATTATTTTTCTCAATTATTCGCTTATTTTTATGTAAATGTCAAACATAATTCAATAATTTTTTTCTTTTATAAAACTTCAAACCCTTAGTATGAAAGCGTTCTATTGATTTCCAAAAATTTTGTGACGAGCGCCTTATCCTCTTCAAATAAGTTTGTATTAAATTGAGAAGATAATTGTTGATCTTGATGCATATCTTTGTATGCCTGACAACTTGCTTCATAGCGTGTTAGGAACTGATCAATCATTGGCGTTTTGATACCTAGCATTTTCCCAATATGCTGAATCATCGCTGTTCTGTAGTAGTCTTCACTTGGCATTCTTGGAATTTGAACAACATCCTGTTCATTTTTATAGACTTGCTTAAATGGTACCGCTGAAAAATCAAAGTAGTGTCCTTGTTCATCCGGCTGTGAAAATGGATCAATGAGGATTGCGGTATATCTTACATAAAGCAGATACTCTTGTAAAATATCTGGCAAGATTTCGAAATGCTCAATATCACCTTCATCCAAAGTTTCAGGACGTACTGGATAATTCTCTTTCACCATAAATTGAAGCAGGTTGACTGACGGCACTCTAAATGCTTGTAAAATAGCCATCATTTCCTTCCACATTAAACGCATTTCACGGATTAGTGTCATCGTTATCGGTCCTTCAGGAAATAACTTATACACATAAACCGGTACATCCGTTCCTTCGAAAATGGCTTTCAATGAAAAGTCATTCATAAATAATGGAGGATGTACATATAGAGAACTGTTTCGTGTTTCTGCATGCAGTGGCGATTCAACGACTTCTAATTGAATATTCAATTGCTCAGACAGGGCATTGATATGTTGACACATCGTTGAATTTGAATGTGTTGATCCCATGTACAATTTCTTTTTCACACCAGTTGTCAAAACGTGGTTTGGCACTTCTTTATCGAGAATACGTGTATCGCCAAGATACGTTGAAAATGAAATAACCTCGATATCTTTATTAAATTTAGACATAAATTGTTCGACAATCATTTGCGAGCCAAATGTCGGTGATATTAGAATGACATGTTTCACACTCTGCAATGTTTCTAATGATAATTGTTGTAAAGTGTCATAGTATGCATCTGCTGTGCATGCCATTACAATCGTGTCGTATTCACCTTTTACATTTATTACATCTTTATATAAGCGATTAATATCAAATTTACCTTCTAGGTGTCTATGCGCCTCGTTTTGTACTTTAACTTCAAATCGCTTTTCTTTTTTATACGCTCTATATAAGCGTTTTGATTTTTCTGATGTTGAGGCACGTCCAACCATATCAATCTCATAATCTGATTTTAAATAGCAAATATTCGCTAATTGGATTGCGACCGGACCAGTGCCTATCATTAATAATTTAGACATCCGTAATACCTACCTTTATAGCTGCTTTTTTATAAAGTGCTATATCAAAAATTTGCTGTGGTCTCATGTGTTTATTCACACATTGCCACTTATCTTCCGCTGTTTCTTGTGACGGATAATTAAATAGTGCTTTGATGCCATCACCAAAACGCATTGCTACTACAACATTTTCATTAGTTAAATCATATAATTCCTCTAAAATGCTATACTTTAACGGAATTGTAGAGCTAAAAATAATATGCGTCACATCTTTGATATCTTTAAGCTCAGATACCTTTTGATCCGTAATTGTTATATCTTCATTTGGTGCTAAGACATTAACGATTCTGCGTCCTAAGTCAACGGCTTGTGGATCAATATCAATGCCGATAACTGAAGCACCTGTTTCTTTTGCTACTTGAATTAACGTCATTGGATATGCACCTGAACCAACTAACAATAATTTGTCATTGCTAGCTATACTACATTGTCCAAACTCTTCATCAATACAATGTTCTATGTTGTCAAAGTAACCTGTGGTAGACGCCTGTCCGTCTAATAGACGTCTTGCTCTAATTATCTCGACTTGTTTTACACATTGAGCTGTAATGTGTTGAAGTGATTTTATTAATTGTTCTTTTTCTTCAACGTCAAGCCAAGCATTAAATTGTTGTTCATAAATAGGATTTAAAATAAATTCACTATAGTCATCCATCAATGTTTCTAATGCTTCGATGTATTGATCGTCTTGTAATACACGCTCGTAATGCGCTTCAAATTTTTCCAAATATTGTTGTAATATCAATTTGATTTCATTATTAAAGTTATTCATTGTAGGCTCCTTATTCTATATATGCTTTTCCTGTAGCTACAGTTGTAACCTGTCCTTTAATTGAAGTTTGATATCCCAATTGATGACATTGCTTTGATGTCACTAAAATGCTGCCCCCTGGCTGATGTACTGTAAAATCTTTGCATGCGTCATTACGTTGATAATTATTAAAAACCCCAATTGATGCTGTACCAGAACCACAGCTATTTTCCCAAATTAAACTTTGGATTTCTGGTATATAGATTAATGGCTGTAAAAATTGACGTTGTTCATCAAAAAGCATTATACCTACTGTTTTATATTTGTTATTCCATTGTTGTTCACGTACAAATGTTTCAACTAAATGTTGAATTTCTGTTGTTACTTGATTAACTGGAATCACATAATGTACATATGTTTCATAAATAATTTCTATTGCTTTCCATGAATGATTACCCATGTTAATTGTTGTTGGCACAACACGATGGGCTTGTGGCATTTGAACTTCATAGTATTGATGATCATGAATGGAACATTGTACCAAACTTGAACATCCCGATACCTTCACCTTAAACTGTTGGTCTTTAAGCAAATGACTTTCCTGTAAATGATGTATATATGACATCGTCGCATTACCGCAAAATTCATTACCACTCATAACTAGATGAAAATTATTGCCATCATCATTTTGTGTTGATTCTATAAAGCCTACCTGTTCACAACATACATGTGTTGCGGCCATTAACTGATTGGCGATAGATGCATATTCACTAGCATCATGTTTTGAATGAACAAGTATCGTCATATTCCCCGAAGGATTATACTTAGAAAATTCTATAACCTGCCGATTCATACGACACTCCTTTAGATGTATTTTTAGAGCCTCTGTAATTTTTAATTACTAGAGGCTCTTATGCAGTTGTTGCGAAGCAAACAACTGTATTCCCCTAAACTTGTAATTTTTAATAGAAGATGAACCTAATAGCTATCTATTAGGTAAGTCATGCTAATTCCGCAAAAGCGAAAAGCATGGCTTTATATGCAGTTGGTGCGAATGCAAACAACTGTATTCCTCTAAACCTTGTAATTTTTATAAAAAGAACCTAATATTTTCCCATCTATTAGGTAAGTCATACTCATTCGCAGAACGAAAAGTATGACTTAGTACTCGGTTGTTGCATCAACATGCAACTCCAAACTTATTTAAAAGTGCTTCATGTGGCTCTATTAAGTAAATGCAATTGTCCGTATAACTACACCTACTCAAATGCGTATACTGTTTTCACCTCAACTAAAACTTCAAAAAAGTTGCAGAAAACAAATCGTAATTATTACGATTTGATTATATACTATATTAGTTGAGAATCATTGTCAATAAAGGTTGTAAATGAAAATTCATATATCCAAACGAGTTTCTTCCTTAAACATCGCCTATTCAAGACTTTAGAGACATTTTGAAAATTTTTACCAATAATTGAGTAGAAATTCCGTTCTCGTCAGTTCAATATTTTACGTATGTTGTCTCTACGTATTGGGTTAGTGAGAATAACCCACACTTGTAGAAACTCTTTGTTGTAAATGCACAATAGACATTCCTACTACCAAGCCTGTAACGGACTTTCACCGTCAAGTTGTTGCCCATGTCAGGCGCACCAAAAAAGCTTTGTACAATTTCGTACAAAGCCCTAAAAATTGATATAAACACATCATTGTTTTAATGAACTAGCCATATCAGATTTTATTTCATTTGCTAATATTTGTAATTCAGGAAAATAATTATTAGCAAAGCCAATTATTATTTTATTTTTTACAAACGTATTAATCTCTCGATCTTCTGGAATCGTATTGTCTATTAAATTCAAAAGATCAATATGATTTATATTCTCTATACTTACTGTATTTAAATATTTTAAAATCGCTAGATACAATTTATCAAATACTTCATGTTCAAAATCAAAGTCCAATAATAATAAACTAATGGAATTAGTTTCTAGCTGATTATCTCCAATTTTATCTGCAAGCTCTCGTATAGCTTGATATAATAATCTAAAACTTTCTTTTTCATTTAACATAAAATTCTCCTTAACTTATTAAAATAGACAATATACAGCTTATTCTATAGATACTCCTAAAGTTTGAACTCGAGATTCTGATAAATTAGATGCACGACCTACAATACGTTAAAACTAGCCTCAATCCATAAGATTTAAAATATCAATAATTTATTTTTCAAAAGTTAATAATTCACCATCATTTGGCGCAACTACTCTGTTAGTTAATTCATGTGATTCTAAAAATGCATGCAAGTCTTTACGAGATAAATGCCAATGATTGACCGCTTCCATATGCACAACAACAATTTGCGCAAGTGGCAATGTATTAGCAACTTTTAACACATCATGTTCATCCATAACTAATGGACCACCTTCAAAGAATTGATTTGCACCACCATTAAGAACAACAACATCTGGTTGATATGTTTTTAATGCTTTTTCAACCCCTTCAAACCAAACTGTATCTGCTGCTAAGTATAATGTCGGCTCTTCAGAATGTTTTAAAATCATGCCGTGAACATGTCCTGTCATTTTCAAAATTTCACCATGACCATGTTGAGCATCTGTTTTAATCAACTCAATTTCTCCAATGTGTGTCACATCATTAAATACAGAAACGTTTGTAAACCCATAACTCTCTACTTCACTAGCATCTTCTTCATTTTGTGCGTAAATTTTAATATCTTTCGGCAATACTTCAATTGCTTTCGGATCAAAATGATCAATATGCAAATGCGTTAAAATTACTAAATCGATGTCATTTATAATGTCTTCAATTGCCATAGGTAGTTCTACAAGTGGATTTTTTTGATCTTGTCTCGGTGAATTTGGAAATGGGTCAAATGAACCTTTATCACTTAACATTGGATCAAGTAAAATATGTTTCCCCCCATATTCAATAACAGCCGTGGCATTTCTTATATGTCTAATATTCATGTTATATCCCCCTATTTCATATGTCTTTCATTGCAACAATATGTATACATTGCTTACTTCATGCCAAATTCTTTTCCACTGGATATCGATTTTAAATAATTATTCCAATGTCTGCTTCCATGAATCATCACTTAACATCTCGCCAGGCCATGTGTAAGCCATCACACCACCATCAATGCGAATTGTTTCACCAGTAATAAATGAACTGTCGTCAGATGCTAAGAAGACTACTAATTTAGCAACTTCTTCTGGTTTACCTAAACGTCCCAGCGGAGTCATCCATTTTTGATTTTCTCTAAATGTTTTACCTGCATCATCTTCACTCGTACCTGTCAGTTTATCTACTAACGGGGTTTCAATTGTACCTGGTGCAATTGCATTGGCTCGAATGCCATCGCGGCCATACTCAATTGCGATTGATTTTGTAAAATTAATCACTGCGCCTTTCGCAGCATTATATCCAGAGCGATACAAGTCTGCTGCTTGTCCTGAAAATGAAGACGTATTAACAATAGAGCCACCTTGAGCCATCATTAAAGGTAACATCATTTTCGTCATTAAAAATGTCCCACGCATGTCTACATTCATAATCTTGTCATACACATCTAACGGGTATTCATGAATTCTACCTGCAGCATTGTCAACGCCTGCATTATTAAACAACACATCGATTCTTCCAAACTGTTCCTTTATGTCAGATACAAAGTCTACCACTTGTTGTTCATCTGAAATATCCACATTATACGCCTTCGCATTGTCACCATTACTTTTAACCTTATCGACAGTCTCCGATACCGCTTCAGCTATGTCTACCGCCAATACATACGCACCTTCTTGAGCTAAAGCGATTGCTGAAGCTTGTCCTATACCTGTACTTGCTCCTGTTACGACTGCAACTTTATTTTCCAAACGTTTCATCCAGTCACTCCTATACAACATATCTTAAACTTACAGTCCTTATTTTCCACTGTTCAATGCTTCATAAACCTAATAGATAAGTCTTTAGGCAGTCTTAACTACTCTCTGCTATACAATTTCTATTGAATAACTCAAAATATTTAACAATATTAGTTTTTTATTTTCTGAAAATTGTTACTTTTAAAAGTATTTTTTGTTACACTTTAAATATTTAACAAAGGGGGAGGAATAATTGATGACATCTAAAGAAAGACAAAAAGGTTCTATCGTCAATAGTTTCTTAAATAGTGTTGAAAAAATTGGAAATAAATTACCAGATCCAAGTATATTATTCTTTTTAATGTGTGTAGGTCTAGCAATTTTGACATGGCTTGTCTCACTATTTAATGTATCCGTTAAGCATCCAGGTACACATCAAACTATCCATGTTAAAAATATTTTAAGCCATGATGGTTTTACGATGATTATGAATGATGCCATAAAAAATTTCTCAGAATTTCCTGCATTGGGTTTAGTACTTGCTGTTATGATTGGCATTGGTGTTGCAGAGAAAACAGGATACTTCGACAAGTTAATGATTTCTGTTGTGAATCGCGCACCACGTTTCTTAATTTTACCGACTATTATATTAATTGGCATTTTAGGAAGTACAGCTGGTGATGCTGCGACAATTATCTTGCCACCGCTTGCAGCAATGCTTTTTATTAAAATTGGCTATCACCCTATTGCTGGTTTAACGATGGCATATGCTTCCGCTGTTGGAGGATTTGCAGCGAATATAGTTGTAGGTATGCAAGATGCTTTAGTCTATTCATTTACAGATCCAGCAACACGTATCGTTTCAGAGTCTATTAAAACAAACGTTGCTATGAACTGGTACTTTATCGCAGCGAGCGTCGTTGTATTGCTTCCTACGATATTGTTAGTTACAACTAAGCTCATTATTCCTAGACTAGGAAAATATGATGATAGTTTAATGCATGATGACCATGAAGAAACATCTTCACATATTACTGACAAAGAAGCACATGCTTTAAAATGGGCAAATTTTAGTTTTGTTGTCACAATCATTTTATTGATTATCACTGCAATTCCTGAACATAGCTTTTTAAGAAATGCTAAGACAGGCAGCTTATTAGACGATGCGCCATTAATAAATGGTGTCGGTTTAATTATTCTCGTCGTATTTTTAGTACCTGGATTAGTTTATGGTATTTTAAGCAAAGAAATTAAAAATACAAAAGACTTAGGTAAAATGTTCGGCGATGCTGTAGGATCAATGGGAACATTTATCGTTATTGTGTTTTTTGCAGCACAGCTACTCGCGTTTTTAAAATGGAGTAATTTAGGCATTATTGCTGCTGTTAAAGGCGCTAAATTGTTAGAACATCAAAATGGTATTGTTCTAATTTTAGGAATTATTATTCTAAGTGCATTAGTAAATTTATTAATTGGTAGTGCATCTGCTAAATGGGGAATTTTAGCACCCATTTTCGTTCCAATGCTCATTATTGTAGGATTTCATCCCGCATTTACACAAGTCATTTACCGTGTAGGCGACTCGATTACCAATCCAATTACACCAATGATGCCGTACTTACCTTTATTATTAACTTATGCGCAAAAATACGATAAACGCATGAAGTTAGGTGCTTTACTTTCTAGTTTAATGCCGTATTCAATCGCGCTAAGTATTGTGTGGACAGCATTTGTCATCATTTGGTTCTTATTAGGCATCCCTGTTGGACCAGGAGGACCGATATTCGTTAAATAGCAGTTTTTTTAAGCCACTAAACGAGGATTCTAATCGTTCAGTGGCTTTCATAATATAAATATTTAAGACATAAAACTATAAATTTTCACTAATAATGTTCAATCGATTCCAACTATTGATTTGATTTACCACGAATACTAAATCTGTAATTTGCTCTTCATCATAAAATATTTTTAGCCTTTCGATAATATCGAATTTTTTAAAATCTTTAATCGCATTTAATTTTTCAGCAAATTCTAAGGTCACTCTTTCTTCCTCTGAAAATAAATCTAGATGATTATAACTCATCACTTCATCGATTTTCATTTGCGTTACACCTAAATCTTTCAGTTCTTTCTTATGAAGATCAACACAATAGTCACAGCCATTAATTTTCGAAATAAGTAACTTAATCAAAGCACTTAGTTCATCATTAACGGGTGACTGATGAATAAATGTCTCACCTTGATTCATCACAGACATTAAACCTTTATTCTGCGTCGTAAAGTTATAGGGCATTTGCAATCTCTCCTTTTAAATTTTTGAATTGTTGCAAGGATCCAAATTTACCAACATATGACTTTTATTATCTCCAAAACATTTTATTTTATTGAATATAAAAAATGAATTTAAGATGTAAAAAGATAAAAAATGTTGGAGCTTACTATACCCTTTTTTATAAATCCTCACACACTTTTGTGCAAAAAAATAAATGCCGTTGAAACAATCACTTCGGCATTGTTATTCGGTATATGATTTTCTTATACTGACCACACTATTATTTCATTTAAATTAACGTGGTTCAGGTGTGTTAATGTACTGGAAAAATAGGCAAATACTTGTGAATATGAAGTAATTTATATTAATTGCGAAGTACTTTCGATAGCGATGAAATGGATTATTGGAAGGTTACATCAAAATAAAGAAGGCTCTAGTGTCCTTCTTTTTTATCTAATTCTTCTTTGATTTTTTCTGGTGATTTTAACTGATTGGCTGGCTTTAGTAACTCGCTTAATTTTTCACTTTCTATCATAGCACCACCAAATTGATAATTATGCTCTGGAGTAGCATAAGCAGTAAAATTATCTTTTTTATTTT